>CACWOS010000023.1 GCA_902762565.1 uncultured Prevotellaceae bacterium
TAAGGTAAGTGAAAATTCTGACATGGCAAAATCCTGGGCAACTTTTTGTTGCTCAGGCACTTATAAATAATGTTAAACTATAGTGTTGCGGAATTAAGGCTTAAAAGGAAGTTTTGTGCCCAAGTCTTTTCCTGTTAAAACTCCAGCAGGTGTGTTTGGAAAAGAAGGACGATTTCAAATGAAAAAAACAAATGGGATTTGGTCATACACCACTCAGCCTTTGGAATCTGAAATGTATACCTACTATTTTGAAGTTGATGGCAAAAGAATGACAGATCCGAACAACAATGACTCTATTAGAGACGTAGATACATACTTTAGTTATTTCATTATTACTGATGGTGTCGCAGATAACTATGTCACGCAGAATGTTGCCCATGGTGATGTTGAAAAGATTTGGTATGATTCTTCCATTAAGGATACCCCCAAAAGAAGAATGAGTATATATACACCTCCAAACTATAAAATTGATATACAAAAACAATACCCCGTCTTATATCTTCTTCATGGATCTGGTGGAGATGAAAATGCATGGATTGAGGCTGGCAGGGCAATAGAAATTCTAGATAATCTAATTGCTCAGAAAAAATGTGTTCCAATGATAGTTGTTATGCCAAATGGGATTGCAAATATGGCGGCAGCTTCAGGGGAGAATCCTAATTCTGATGGTAAAGCAAAAAGAATAAATGTCGAATCAATGTTAGGAAAGATAGAAAAAGCTTTTGTTCCCGATATAGTCACATATGTTGAGTCTCATTATAGAGTAAAAGCGGCAAAACAAAGTAGAGCTATAGCGGGTCTTTCATTAGGAGGATTGCATACTCTATTTATTTCTGCCAATAATCCCGACAAATTTGATTATGTTGGTCTTTTTTCTGCTCAAACTACCAACGCATTGGATGACAAAAAGATAGGAAAAGTAGAAAAAATAGTTCAAGGCATTGAAGACTTCGCATCAGTTTTCCCATTTTTGTCAAAAGGTAAAATCGGAGAAGCTATTTCTTCGTATACTGACGGAATTAGTAGTGGAGACTTGTCAATATACAATAATCTTGATGAGAAATTGAAAGAACAATTCAAAACACCTCCTCAACTATATTATATCGCTGTAGGAAAAGATGACTTTGTAAAGAAACTCAATGATGATTTCAGACTCAAATTGGCTGATAAGGGGTACAAATATTATTATCACGAGACGGATGGTGGTCATAGTTGGGAAAATTGGAGAAAATATTTAGTGGATTTTTTGCCAAGATTATTCAAATAATTCAAATAACAATGATATGAAAGAAAAAATAAGAAAAATGTTGGAGGATGCTCTTCCTCTTGTTGATTTCGACTCTGATTTTCTGTTCAGTGAGTTGGATTCCCTGGGCGTTACTACCATTCTGATGATGCTTTCAGATGAATATGGCATCAAGTTGGAAGCTACAGACGCAACACCAAAGAATCTGAAGACACTGGACAGTATCGTGGCACTTGTTGAGAAGAAACTATCAGAGAAATAACATGATGACCATAGAGGACTATATCGAACGCAATGCGACAACTTACCCAGACCAAATAGCTGTCGTGTGTAATAATGAAAAGTGTACATACAAAGCACTACATGAGAGAATTAAAAGAAGAGCCATCGAGCTGAAAGAGGCAAATTTCCGAGATGGCCAGATAGTATGTCTGAGAGCAAACTCTTCTATAGACTTTCTCGTTGACTATTTTGCACTTCATTTGATAGGATGTGTCGTTGCGCCTATGGAAAAGGACATGTCGGAATTGTCTTTCCAAAAGATTTCCAGTGAACTGTGTCCTCATCCTGTCCCAAAAGGCTCAGCAGACATACTGTACACGACAGGGACAACAGGAAAATCAAAAGGGGTCATCATTAGTCATCAAGCCATCATAGCCGATGCAGAGAATTTGATTGACGGCCAGGGGTTCTCTCATGAATTGGCATTCGTAGTAAATGGTCCGTTGAATCATATAGGTAGTCTATCCAAAATATATCCAATTGTCATGTTAGGGGCAACTATCATCATTGTAGATGGCTTAAAAGACCTGAATAAGTTCTTTGATGCGTTTGATTATCCAGCACCCAAAATGGCTACATTCTTAGTTCCGGCCAGCATTCGTATTCTTATCCAATTAGGGGCAGGGCGTCTATCCTCGCTGTCGGACAAGATGGACTTTATTGAAACAGGTGCCGCAGCCATATCACATTCCGACATGATGTCATTATGTCAATTATTGCCGACTACGCGACTATACAATACCTACGCTTCAACGGAAACGGGAATCATCAGTACCTATAATTATAATGACGGAAGGTGTGAAGTAGGTTGTTTGGGTAAGCCCATGAAACATTCCCAGATTATGATTACCGACAAAGGATTAATAGCATGTAAAGGAAAAACGCTAATGTCTGGATACGTGGGTGATTCTGAGCGGACGGCATCTGTATTGAAAGATGGTGTCCTTTATACATCAGACATCGGAATGCTTGACAATGAAGGCATGTTGCATCTTACGGGCCGTGAGGATGATGTGATTAACGTAGGCGGTTTCAAGGTGGCTCCTACAGAAGTAGAAGATGCCGCCCTTTCTTTTCCAGAAGTAAAAGACTGTGTTTGCATACCTGTTGATCACATAATTACTGGCAAGGCATTGAAACTCTTAGTAGTTATGAAGGAGGGGAAAGGACTGAACCGAAAGGCATTGGCACTACACCTGAAATCGAAGTTGGAATCATATAAGATACCCATGTTGTATAGTGAGGTAGAGAAGGTTGAACGAACTTTCAATGGCAAGATTAACAGGAAATATTATACTGACGCTGTTTCTGCTGCTAAGTTTTAGCAACCATTCTGCCATAGCGCAAATAACAGGAACGATCATTGATAGTTCCGACGGCCAGCCTGTCATCGGCGCAACCGTCAGTGACTTCTATGGCAGAGTGCTAACCAAGGCCGACACTGAAGGCCGTTTCATGTTGCCTCAAAATGTGGTGCAACGCGTCATAGTGACCTCAGTAGGATATAAACGTCTGGAACATGTCTTTCAGAAGGGCTCATGTGAAGCCGTCATCATGATGGAACCGGAAGCCATGCAACTGGAAGGGGTGACAGTGAAGGCTAAACGCGAGAAATATCGACGCAAGGACAATCCTGCCGTAGAACTCATGAGAAAGGTGATTGCTGCCAAGCGTAAAACGGACTTACAGAACAAGGACTACTACCAGTATAAGAATTATCAGAAGATAAGTGCTGGATTTAACGATTTGAAGCAGGAAGATCTGCAAAGGGGCATTTTCAAGAACCGTCCTTGGCTGAACAACCATCTGGAGGTTTCGCAATACAACAACAAACTGACTCTCCCCATAACGGTGGAAGAAACCGTGATGGAGAAACTATATCGCAAGTTGCCTAGATTCGAGAAAGACATTGTTCGCGGTCATCGCATCTCTGGCGTAAGCAACTTGTTTCAGACGGGCGAAATTATCAACGTCATACTGAAAGACTTCTTCTGCGACATTGATATCTACGACAACGAGATACGTTTCTTGCATCATGCATTTTCCAGTCCCATAGGCCGCGATGCCATCACGTTCTACCACTACTACATCACCGATACGGTTATTGTTGAGCGGGACTCCTGTTATCAGGTTGACTTCTTTCCTGCCAATCAACAAGACTTCGGATTCAAAGGGAAATTATTTGTTATGGCAGACGGTTCTTATCAAGTGAGAAGATGTGAAATGTCTTTTCCAAAAAGTAGCGATGTGAACTGGATAGACAATATGCGATGCATCCAAGAGTTTATGCTTCTAGATACTGGCGAATGGGTCCTGGGACATGATGATATGATAGCAGAAATGAAAATCACCAAGAATGCCGCTAAAGCCATCATTATCCGAAATACTCGACGTTCAGATTATTCCTTTTCCCCATTGCCCGATTCCTTGATGCACGACAACAAATCCATTTTAAGTGTCATAGATGCCGAAAAACGTCCATTCCTATATTGGGAGAAATATAGGAATGGAACCATGACACGAGGAGAGTATGCTGTTGATTCCTTGGTAACGGAGATGTATAAAATACGCGGATTTAAGTACCTAATGGTAGGAATGAAGATGTTGTTTGAGAACTTTATTGAGACTGGCGGTGAGTATTCCCCAAGCAAATTCGACATCGGACCTGTATTCAGTACCGTCTCTAGCAATTTCTATGATGGTCTGCGGCTCCGATTAGGAGGACAAACCACAGCAAACCTCCATCCTCATCTTTTTCTGAAGGGATATTATGCTCATGCATTCAAATCAAAAGAAAACTACTACGATACCCAGCTTATTTATAGTTTTAATAGTCCCAAGTACCAGCCATACGAATTTCCAAAACGCACACTCACATTTGAATCTATGCGCGATGTTGCTTTACCAAGCGATAAATTTATAGATTCTGATAAGGACAATGTTTTTACCTCTGTAAAGACAACTGACATTGACAAGATGTTCCTGTATAATCGTCAGTCTGTTCGTTTCGATTATGAATGGTTGAATGGATTCAAGTTGTATGGGGAAACGAAGACCGAGGAAGTAAAACCTTTAGGTAATATCGCTTTCAAACCGATGGATAGAATAACGCAGCTTTCATACATTCGTTATTCAGAAGGAACAATAGGACTAAGATATGCACCTGACGAAACCCACCTTACGACCAAGCAACAACGATGGGCTATCAATTATAGTTCGCCAATAATAAGATTGCAGCATACAAAGGGATTTGAAGGTCTGTTAGGTGGACAATACAACTATAATTATACAGAGTTTGAACTCACAAAGCCTTTTTGGTTGCCCATGGGTTTTGGATGTATAGAGAGCAGGTTATTAGTAGGAATACAATGGAATCAAGTCCCATTCCCATTACTAATAATGCCAGCAACGAATGTAAGCATTTATAAGTCAAAAAATATTTTTGACCTAATTAATAATATGGAGTTTCTCACTGATAGATTCCTTTCATGGGAACTCATTTGGGATTTACAAGGCAAACTATTTAACCGAATTCCTCTTCTGAAAAAAATGAAATGTAGAGAATGTCTGGGATTAAAATGCTTATGGGGTAATCTTTCCGATAAGAATAATCCATATTTAACAAATAATGTTTCTTCCAATATTTTGATGCCTTTCCCTGATGGTAGTTATATAATGAATCCTAACAATCCTTACTGGGAATTCTCCGTCGGTGTGCATAACATTTTAAATATATTGCATGTGGAATATATCCGAAGGCTCAATTATTTGGATTTACCTACAGCGAATAAGCAAGCGGTCAAATTTGCATTAGAATTTAAGTTTTAACATATTTCACCACAAACAGCGGAATGTAAATAATACGAATCTTTGCTATTTGTGAAGATACAATATGTTTTGTAGCCCCCAATATTACTTTTTGTATAGTAATAAATCATAGAAAGGATACTCGATGTTTAAAATAGCAGACCGCTGTAACGGCCTGCTATCTCCATGAAGAGCAATGGTTAATGCCAGGTGTCTTTTGGTGGACATGGGGCATTTCCATAGCTGTTGGGATTTTGAATCTTACCATCTGTGCCATGAGGAATAAGTTCTAGTCCTTCCCTCTTTGCCAGATCGCGACTCCACTCCATTGCTTCTTTCTTCGTATCAAAGTGCTTTGAAGCCCTGTCTGTGTTCGGTCTTTTCGCATCCCAACCTCCTCTGTTTGGATTAGAAACGATATGTATTTCTTTCCTCATAATAGTTGGGGTTAGATTGTGAAAAACATTGCGGTGGCCTTCCGATTCCGCTACGGAGCACTTTAGGCGTTGCATACCGTGCGTGGGTTACTGTCCACTGGGTACTCTGACCAGTTCGGTGTCAACCCAGAAGTTGTCGCTTCGCTGATTGCATCCGGTGCAAAGAGGCGTGATGTAGAGCTCGCTTCCTCCAAACACCTTCTGAACGTGAGCGCCAACAAGGGTGCCTGTGGAATGGCAATCGGTAGCGCCACAACGGGTAGCCTTTTTACCCGTTTTCTTCTCCCAATACTCCAACCAAGATGACTCACCTGTAGAGGGCTTTGACCATCTGGAAGTACCACTTGCGTTTTTGACGTATGTCATAGAGCAGGTATGGTTTTAGACGCTGTTGTCTGAACAGTACAGCAGAGCTTTACTCTAGTGGGTGGTTCCGGTGCTCAGGAACGAGTCCACCATTTAGAAAATGGAACAAATCCCGTGCCAACTCTTAGAATTTGAGCAAAAACCTCAAATTCGAAAACATTTTGAATTTTAGTCAGCGGATAACTTGTTGATATTTCGCTAAATTCACAAAAATTGCGCCAACTTGTCGGTCGGGGCTGCTACTGACAGACTGACTTTTTATCCCTGTCAATTTGTCAGATATTTGAAGAAAAATCGATTTTTCCTCGTGTATGTTTAAAAAAATGTGTAATTTTGCATCCAAAGTTTGAGCAAAAATCACAAAATTGAATTATGATAACGAGCTTTACTGCAGAGAATTACCGTTCGATAGACGAAGAGATCAAACTGTCATTTGAGGCTGATACGGGCATCAAAGACATGAACAACAAAGGCTTCACCATTGTTGCAAACACTCGTGTGCTTAACGCCAAAGCTTTTTATGGAGCCAACTCCAGCGGTAAGTCGAACGTATTCAAGGCCATTGGCAGAATGCGGGGTATCATTATCCATTCGGTGAGGCTGAACGATAACGAAACGCTACCGTATGATGCCTTTCTGCTTTCGGACAAGGAGGCGAGGCCAACGAGATTTGAAATGTCATTTGTGGACGGTACCGACAAGTTTACCTACGGATTCAGTTATACCGCGCAACGGATAGAAGAGGAATGGCTGATAGCGAAATTTCCCAAGCGTTCGCTGAAAACACTGATGAGGCGGACTCCCGATATGATTGAGATAGACGAACAGAACTATCCGGAAGGGCTGGCCATAAAAGAAGGAACCATCCCCCTAAATAACAATAGACTTTTCATCTCGCTTGCGGCACAGCTGGGTGGGGAAATATCAAAAAGGGTGATAGAGTGGTTCAGAACCAAGCCCAATGTGATTTCGGGTTTACGCGACAGCGACTTCTCACGCTATACAAAGGAGATGCTGCATACCAAGACAGACTACAAGGACGAGATTCTGGACTTTATCAGCGGTATGGACGTGGGCTTCCGCGAAGTGACTACCGAACAAGAGCTCATTGACGAAAAAATGTTGCCCAAAGGACTGCCAGCGGAAATAGTGGCCTCGCTGAAAGAACACCCACCCATTGTTGCCTATGCAAAGCACAGTAAAATAAATGTAGATGGTGAAGTAGTGGGGGTGGTGGACTTTGACATAGATGAAAGAGAGTCGGACGGCACGAGGAAACTGTTTAATCTTGCTGGGCCTATTGTTGACACCTTACGGCAAGGGAAATCGCTGTTTGTGGATGAATTGGATGCACAGTTGCACCCGCTGCTGTCGCGACGTATTGTAAAACTTTTTAACTGTGTAGAAACGAACCCTCACGGAGCCCAGCTGATTTTTACGACTCACGATACCAATATGCTGTCGAAGAAACTGCTGAGACGAGATCAGGTGGTTTTTGTAGAAAAGACGGCAAAAACGAACTATTCTACGAAACTTACCCCAATGATGAGTATAACGCTGGACAATGGGGCAAAGCCTAGGACAGATAGCAACTACGAAAAGAACTATTTGGAAGGCAAGTATGGGGCAATTCCATACTTTGAGGATGAGTTTAAGAGTTGTAACGAATAGAGAAAGGAGGTGAAAACCATGCAGCCAGTGTATATAGATTTACATATCCACACCTATCCCGATGCGAACAACCGTTCGACGGACTATGATGTTGCAACGCTAGTGAGGAAGATTAAGGAGTACAATAGCGACGAACCGTTCCTGATAAGCTTCACCGACCACAACACCATCAACAAGGATGCATACCTGACTGCTAAGGCTGTCGGGGTGAATCTGCTGTTGGGTGCAGAACTGCACATCAAGAACCATGATGACGTAGAGGCATTCCACTGCCACATTTATTTCAACCTGGATGTGACAGAGGAGAATATTAAAGCGCTGAACGACATCTTGGACAAACTGTACACAAACAAACTGCCATGCAAAACTGACCAGTCGATACCCGACATACAGAAGGTAATCAATGCCTTCGATCCATTTGAGTTTATGCTGCTGCCACACGCAGGGCAAAGGCACGGACAGTTCAACTACTCGCTGCATGAAGGTGAACAGGTGGATAACGCCATCAGCCGCAGTATCTACTACAACCAGTTTGACGGCTTTACTGCGCGTGAAGACAAGGGATTGGAAACGACACGAGAGTATTTTGCCAAACTGGGCATAGCGGAGTTTGTGAACCTGCTGACCTGCTCGGACAACTATGTTTCCAACCGCTACCCGGAACCGAAATCAAGTGAGGCTTCGCCTTTCGTGCCTACGTGGATGATGGCTGAACCGACATACGACGGTGTGAGGCTGTCACTCTCAGAGAGTTCGAGACTGTTTTACCAGAAGGAGAAGCCACAGATACAATGCGACCACATAGGTAAGGTGAAGTTGTCAAACGAGCTGATAGACATTGACGTGGAGCTGACAGAAGGACTTAATGTGGTGATAGGTGGCTCGTCGTCGGGCAAAACGCTGTTTGTGGACTCGGTGAACAAGTTCTTTGAACAGGATTTGCAACATTCGGAATATGCGAAGTTCAAAGTGGAGAACATAGACGTAAAGAACCCATCGGAAATTCACCCCTACTACATTCACCAGAACTTTATAGCAGATTTGGTGAACAGGAATGATGAGGCCTCGATAGACGAGATCCCCATCCTAAAGAAAGCATTTCCGAGCGATGACAACGTGAAGCGACAAATTAGCAAAACACTGGCAGACCTGAAACGCATAGTGGACGAGATGCTACTCTGCGTGGAAAACATTGAGAAGATAGAGCGTTGGCTGAAGGACATTCCACATCCCGGCAAACTGATTACGAAAGGTAAAGTGGAAGGAAACATCTTCCAGCCATTGATGCCCAAGGATGATGAAGAGGAGAAATGTGCCTACCCGGAGGAAGAGTACAATACCGATGTTGAAAATCTGGTGGGGCTAGAAAAGTTTGTAAACGAGAATCCGTTTTCAGGCAATATCAGCAAGGAGGTAGAGACTATACTGAAGGAACTCGCAAAGGCTAGAAGGGGTGCTGAGCTATTTGAGAATGTGGCCGCACTGATAGCGACGCGCAAGGATGAGAAGGACGAAGAACTGCAAACAAGGCAGGGACAGAACCAAAGTAACTTGCAAAACCGCAGGAAACTGATACGGTATCTCCGTGACTACGTGAAATACAGCCGCAGTTTTGCTGAGCAGAAAGTGAAACTGACCGAGATGAATAAGTCGTTTACCACCAAGGAGGTAAAGGCCACTGGGCACACGCTGTACATAGAAAACACGTTCAAGTTTAACGAAGAAGTACTGATGGAGGTGCTGAACAAGTATCTGAACCACCACTTCAGGAATATGTACGATGTAATGCCGGAGAATATGTACCAGACTAAGTTCAAACAGCGTCCGAGGGTGAGCTCATATAGGGAATTAGGCGACTATATCTATGAATACCTGCGGAAAAACGACCATACCTCATATAAGATTGTGTCTTCGGACGGTAGGAATTTCTACGAGATGAGTCCCGGCTGGAAGTCGGCTATTCTGCTGGATTTGATACTTGGCTATGATGGCGGCAATTCACCTATCATCATTGATCAGCCGGAAGACAACCTGGCTGTGAAGTATATCAATGAGGCGCTAGTGCAGACCATCAAAAAGGTAAAGTACAGGAAGCAAGTGATATTGGTAAGCCACAACGCTACCATTCCGATGATGGCTGATGCACAGACCATTGTGCTCTGCAAGAACGACGGGAAGAAAATCACAATCCGTTCAGCCTCGCTAGAAGGTCAAATTGGAAAAGAGAAGGTGCTGGACCTTATAGCAGACCAGACCGACGGTGGCAAGGCATCGATTAAGAAAAGAGTAAAGAAGTATAACCTAAAAAAGTTCAATTAAGCGATATGAAACTGGTATTCAAGAAGAACGAAAACGGCGATGTGTCGGTGACCATGTTCAAGGGCACCGCAGAGGCGCAATTCTCGTATATTGAGATGATCAAGGCTCTCTTGGCTGGCGAAGCACTTGACAGTGATTATGACGAAAGCATCTCTAAGGAAGAACAGGCACAGATAAATGATGTGTTGAAAGAGATAGAGACCACGGCAATAGAAACCCCAGAGGAAGATTCGGGTACCGAACCTGACGAAACGGAAGGCAATGGGGAATTGCCATTTTGAAAAACATATAAAGATGATTATATCGAAGGAATGCAAAATTTAGCGATTATTATTTGTTCTTGAAACCAAAGACTTCAATACACATGTCATTTAAAGTATCCATGTAAGTTATCATGACAGATTATAATCTACACTCTGTCACACTTTTTGTGGTTTTAAAAAGTTAAAAACGTTAAATCTTGATCTTTTCCACAATCCTTATATATTTCCTCGTCACTTTTCTACCGTTTAGTCTGGAAGGCTTTGATACACAGACACATACAAATACCGTATTTGCTCTGGCCTTACCTCCATCACCATCCCCAACAGTGTGACGAGCATTGGAAGTGGTGCGTTCTATGAATGCTCTGGCCTTAAAAAAGTTATTGTAAAAGATATAGAAGCATGGTACGGAATCAAGTTCGATGGTTCTTTCTCTAATCCTTTAACTTATGCTAAACATATTTATAGTGACGAGGATACAGAAATTACAAATCTGGTTATCCCCAACAGCGTGACGAGCATTGTAGACTATGCGTTCTCTGGTTGCTCTGGCCTTACCTCCGTCACCATCCCCAACAGTGTGACGAGCATTGGATATTGTGTGTTCGAGGGTTGCTCAGGCCTTACCTCCGTCACCATCCCCAACAGTGTGACGAGCATTGGAAAAGAGGCGTTCCGGTATTGCTCTGGCCTTACCTCTGTCACCATAGGCAGTGGTGTGACGAGCATTGGATTAAATGCGTTCGACAGAGTGGATATTCCAACTGTCATTTCTTTGATAGAGAATCCGTTTACGATAACAGGAAAGACATCGCTTTTAAGAACTTTCTCTCAAAACACATTCAATAACGCAACGCTATATGTTCCGAAGGGTACTATAGATAAGTATAAGGCAACTGATGGTTGGAAAGACTTCGTGTTTATGGAAGAAGGAGAAGGACCTGGTGGTGATACGCCAGAGCCACCAATACCAGAGCCGCAGAAGTGCGAGAAGCCTACCATCAGCTATGAGAATGGAAAACTAACGTTTAGCTGTGCTACAGAAGGTGCTACTTGCCAATACTCCATAACCGATACGGACATCAAGGCTGGAAGCGGAAATGATGTGCAGCTGGGTGTGACCTATAACATCAGCGTTTTTGCCACCAAGTTGGGCTACGAAAACTCTGAAACGGCAACAGCTACGCTCTGCTGGATAGACCAACAGCCCAAGACGGAAGGTATCACCAATGGCATAGCTAACATTCCTGCTCAGGCCGTGCTGATTCAGGCCGTTGGTGGCGCCATCAATGTGCAGGGCTGCGACGATGGCGAGCGCATTGGCGTCTATAGCATCAATGGCTGTCAGGTGGGCACATCTGTTAGCCAGAACGGGACTGCAACCATCAACACCACGCTGCAACCAGGTAGTGTCTCTATCGTAAAGATTGGACAGAAGAGTGTGAAGGTCATGATGAAATAGACCGACTCTATATAGATGCCAAAACTCAAGAATCGCTATCAATCATTGGTAGCGATTCTTTGGATATAAATATAGTTTTTGTCCAAAAAGCATTGTCCTTTCAATCATAATATGTAACTTTGACTGACGTCGAAGGTACTCTCGTTCGAGAAAACCTAAATAAATTTGGTTTTCTGCTCACTTAATCGTACCTTTGCAGGCAATAGTATAGCATAAACAATGAAGCGAATTTGTAGGATCGCATGGGTTATCGGTATGATTGTAGCTGTGCTGCTTGTCGTCTTGACAGGCGCTAGCTTTTATATGCTTGACTATTCGCTCAGCCCTGATCCTATGCGAGAGGATGCGGATTCATGCTATCGTCAGCTCTACGAGGATTATCCAGAGACGGCAGAATGGGTAGACAGTCTGCGACGAAAAGATGCCTTACGCGACACGTTCCTCACGATGGCAAGCGGAGAGCGCCATCATGCCTATTATGTAAATAAAGGTAGTCAGAAAACGGCTCTCGTCATTCATGGCTGGCGCGACCAGGCTATCAAATTCTTCTTTCTAGGGCGGATGTACGAACGCGAACTGGGCTACAACATTGTGGTGCCTGACCTGCACGCAAGCGGAAAGAGTGAGGGCGAGACCATCGGCATGGGCTGGAATGACAGGCTGGACGTCATGCAGTGGATGCAGACGTTCCAGACAGACACAATGGTGGTACACGGTGTCTCAATGGGAGCAGCTACAACGATGATGCTATCGTCGATGCAGATGCCTCAAGGCGTCAAAGACATCCGATTCATCGAAGACTGCGGCTATACCAGCGTGTGGGACGAGTTTGACGGACAGCTAAAAGAACAGTTCGGATTGCCAGCATTCCCCTTGCTTTACACCACGAGCCTACTCTGTCGACTGCGCTATGGCTGGAGTTTCGGTGAGGCATCGGCACTGAACGAGGCAGCCAAATGCCCCTACCCTATGCTGTTTATTCATGGCAACAAAGACACCTTCGTACCCACAGAGATGGTGCATCGCCTTTATGACGCCAAGCCTGAACCTAAGGCGCTATGGGTTGTATCTGGCGCTGATCATGCCCAGTCATACAAGACACATCAGGCAGAATATACCGTAAAGGTACACGACTATTTGATGACAATTAAGTAAACTGTCAGTCTTTCTAATAAAAGAATAGACTGCTGAAACGATGAAACGACTGACGCGTATAGCTTTATCATTTATCATTTGTACTTTATCATTTAGTCCTGCAAGGGCGCAATACAGGCTGTGGTATGACCAGCCAGCACAGACGTGGACGCAGGCTCTGCCCGTAGGCAATGGTGTGATAGGCGGCATGGTGTTTGGAACGCCAGCCGTTGAGCATATCGCGCTGAACGAAGAGACAATATGGGCTGGACAGCCGAATAACGTTGTCAATCCCAATGCCAAGCAGGCGTTGCCTGAGGTACGCCGACTGATTTTCGAAGGGAAATATAAGGAGGCGCAAGCATTGGCTGAAGCAAAGGTGATGCCCCGTGCTGTCGACAAGAACATGGGTATGCCCTATCAGCCCTTTGGCGACCTGTATATTGCAATGCCAGGACATACGGAGTATCGTAATTATGAACGATTCCTTGACTTAGACAACGGGAAAACCATTGTCCGCTATACGGTGGATGGTGTGCAGTATGAGCGTGAGGTCATCACGCCATTGGGAGGCAATCACGTCATGGCTATCCGTTTGACAGCCAGCGAGAAAGGGAAAATGACGTTTACAGCCAACATGACTTCGCCTCACGAAAATGTGCTCATCAATATGGATGGCAACGAGGCTACACTGTTGGGTGTATCCAGCAAGCACGAAGGGCTAAAAGGCAAGGTGCGCTTTATGGGACGTATGGCTGTACAGACGAAAAGTGGCAAGGTTACTGGTTCGAATGGTGTCATTAGCGTTATGGGAGCTGACGAAGCAACGATCTTTTTTACCATTGGCACCAACGTGAAGAACTACAAGGACATCACAGGTGACGAAGAAGCACAGTCTCGTGAGCGTCTGCACAAGGCTATGGCGTTAGGCTTTGATGCGCTGAAAGCACAGCACGAAAGGGAATACCACAAATATTATGATAGGGTAAAGCTGGACTTAGGATCAGACCGCTATGCTGGCGTGCCCATGAACAAGCGCATCGAGCGTTTCAGTACGGTCAGCGATTCTGCCGCTGACAATCACCTCGTAGCTACGTATTTCCAATTCGGACGCTATCTGCTGATATCATCTTCTCAGCCAGATAACATGAACCCAGCCAACCTACAAGGCATCTGGAACGATAAGATGTTCCCTTCGTGGGATTCGAAATATACCACGAATATCAATCTTGAGATGAACTACTGGCCCTCAGAAGTCACGAATCTGACAGAGATGAACGAACCATTGTTCAAACTCATTCGAGAAATATACGAGCAGGGCAAGCAGACAGCTCGCGACATGTATGGCGCTGAGGGCTGGGTATTGCATCATAACACAGACCAATGGCGCATCACGGGACCTGTAGACAGAGCGCAAACAGGCTTATGGCCTATGGGGGCAGCTTGGCTCTGTCGTCACCTGTGGGAACACTATCTATACACGTGTGACGAAGTTTTCCTTCGTCAATATTTCCCCATCATGCTCGATGCAGCCCGCTTTTTTACGCAGACGCTCCAGAAGCATCCAACAAAAGGGTGGCTCGTCGTCTGTCCTGGAGAATCGCCAGAACACGGCGGCAAGGGGCGTCCAACGTCGCTGGATGCTGGTGTAACGATGGATAACCAAATCGTGGCAGAACTCTATACCAATGTCCTTGAGGCTGCCAAGATTCTAGATAATCTAGACAATCTAAAAAATCTAGAGATTTTAGACACCATCAAGGCTCAATTACCCCAGCTGCCGCCCATGCAAATTGGTCGTTGGGGGCAATTGCAGGAATGGCTCGACGACCTGGATGACCCTAAGGACGATCACCGCCACTTCTCGCATCTCTATGGACTCTATCCATCCTATTTGATTTCACCATCACACACTCCTAATTTGTGGAATGCAGCTCGTAAGTCACTCGAGGCTCGTGGCGATGTCTCAACAGGCTGGAGCATGGGTTGGAAGGTCTGTTCGTGGGCTCGACTGCTAGATGGCGAACACGCCTACAAGTTGATTAAAGACCAGTTGACACTGACGGCTGATACGTTCCTCATCTTTGGCACCGTCAAACAACGTGGTGGCACCTATCCCAATATGTTCGATGCCCATCCGCCTTTCCAAATCGATGGTAACTTCGGTTGTACGGCTGGTATCGCCGAGATGCTGATGCAGAGCTACGACGGTTTCATCTATCTGCTGCCAGCCTTGCCAACAGTATGGAAAGACGGTAGCGTAAAAGGACTTGTGGCTCGTGGTGGTTTCGAAATCGACATGGACTGGAAGGACGGCAAACTGGTCAAAGCCATTGTTCGTTCCCATCAAGGAGGTGTCTGCAAACTACGTTCAAACACACAGCTGAGAGGTAAGGGTCTGAAGTTCGATAAGAAGCAAGGACTCTATACGTTAACCACGAAGGCAGGGCAAGAGTACTTGTTACGATAGCAGAAATGTAGCAAAATCTTTTTTATTTGTAGCATTTAGCCCTACGCATGTGGTCGTTTAGAATTTTGTTTGTATCTTTGCATACAGAAATCATTCTAAACGACCACTAAAACATTATGAAAAGATTAACAACATGTGCTGCCCTTTTGTTGGCAGCTGCGCTGGGACTCAATGCCCAGAAGCCCATGAAAGCCCCCAAGGGTGGTAAGGCAATTAGTGACGAATTAATTGGCATTTTCTTCGAGGACATCAACAATTGTGCTGATGGTGGACTCTATGCTGAACTCATCCAGAACGGTTCGTTCGAGTTCTCGCCTGCTGAGAGAGACGGTTGGGGAGCTGGTACTGCCTGGAAGGTGGTACGACCTGGTCACTCCCTCGGTCTGCTGGAGGTTTGCAAGGACAAAGGCATTCATGCTAACAATCCCACTTACATGAAACTGCACGCAGAGCGTACAAGGGAGTTTTACGACTTCAAGGGCTGGAGAGGCTATGGTATCGAAAACAACGGCTACGACGGCATTAACGTAAAAGCCGGTGCCAAGTACGATTTCTCTGTATTCCTTCGCAATTACGGTGCTGCCAAGCAGATTCGCGTCGCCCTCGTTGAACCTCAGGGCTGGGGCAAGGACCCCAAACTATTGACTGATGTCAACATCACGGCCGATGCTAAGAATTGGAAAAAATATACGGCTGTACTGACGCCCAATGCCGACAGCAAAAATGCTGCTCTTCAGATTCTGATGTTGACTGATGGCGATATGGATGTTGATATGGTATCGTTGATGCCTCAAGATACTTATAAGGGACACGGTCTTCGTAAAGACCTTGCTCAGGCTCTGGCCGACCTCCAGCCTAAGTTCATGCGCTTTCCTGGTGGTTGCGTCGTACACGGTGGTGGTGACGGTTTCTGGGACACCTATCGTTGGAAGACCACTATTGGTCCCAAGGAGACGCGTCGCGGCCTGAAGAACACATGGGGTTATCATCAGAGCATGGGACTGGGCTACTATGAGTATTTCCAGTTTTGTGAGGATCTCGGCATGCAGCCTCTGCCCATCCTTCCTTGCGGTGTGAGTTGTCAGGGTGCTAATGGTGGCTGGAACATGTATCCCAAACAAGCTCAGGACGTTGTTCCCATGAACCAGATGGATGAGTGGGTAGCCGAGGCCATCGACCTCATAGAGTGGGCCAATGGCGACCCCACCACTAACAAATGGGCCAAGATGCGTGCTGACGCTGGTCACCCCAAGCCCTTTGGTCTGAAGTATCTCGGCCTTGGTAACGAGGAGAAAATTTCGCCCGAGTTCATTGAGCGTTTCAAGTATATTTACGAGCGTGTCACAAAGGCACATCCTGAGATTGTCATCGTAGGCACCGCTGGTCCTGGCTCTCACAAGGACAACCCCGACTATGAAGCAGGTTGGAAACTGGCTGACGAGCTCGCTATGCCAATACTCGACGAGCACTACTATGAGCCCAACACATACTTCCTGAACAAGCGTCAGTACGATAACTATCCTCGCGACCGCAAGACGAAGGTTTATCTGGGTGAATATGCCGCCAAGGACAAGAAGTTGATTGATGCACTGGCTGAGGGCTTATATCTGTTGCATGTAGAGCGTAATGCCGATGTCGTAGCCATGACTTCCTACGCACCTCTCTTTGCCCGTAAGAACGGTACTCAGTGGAATCCCGATATGATCTACTTCGACAATGAGCGCGTCTTCCCAACTTGCAGCTACTATGTACAGCAGTTGTTCGGACAGTCAAGCGGCCAGTACTACTATGGCGACTGCGTACAGTTCGAGGGCGACGAAAAGGGTGTTATCCAGCCTCAGGAGAATGTACACTACGGACAGAGCGTCATTCTGAACGTGAAAACCCGCAAGCTGTATGTCAAGCTAGTGAACGCTTCTGATAAGGAGAAGGAGGCAGACATCAACTTAAGCCGCTTCCCCCTGAAGAAGACCTGCGTAAAAACCGTGCTCGAGGGTAATGCCAACGACGAAAACAACTTCGAAAAGCAACCCATCGCTCCCAAGAAGGAGACTATCAAGGCTCAGAAGAAGTTCGATATCGACCTGAAGCCTTACTCAATGGTGATGTTGGAGTACCAGCTGTAAGGAGTTAGAAGAAGTTAGGAGGAGTTAGAAGAATAAGACTGACGACAAAACGCTTGTTCGTCAGTCTTATTTTATATATACGCGTAAACAAGCTATGAAGAAACTATTGATGATATTAAGCCTTGCTCTGCTGACGGTTTCGGCACAGGCAGGTAAGCCATGGGACAATGGCAAGTTGAAGGTATCGGATAACCAGCGTTATCTGCAGTTTGAGAACGGACAGCCTTTCTTCTGGTTGGGCGAGACGGGTTGGCTACTGCCTGAGCGCCTAGACAGGGCAGAAGCAGAGTGGTATCTGCAGTCGTGCGCCAAGGCTGGCTATAATGTTGTTCAAGTGCAAACCATCGACGGTGTTCCTGCCTACAACATCTATGGACAGATGTCTAATATTGATGGTTGGAACTTCAAAAACATCAACCAGAAGGGTGTCTACGGCTATTGGGACCACATGGACTACATCGTCAATATGGCTCAGCAGCATGGCATATACATCGGTATGGTGTGCATCTGGGGCGGACTGGTAAAAGCTGGTCTTCTGAGTGTCGAGGATGCCAAGAAATATGGTACGTTCCTTGCCAACCGCTATAAGGACAAGCCCAACATCATCTGGTTTATGGGTGGCGATATTCAGGGCGACATCAAGCCTGAAGTTTGGGAAGCACTGGCTACCACCATCAAGTCGATTGACAAGAACCACCTCATGACCTATCATCCCCGTGGACGCTATACCTCAGCCAAATGGTGGAGTAAGGCCTCGTGGATGGATTTTCACACGTTCCAGAGCGGACACCGTCGTTATGGACAGCGCATGGGCAATGCCGACTACCCTATTCCTGACAATACGGAGGAGGACAACTGGATGTATGTCGATTCCACCTGGAAGTATAATCCCATCAAGCCTGTATTGGATGCTGAGCCATCGTACGAGGACATCCCCATGGGACTGCATGACCCACACGAGGCTCGCTGGCAGGACTACGACGTGCGCCGCTATGCCTATTGGAGCGTGTTTGCTGGCAGTTGCGGACATACCTACGGACATAACGCCATCATGCAGATGCTGAAGCCAGGCTATCCGACAAGCTATGGTGATGCTGGTGACGTGAAGGCGTGGTATCAGGGATTGAAGGATCCTGGCTACAACCAGATGCAATACCTGAAGCGCTTGATGCTATCGTTCCCTTACTTTGAACGAGTACCCGACCAGAGTATTATCCAGGAGAACGGTGAGAAGTATAACCGCCTGATTGCTACACGAGGTAACGATTATCTGCTGGTTTACAACTACAACAATAACAACATGAAGCTCGACCTGACGAAGATTTCAGGTACAAAGAAGAATGTGTGGTGGATGACTGCTGCCACTGGCAAGCTGAAGTATCTTGGTGAATTTGACAACAAGGTACTCACCTTCCGCTATCATCCACAGTCAGCCCGTGTGGAGGATGGTGTACTCATTGCTATAGACAGCACAAAAGACTATCTGAAGAAAGACCAGACAGAACTGTCGCCAGACGGATATAAAGCGAAAGAGAGGGACTTGAATGAATAGAATCCTTATAATATTGCTGGCGCTGCTACCATTGACAGTCTCAGCAGCAAAGAAGAAGGTCGTAAAACCTGACGTCAGCGTCGTAAACCTGCGGGTGGAGAATCTAGAAAAGCCGCTAGGTATCGATACAGCTGAGCCTCGTTTCTCGTGGCAGATAACGAGCGACAAGCAGAATGTGCGGCAGACGGCCTACCAGATTATTGTTAGCGACAACAAGGGTGAAGTATGGAACACTGGTAAGGTAGAGAGCGACCAACAGCTATGGATACAATATGCCGGCAAGCAGTTACAGAGCAATACCGCATGCACTTGGAGAGTTAAGGTATGGACTACCGTTGGTGAATCAGAGTGGAGCAGCGACGAATGCTTTAGTGTCGGACTGCTACACGAAGGAAAGTGGAGTGGTTACTGGATTGGCTTGGAACGTTTGCTACCTGGCGAAGAGCGTGGTATGCACACTCGTATGGCTGCCCGCTATCTACGCAAGGAGTTTTCATTGAAGGACAAAGCAATAAAGCGGGCAACCGCCTATGTTGCAGGCATCGGACTGCATGAGTTCTACGTCAATGGCCAACGCATGGGCGACAGAGTGCTGACGCCTGTACCCAGCGACTATCGCAAGACCATCTATTATAACACATATGATGTGACGGAAGCAATGACAAAGAAGACCTGCCTCGGCATTGCGTTGGGCAATGGTCGCTATTTCCCCATGCAGCAACACAAAGCCTACAAAATTCATACATTTGGCTACCCTAAGTGTCGCATTAATGTCATTGTGGAATATGCCGACGGAACGACGCAGCGTTTGCAGACTGATGACAAGGGATGGAAGGTAACGACCAATGGACCAATTCGTGCCAATAACGAATACGACGGCGAAGAATATGACGCCCGCATGGAGATGAAAGGTTGGAGCGAGGTTGGCTATGACGATTCGAAATGGCTGAATGTGGAGCGGACGGATATTCCGCAGGCTTATCTTCGTGCACAGATGACGCCAGGCATGAAGGTGCTACAACAAATACAGCCAGCATCCATTAATGGAAGCATCGTTGACATCGGGCAAAATATAGCAGGCTGGCTGAAGGTGCGCGTTCGAGGACAGAAGGGCGACACCATCCGTATCGTTTATGCCGAAAAGTTAAATACCAACGGCACACTCTATCGCGAGAACTTCCGCAATGCACGCTCTACCGACATTTACATCTGCAATGGTGAGGAAGGCAATGGACGCTGGTGGACGCCAACATTCGTCTATCATGGGTTTAAGTATGCAGAGATTATCGGACTGAAGAATGCAACAAAGGACGATTTCGTGGCAGAAGTAGTGGCTGATGAAATGGCAACGACAGGACATTTCGAATGCTCTGATACCATCCTGAATAAAGTGATGAAAAATGCTTGGTGGGGCATCCTTGATAACTACAAAGGCATGCCTGTCGACTGTCCGCAACGTGACGAACGCCAGCCTTGGCTAGGTGACAGAACAATGGGGTCGTTGGGTGAGTCGTTCTTATTTGACAACGAGCGACTTTATACCAAATGGATGCGTGATATTTGCGAAGCCCAGCGGACGGATGGTTGTATCCCTGACGTAGCACCTGCCTTCTGGAACTACTATAGTGACGATGTGGCCTGGGCAGCAGCGTTACCTTTTGGTTGTGATATGCTGTGGCGACAATACGGCAATCGCGAGGCCATCGACAAGAGCTATCCTGCCATTAAGAAGTGGGTACAGCACATCATTGAGGAATACTCCAAGGACGGTATCATCCATTGCGGGAAATATGCCGACTGGTGCGTACCTCCTGAAAAGTTGGAACTCATCCACTCGCAGGACCCAGCACGACAAACGGATGTCACACTCATCTCCACGGCCTACATCATCCGTACACTGCAACTGATGGAGCAGTGGGGCTGCGAGGTGAGCTATTGGCGCCCCATCCGCAAACAGATGACGGAGGCTTTCAATAAGAAATTCCTAACGGTTAAGGAAGGCACCTCGCAGGCTCCTGGTCATACGCTCTATCCTGACTCCATTTTCTATGGCAACAATACCGCTACTGCTAACTTGTTGGCACTGTCGTTTGGCATCGTTCCAGAGAAATATCGTCAAGAGGTGACGAAGAATGTGGTAGAGAACATCATCCTGAAGAACAATGCCCACGTGCCGTGTGGTGTCATTGGCATCTCATGGTTGTTGCGAGCTCTCAGCGACAATGGCTTCAGCGACATAGCATATATGATAGCCACCCAACATAGCTATCCTTCATGGGGCTATATGGCAGAGAACGGGGCTACCACCATCTGGGAACTATGGAATGGCGACAAGGCCAGTCCCAAGATGAATAGCAGCAATCATGTCATGTTGTTGGGCGACCTCATCACATGGTGCTACCAGTATCTGGGTGGTATCCGTCAAGGTTCCATAAGCCAAGGCTCAACCTCTGCCTATAAGCACTTTGTTCTCAAGCCCGATTTTACCATCCAAGATTGCCCATGGACTTATGTCAGCTACGATTCACCCTACGGCACCATTGAGAGCCATTGGAAAAAGACCCTGCAACATGTGGAATGGGACGTACGCATTCCTTGCAACACCACAGCTGATATCTGTCTGCCTGATGGTACTATCAAGACCCTAGGTTCAGGCAAGTATCATTTCTCATGCGACATTCCCACGACTTCGCCTGCTATTACCAAAGATGAGTTCTTGTATGAGCAAGCCAGTTTCCCACAGTGCCATGCTGCCACCATCGTAGAAACCAAGAAGGGCGACCTCGTTGCCACTTACTTCGGAGGCAAGCACGAGCGTAATCCTGATGTCTGCATCTGGGTCAACATCAAGAAAAAAAGTGAGAAGGAATGGAGCGAACCCATCCTTGCTGCTGATGGAGTCTTTACCCTTGGGACAAAGAATGCCGAAATCGCAGGCATCACTCCTGAGACTACCCCTGCCACTGAAGGGCCTGTGCATCGTGGATCTGCCTCAGCTAATCAGCGTCGCAAGGCCTGCTGGAACCCTGTTATCTGCGAAATGCCTAATGGCGAACTCTGGTTGTTCTTCAAGGTGGGTATCAAAGTTGCCGATTGGACTGGATGGCTCTGCAAATCGAAAGACGGAGGCAAGACCTGGAGCGATAAGGAACCCCTGCCTAAAGGATTCCTTGGACCTATTAAGAATAAGCCAGAAATCATCAACGGACGTCTGCTTTGTCCCTCGAGTACGGAGGACAATGGTTGGAAATTCCATATGGAGATTTACGACATTGCCAAGAAGGAATGGAAATACGTAGGTCCCATCAAGGCAGAATTGGCCATGCGTACAGAAGATATGAAAGCTGGAAGCGCTTCTTCTACAGCTGCTAAGGAAGACATCGAGGCCCCCGATGCTGGAGGCGTAGCCACCAAGGATGGACGTCACCCCATTGACTGCATCCAACCCTCCATCTTGAAACTCAAGGATGGACGTCTACAGGTACTGATGCGTACTCGCAACGGACGCATTGGTACTTCCTTCTCCAGCGACAATGGTGACACCTGGACAAACGTTACGCTATTGGATGTTCCCAACAACCAGAGTGGAACCGATGCCGTTACTTTGCAAGACGGTCGTCATGTGCTTATCTATAACAACTTCGCCTCGCTCCCTGGCACGAAAAAAGGTGTGCGCACTCCACTCTCTATCGCCATCAGCAAAGACGGCAACCATTGGCATCATGCGCTGACACTGGAGGATTCACCCATCAGCCAGTACTCCTACCCCAGCATCATCCAAGGCCGTGATGGCAAACTACATGCTGTCTACACTTGGCGACGACTGCGTATAGCCTACAAAGAAATCGATCCTGCTCAGTTACCCTAATTTATATCATAAAACCACTTAAATAATGAAGAGAATTACAGTCATTGCTGTTATCGCCCTATTTGCCATTACGGCTATGGCACAACGAGTTAGCATCCAGACAGGAAAGAAAGCATCAGCACGCGAGCAGTACGCTACTGAATACCTGCAGAAGAAGTTAACGGAGATGGGCTATACCGTCAGCCCAAAGAAAGCGGACTTCACGATAACGCTTTCAAACGCGAACAATGGAACAGCAGAAGGTTACACGATAGCCAAAGACAAAAAAGGCATCATTGTGACAGGAAATGACGCTACAGGTGTCATCTATGGGTGTGTGGAACTATCTAAGCGCATCCATCAAGCAGGTTCTCTTTCACAGTTCGTCTCGATTCTGTCACAACACCCCATCACAGATACTCCAGGAATGGTGATGCGCGGCACGTGCATCGGATTGCAGAAGACAGTGTACCTGCCAGGCCATACCGTTTATGAATATCCTTATACACCTGAGAATTTCCCTTGGTTCTACGATAAGGAAGAGTGGATCAAGTACCTCGATATGATGGTAGAGAATAAGATGAACTCACTCTACCTTTGGAATGGTCATCCCTTTGCATCGTTGGTGAAGTTGAAGGACTATCCCTTTGCATTAGAGGTAGACGAGGAGACCTTCAAGAAGAACGAGGAAATATTCTCGTTCCTGACGCATGAGGCTGACAATCGAGGCATCTGGGTTATTCAAATGTTCTATAATATTATCTTGAGTAAGCCTTTCGCTGACCATTACGGACTGAAGACACAGGATCGACATCGTCCTATCACACCGCTGATTAGCGACTATACACGCAAGAGCATTGCCACCTTCATCGAGAACTATCCTAATGTGGGGCTGTTGGTGTGCTTAGGCGAGGCAATGGCAACCATTGAGGACGACGTCACATGGATGAAGGAAACCATTATACCAGGTATTAAAGACGGACTGAAGGCCAGCGGTCGTACAGATATCCCCCCTGTTGTGCTTCGCTCGCACGACACAGATGGACCTTTGGTGCTGAAAGAGTCACTACCGTTGTATCCCAACATCTACACGATGTCGAAATATACAGGTGAAAGTCTGACTACTTACGAACCTGGCGGTCCGTGGGGTGAGACACATCGGCAGTTGGCTGCCACTGCCCCTGTACATATTGATAATGTACATATCCTTGCCAATCTCGAACCTTGGCGCTGGTCGTCACCTGCGTTCATTCAGAAAACCGTTCAGGCCATGCATCGTGTGCACCACTCAAAAGGCTTGCACCTCTATCCGCAAGCCTCCTATTGGGACTGGCCCTATACCGCCGACAAACTTCCCAATGGTGAACGTTTGAAGCAATTAGACCGCGACTGGATGTGGTATCAGGCTTGGGGGCGCTACGCATGGAATGAGCAACGTAGCAACGACAAAACCTATTGGAAGAAGGAATTGGCAGAATACTATGGAATCGACACTATTGCCGCTGGTCACTTATTAAATGCATACGACGAGGCGGGCGAGATAGCTCCTAAACTACTGCGTCGCTTTGGCATAACGGAGGGCAATCGCCAGACATTGCTACTTGGCATGACCATGGGCGAACTGGTCAATCCCTATAAGTACACCATCTACCCAGGTTTCTACGAGAGTTGTGGACCAGAGGGTGAAAAACTTATCGAATATATTGAAAAGGAATGTAAAGGACAACCGCACGTAGGTGAGCTGCCTTTTGATATCGTTGACCAATGCGTAAACCACGGTGACCGAGCTTTAATAGAGATGGGTGCGATCGCCATGAAGCCGACACGTCATGCTGATGAATTCGAGCGCGTATGGAACGACTTTCTATGCTATGCTTCGTTTGCCAAAGCCTTTCAATTGAAAGTACGCGCGGCTGCCGAAGTGTTACGGTATAAATGGACGAAGGATATCAGCCATCTGGAGACTGCCGAGAAATGGTTGGAACAGAGCCTCAGCATCTGGTACGACCTGAGTCGCATGACTGACCAGTGGTATCTCTATGCCAACTCCATGCAGACGGCACAACGACGCATTCCCGTTGGTGGCGATGGCGGTAAGATGAAGACGTGGAGCGAACTGGCTAAGGTCTATCAAGAAGAACTTGATGCCTTCAAGGCAAATATCGAGAGGCTGAAGCATCCCGTGGCCCAAACGGATGTTCTGATTAATCCTCTTAAACCTGTAAATGTGAAGTATAGCGGTGCTACCGTTACACTGAAGAAAGGTGCAGTCCTTTTCGAGAAGCGTCCGGATACACCCATTGACAGTCTGGCACCAGAATTAGTTGGTCTGCAAGCCTTGGTATTGAACCGCGACACCACACGTATCGTCGGTACTACCATCGCTTTCGAATGCGACAAACCAGTCAAAGTACTTGTTGGTCTCTTTAAGGATGACGATCCCAAGTGGGCCAAGGCTCCTAAGTTGGAGATTGACGCCACAGGTAATGAGTACGGTCAGGCCGAACCTGTCTTGTCGAACGCCATCAGTATTGTACAGATGCCAAAAGTGAATATCCACACCTACTCACTGCCTGCTGGTCGACATACACTACGGTTGCCCAAAGGGATCCTAATGGTTGCAGGCTTTACCAGCGATAACATCAAGCCTCGTGACTGCGGCCTCAGTGGTCCGTCAAGCGAAGTAGACTGGCTATTCCAAAAGTAAAGACATGAGAAAAGGTATATTATTCTTATGGATATTGCTGACATCAGCCGCCTATGGTCAGCAGATTTCTCAGGAGGAGATGCAGCGCATCTACCACGAGGTACGTACGCCCTATAAGTACGGCATGGTGGTTGCACCTACGGACAACTACCACAAAATAGACTGTCCTACGGTCTTCCGCGTTGGCGATAAATGGTTGATGACCTACGTGGTCTATAACGGCAAGGACGGTCTCGACGGACGTGGTTACGAGACGTGGCTGACGGAAAGTGATGACCTATTGCATTGGACGACGAAGGGACGCATTCTTTCTTATAAGGACGATGGCTGGGACATGAACCAACGTGGCGGTTTCCCTGCCCTTATCGACTGGACCTGGAACGGAAGCTATGGTATTTCAAAATACAAGAATAAGCATTGGATGACCTATATTGGTGGTCATGGTACTGGCTACGAAGCCGTGCGTGAACCGCTGAATATCGGCATGGCATGGACGGATGCAGACATTACGAAAGCCTACGAATGGCAGAGTGCCAATAAGCCCTTGCTCAGCATTAACGACAAGGATGCGCAGTGGTGGGAAAAATTGGTGCAATATAAGAGTACCATCTATGACGACCCTGCCAAGACATTGGGTAAGCGCTTTGTGATGTTCTATAATGCAGGCGGTATCAACCCCAAGAATGATTTGAAGGCTGAACGCATTGGCATCGCTCTATCCAATGACCTCAAAAAATGGAAACGCTACGACGGCAACCCCGTTTTTGCCAACGAAGTAGGTGGTATCATTACTGGCGACGCTCAAATTGCTAAGATGGATGATCTCTATGTGATGTTCTACTTCAAGGCCTACGACCCCAGTCGCAAATATAATGCCTTCAATACATTTGCTGTCTCTCGCGACCTCATCCACTGGCAGACATGGGATGGTGAAGACCTCATTATCCCTTCGAAGCCTTATGACGAGATGTTTGCCCACAAAAGCTATGTCGTCAAACACGATGGCGTGGTCTATCATTTCTACTGTGCTGTCAACAACGACCAGCAACGAGGCATCGCTGTTGCCACCAGCGTACCGATGGGCCGCTCAGAAGTTCGGTTCCCTGAGCCAGAGCGCAAAGGCCGTCGCAATATCGTCAACCTCAACGACGGTTGGCAGGCCATGGTTGTAGGTCGTGACTCCACCGCGACAACCGTCAACGTTCCTCATAACTTCGACGACTACTACGGCTATCGTCAGCTGCGCCACGGCAATCTGCACGGAAGCGCGACATACGATAGAGCCTTTCATGCTGACAAACTATCTGGCAGACGCTACTTCCTGCAGTTCGAAGGCGTAGGCACTTATGCCACCGTCACCCTCAACGGTCATCAATATCCCAAAGAACTCGTGGGACGTACCGTTTGGACACTCGACGTGACTGATGCTCTACGCAATGGTCCGAACAATCTGAAGGTTCTCGTCGACCATCCTGCCATGCAGACGGCCTCGCCTTGGGTTTGTGGTGGTTGTTCGTCGGAATGGGGGTTTAGCGAAGGTTCGCAACCCTTTGGTATTTTCCGTCCCGTCAGCCTCATCGAGACTGATGCCGTACGTATCGAACCTTTTGGTGTGCACATCTGGAACAATGCTGCCTGCGACTCCGTATTTATCGAGACAGAAGTCAAAAACTACACCTCCAACCCACAGACAATTGAACTCGTCAACAAGTTCGCCTTCGCCAATGGTAAGACAGCATTCCGCTTATCGGAGGGTTTACGACTCGAACCTGGAGAGACACGCACGATACGACAAGTTTCACCCATCACCAACACTCACCGCTGGTGTCTTGACGATCCATATCTCTATACTCTCACGACGATGTTGAAGCGACCAGACCACAAGGATGGTGACGTCAACGCCGAACCTGCCCTCGTTACCTTTGACGAGGTACGAACGCCGTTTGGCATCCGAAATATTTCGTGGCCAGTATTGCGTAAAAATGGCGATAACCGCTTCTACCTGAACGGCCAGTCCGTCTTTATCAATGGCACCTGCGAATACGAGCACATCTTGGGTAATAGTCACGCTTTTACACCAGAACAGATCCGGAGCAGAGTGAAGCAGATTCGTAATGCTGGTTTCAATGCTTTCCGCGAGGCCCACCAGCCGCACAACCTACTCTATCAACAGCTGCTTGACGAACAGGGCCTGCTGTTCTGGAGCCAGTTCTCTGCTCATATCTGGTACGATACACCTGAGTTCCGCGAGAACTTCAAACGCCTCATGATACGCTGGATTAAGGAACGCCGCAACAGCCCAAGCGTCATCCTTTGGGGATTGCAAAACGAGAGCGTATTGCCCAAGGAATTTGCTGAAGAATGCTCAGCAATCATCCGACAGTTAGATCCCACTTGTCGCGACCAACGGGCTATCACAACCTGCAACGGCGGCGAGGGAACCGATTGGAATGTCATCCAAAACTGGAGCGGCACGTATGGCGGCAGTGCGGAGAACTACGATAATGAACTGAAACGCCCAGAGCAGCTGCTCAATGGCGAATATGGGGCATGGAGGACGATAGATTTACATGGTGAAGAAAAATATAGCGAGGAAAGTTTCACCAAACTGCTGGAGACCAAGGCCCGCTTGGCTGAGAGTGCTCAGGACAGCGTCTGCGGTCATTTCCAGTGGTTATTTGTTTCGCACGATAATCCTGGTCGTAATCAGCCCGATGGCGCCTACCGTCGTATCGACAAGATCGGACCCATTAACTATAAGGGTCTCGCTACTGTTTGGGAAGAGCCGACGCCAGCCTATTACATGTACCGCGAACGGTACGTCGGTGGGAAAACCACCGACCACAAGACCGCTGCGGATAGAAACCGCGATTTGGTTAAAGGCGCTGAAGGCTATCATTACCTCTACCGAATCAACTGTGGTGGTGATGCCTTTGTCGATGAGTTTGGCCAGCAATGGATTGCTGACGACACGCTCTACAGCCACTCTTGGGGTCAGGACTTTGGCATGCATCCTTATCAGGCCAGCCAACGCCATATCACAGAGAATATTCATGGCACCATGAGCGACGAACTGTTCCAGTTCTTCCGTTTTGGTCGTCATCGTTTGTGGTACGACCTGCCCGTTCCTGACGGAGAATACCGCGTGGAACTTTATTTCGTAGAACCTTGGCACGGACGGAATGGCGGTGAGAAGGACGACTACGAAGGACTTAGGATATTCGACGTTGACATCAATGGCGAAACGGTCATTGACGACCTAGACCCATGGGCTGAAGCTGGATATTGTGGAGCACTGAAACGGGTGGTAACAGCCAAGGCAAAAGCTGGGCACATCCGCATTTCTTTCCCAGAGGTCAAGGCTGGTCAAGCCCTCATCTGTGGCATTGCTGTCGCCAATGTTAAGTATGTCGCTGTGCCACAGCAACGCACAGCAACCTCTTGGCGCTACTTTGACACCGATACCATTGCCAAACTTCCCAAGGAGGAAATGCCTCAGGACACAGAAGCCCGTCCTGCCAGCATTTACCAACCCACCAAGGGTAATCAGTTTATCATCAAGCCAGGCTTAGGTCAGGAGTACGCCCTCCGTTTCCGTTACAAGAACACAACGGGCAATGCCGTGAAGGCTCGCATGACCATCACTGATTCAAAGCGAACAGTACTGGTTGACAGGGATGTCACCTTCCCCCCGACACCCAATAAGTTTAAGATGCTGTCTACCACCACAGGTACCCAGATTAATGCAGGCACCTATACGCTACACATAGATAGCAACGACATAGAATTTAAAGAACTGGAAGTACAATGAGAAAAGTCCTATTTGCAATATCATTTATCATTTGTCATTTATCCCTCTGCAAAGCACAGGTTCACCACGATTGGGAGGACAACCACGTGCTGCAAGTCAATCGGGAACCCGCCCGCGCTTACTTCATTCCTTATGGCGTGAACAAGGGCGATAGGATGCTCTGTCTGAATGGTGACTGGAAGTTCAGATGGACGAAGACACCGGACGAGATGATCATGGACTTTTACCAGACCGACTATGATGTCAGCACATGGAAGACGCTAGCTGTTCCCGCAGTCTGGGAGGTCAACGGCTATGGTACGCCGATATACGTCTCGGCTGGCTATCCGTTTAAGATTGATCCGCCTTACGTGACGAAGGAGCCCAAGAAGGATTGGACAACCTACGTGGAGCGTAACCCGACGGGGCAATACAAGCGCACCTTTATGTTACCTGCTGCTTGGGAGAGTGGTCAGACCTTTCTACGCTTCGAGGGCGTGATGTCTGCCTTCTATGTTTGGGTGAATGGCAAGCGTGTAGGCTACTCGCAAGGTTCGATGGAGCCCTCGGAATTCAACGTCACGAAGTACCTGAAAAGCGGTGAGAACCAGATAGCCGTTGAGGTATATAAATACTCCGACGGCTCATATTTGGAGGATCAGGACTTCTGGCGTTTCGGCGGCATTCATCGAGATGTTTTGCTGTACCATACGCCTGACATCCGACTGCGGGATGTGGCTGTCAGGACGACGGAAGAGAAGAATGGTTGGCTGTTGGCTATTAACCCACAGTTTTCCGTCTATAACGGGGAAACGGGCGAGGGTTATCGGCTTGTAGCAACACTCATGGACGGCAAGACTAGCCTGAACTGCGACACGGTTGCAGTGAACGAGACCATCGACCTCGAGCACAAAGCTGCCCGTATGAACGAATGGTTTCCGCAGCGAGGCCACAGGAAGTTTGAACGGATGACGATGACAGTCGCAAAGCCCAAGTTGTGGACGGCCGAAGAGCCTAATCTGTACAGTCTCCGACTGGAACTACAGGACGCCGCTGGGCGCAACATAGAAACGACAAGCCTGCAGGTCGGCTTCCGCCAGATCAACATTCGCAACGGACAACTGTTGATTAACGGTCAGGCGATAAAGATACGAGGTGTGAACCGCCACGAGCACGATCCATATACCGCTCGCGTCATGACTGACGAGCGCATGAAGCAAGATTTGCAATTGATGAAGGAGGCTCATATCAACGCCGTCCGCCTGGCTCACTATCCCAACTGTCCCCGCTGGTATGAGCTGTGCGACTCTGTTGGCATGTACCTGATGGACGAGGCCGACTGCGAGACGCATGGTCTGCGCGGCACGTTGGCTTCGACACCCGACTGGGGTGACGCTTTCCTTGATAGAGCCATCCGCATGGCCGAGCGCGACAAGAACCATCCCAGCATCATCTTTTGGAGCCTGGGTAACGAGAGCGGCTACGGACCGAATCAGGCAGCGATGTCCGCTTGGCTGCACGAGTTCGATCCCACGCGTCCCGTTCATTACGAAGGTGCACAGGGTGAGCCCGACCCGTCGACCGTCGACGTCATCTCGCGTTTCTACCCGAGAGTGATGCAGGAATACCTGAATCCCGGCATCCCCGAAGGTTCAGATGAAGAGCGTGCCGAGAATGCCCGTTGGGAGCGCCTTTTGGAGATTGCTAACAAAACTGGCGACCGTTGTACGTGGGTTGGCTCCGATGGTGGTCCACGTCCCGTTCTGACCAGTGAGTACGCTCACTGTATGGGCAACGCGCTTGGCAATTTTAAGGAGTATTGGGACGAAATCAACTCCCATCCGCGCATGCTTGGCGGTTTCATCTGGGACTGGGTTGACCAAGGCATCATCAAGAAGGAAGAAGTCAGAGGTCAGATGGTAGAGAAAGTACTTTATGGTGGCGATTTCGGTGACAAGCCCAACCTGCACGCTTTCTGTATGAACGGTGTTGTGATGAGCGACCGCACGCTGACGCCTAAGTATTATGAGGTGCAGGCAGTCTACGGTTCAGGCCCCAAAACGTTTGCCGAGACGAAGGTGGATTATAAGCCGAAGACCAGTAAGGACAAGGCGATGCCTGCCTACATCGACGCCATTATGAAGACGGCTCGTGCACAGGTGTTCCGCGCGCCGACGGATAACGACAAGAGCTTCGGCAACTGGTTGGCTAAAGACTGGAAACGCTGTGGACTGGACACATTGACCATTCCCATGAAGGTCGAGAAACAGGGCCCTGAGATGACCTTTACCTTTACCCTTCCTGACGGACTTCCTGAGATTCCTCGAATCGGCATCCGTTTGGAACTGCCTCGCGACTACGAGCAATTGACGTGGTACGGTCGCGGTCCTTGGGACAACTATCCTGACCGGAAAGTGTCGTGCCCCATAGGCCTTTGGAAGAGCACAGTCAGCCAGCAGTATGTGCACTACCCTCGCCCACAAGATTCTGGCAATCACGAAGATTGTCAGATGGTGGAACTGAAGACCAAGAAGGGTCAAACGCTGCGTATCGAGGCCGTTGACAAAGCTTTCTCGTTCTCAGCCCTGCCGTATTCTGCACAGTACTTGGCCAGCAAGACGCACGACTACGAACTGGAGGAGGAAGGCAAAACGTTCCTCTCAATAGACTGTGCTGTCATGGGGCTTGGCAACAGTTCGTGCGGCCCAGGTGTTCTAAAGAAGTACACCATAGACCGCACGAAGAAATATCAACTCAAACTCAGAATTCTAAGATAAGTGACTGACGGGGTTTGAGCTGCAAGTCCTTTGAGACATCGAAGTAGCGACCCGTCAGGACATCTTTGGCTTTCTTAGTGTCGCCTAGTACTTCCTGATAGCGCTTTACATCCATCTTTGCCGGCTTCGTAGTACCATTAAGGACGGTCATTGCCGTCTTACCCTTGTACTGACGAGCGATGACGTAGATGCCGTTGAAGGGGATGAACTGCGTCATCGTGCCCTTTGTAATGACTTGATTGCCCTTGCGCCAGTGCAGCAGTCGGCTGAGCCACGAGAACATCTGCTGTTCCGCTTTGGTGCGTCCCTCGCGAGTGAAAGCATTGTGGTCATCGCCAGGGAAACCGCCGGGGAAGTCCTTGCGAACATGACCATCCGTCACTTCCTTAGTACCGCTCATCATAATCTCCGTGCCATAGTAAAGCTGCGGAATACGACGCACGGTCATGAGCAATGCCAATGCCTGTTTCAGCATCAGCGAGTCGCGTCCGTTGCCCAAGAAGCGGTCGGTGTCGTGATTGTCAATAAAGGCCATCACGTGAGTGGGATCAGCATACAGATAGTCGTAAACGAACGAGTTGTACAGGCGGTTCAGACCATTCCACCACGCATCAGTCTCTTCGTTCTTGGCTAGTGACAGACGGTCGAAGAAAGCAAAGTCCATCACCGTCTTCAGATACGAGTTGTCCTTCGACAGCTTCGAACCTTTCTGCCACGCAGCGGTATAGGCGGGTTCCGTCACCCACGTCTCTCCCACCGTGTTGAAGTTGGGATATTCCTCGTCCAATTCCTTCATCCAACGCGCCATGCCTTTCGCGTCGGCATACGGATAGGTGTCCATGCGGATGCCGTCGATGCCAACGGTCTCAATCCACCACTTTGAATTCTGGATGAGGTAGGTCATCAGGTGCGGATTCTTTTGGTTCAGGTCGGGCATGGTGGGCACAAACCAACCGTCGACCGTTTCTTTCAGGTCAACCTTCGAGGCATACGGGTCTTTGACGGGTGTCAGTTTGTACGATGTCTGCAAGAACGAGGTGCCCGTAGGATTGCTCGTTCCCTTCGACTCCTTCAGCCAGTCGTTCAGGTTCAGCCAGTCCTTCGTCGGCATATCGCTAGTCCACGGATGCTCGAAGCCTGAGTGGTTAAAAATCATATCCATGACCACCTTCAGTCCCTTCTTGTGGGCCTCATCGCACAGACGGCGATAGTCGTCGTTTGTACCAAAACGGGGGTCGACGCGATAGTAGTTGGTAGTAGCATAGCCGTGATAGGTCGAGTAGCCACGTTCGTCATCGGGTGAGTCGTTCTCCAAGACAGGCGTCAACCAAAGGGCTGTCACACCTAACTCCTTGAAGTAGTCCAAGTGCTCACGAATGCCGTTCAGATCGCCACCATGACGCAACGAGGGTTGTGTGCGATCTTCCTTGTAAGCGCGCATGCCCTTCACCTGCGGGTTATGTCCTGCCCCCTGTGCAAAACGGTCGGGCATGAGCATATAGAGTACGTCGCTGATGTCGAAGCCCTTACGCTTCTTGCCGTCCATCTCGCGCTGTTTCAGCACATAAGGAACGGTAAACTTCTGCAGTTTACCCTTTGCATTCTTCACGTCAAACTTGAGCGTCATCGTACCTGCCTCGGCACCTTTTACGTTCAGGTACACCAACAGATAATTGGGCGAATCCAGTCGTACCAAGCTGTCGATAGTCACGCCAGGATAATCCGTCGTCACGGCCTCAGCATCACGTATGCCTTTGCCGTACACCATCAACTGCACCGATGGGTTCTTCATTCCCACGAACCAATCGGTTGGCTCGATGCGGTCAATCACTGTCGTACTCTTCTTAGCTGCACTCATTGTCATCACGTTTGCCATCAGGATGGCAGTTAATAAAATAATTCGTTTCATAGTATTTCATGAGATATTAATTGTTTAATCATGCAAGATGAGGGCCGACTGCGGACTGACCGTAGTACGGCGACCAAAAATCTTCTCGGTAGAGTCTTCATTGATCTCGCCATCCTTGCAAACCACTGTGTACATGCCCTTGGGAATGTTGACAGTAGCCGTCTTACGGCTGGGATTGAGGATGACGATGATGTTACGCCAGTCGTCACGTCCTGCATAGTTCTTCAGTTGGAAGGCGACTACGCCATCAGGTGCTTCAAGGAATTCCAAGTGCTTGCGCACCAGGTTAGCATCACCCAAGCGGAAGGCAGGATGATTGCGACGCAGGGCTATCAGGTCGCTGTAGTATTTGAACACCTGCGGATAGCGCTCCTTGTTGCTCCAATCGAGACGGTTGATGCTGTCGGGCGACTCAAAGCTGTTGTGAACACCCTGTTTGGTACGTAACAGCTCCTCACCACTCAACATAAAGGGAACGCCCTGCGACGTAAACACAGCCGTCTGTGCCAAGAGGTCAAGGCGAATCAGCTCGTCCTCCTTCAATTTAGGGATGCTGGCCTTCAGGCGGTCCACCAAACACATATCGTCATGACAAGAGACGTAGGCCAGCATCTGCGTGGGTTCCAAGGCCCAAGGCTTCTGGCTGTAGTTCACTTTCTTCATATTAACCTGCGGGTGTTGGATGCCGCCGACAATGCCGAACTTCAGACTTTCTACCTCAACATCGCCAGCAAACTGTCCTGGCTTGTGGGTATTCAACCGACCCAGCCAGCCAGAAACGGTATCATCAGAGAACGGACCACGCAGGGCATCGCGCATCTCGTCAGAGAAAGCAGCAATGCCTGGCATCTGCGGAATATTGGCCTTCATGCCCAGCTTTTCGTTAGGCAGCGCACAGGCCCCTGCACTCCAACCCTCGCCATAAATCAGAATAGAAGGGTCCAACTTGTTGAGTTCGGCACGGATAGCGTTCATGGTCTCGATATCGTGACAACCCATCAGGTCGAAGCGGAAACCGTCAACGCGATACTCGTTATACCAGTACTTCACCGACTCAATCATAAACTGGCGCATCATTGGCTGGTCAGATGCCGTCTCGTTGCCACAGCCTGAACCGTTGCTATACTGTCCATCAGCCGTCTTGCGATAGTAATAGTCGGGATAAGTACGTTGGAAGTTGCTGTGTTCTATGTCGTAAGTATGGTTGTACACCACGTCGAGGATGACGGCAATACCCGCCTCATGAAGGGCATTCACCATCTCCTTGAACTCACGGATGCGGCAGTAGGGGTCGTAAGGATTCGTGGAATAGCCGCCTTCGGGCACGTTATAGTTCACAGGATCGTAACCCCAGTTATACTTATTGTCACTCAGACGTGTCTCGTCCACAGAGCCATAGTCATAGCTGGGCAGGATATGCACGGCATTGACACCCAGCGATTTCAAGTGTTCGATGGCCCACGGTTCCGTCAGAGCCATGAACTTCCCGGGGTATTTGGCATCAGGGCGTGCAATAGAGAAGTCGCGATGATGCAGCTCATAAATAACGAGATCGGCAGGCGACTTAATGATGGGATGCTCGTCACAGCACCAGTGTTCAGGAAACGTTTTTTCCCTGTCAATAATGGCACCGCGCTTGCCGTTCACGCCGACGGCCTTGGCAAAAACGCCCGGACACTCGCCACGTCCCATGTCGAAGGTATAGAACTTGTTCATCAGGTCGCCAGCGACAGTTGCTGTCCAAATGCCGTCCTTTTGCGTCATCTTGATGGTCTTCAAGGCCTTGCCGCCCTGTCCATCCTTATAGATACGAACCACCACCTTCTTGGCATCTGCAGGTGCAAAGAGTTGGAACGTGGTCTGCTTTGGCGTATAAGTCACCTCGTCGAACTTGAAATTTTGAGCCAAGGAAGTGATAAGTGATAAGTGATAAGTAATAAGCACTGTCAGTAATAATTGTAGTTTCTTCATCATTGTATCTGTTATTTTTCTTCTTTCAACATCTTATCCAGTAACTCGTCCAGTTTCTGCGGCGAAAGATTGCGGTCGCGAATGTTGCCTTTCTGGTCAATCACGACATTTGCAGGCACGTCGCCAATGCCGAATTTGGCAATCAACGGTGATTCCCACATCTTTCCATCGCACACCGTCGACCACTTCAGGGAGTCACGGTCAACGACCGTACGCTTGCAGTCGGCAGGGCTAGCGTCCAGACAGACGCTGATAATGGCCAGCTTGTCGCCATACTTTTCCTTCTTGGCCTTCAAACGTCGCTGCATGTCGGTACTCTGATAGTTCCACGAAGCCCAAAAGCTCACCACATTGGCCTTGGCCTTCAAGTCCTTTTCCGTCACCGTCCGTCCCTTCACGTCTTTCACCGTAAAGCCCGTCAGTTTCTTCATCGACGTGCCATGGAAAAGCTTGAGTTGTTTGTCCAACTTTATCAACTGACCGTTGTCAGGCATATCCGTCAACAGCATCTTCGTCAGTAGCGCAGCCTTGCGGTAGTCTGGCTGGTTTTCGGCTAGGAAATAACGCTTCAACAGATAGATACTGGCCTGCGAAGTACGGTGTTCCTTGATGAAAGCCTCTACGGCATCAGGAATCTGTGGGGGTACTAAGCGGTTCAACTCCATGCGAATCTTCGTCATCTCCTCGTTATCCTCTGTGCCTTCGACGGTCATCTCTTTCATGTGCGAAGCGTCACCCTTGATTTCCGCCGTCTTGCCAGGGACACCGAAAACGGCCAACTCCGAGAAGTTGGGGAAAATGATGACGAAAGTCGCTGGGTCGCGCAGCATGGTTTCATAGGCAAAACGACCTTCATGAACCTTAATGGTGTCAATGCCGTTGATACCACCATCAGGGCTGTATATCAGGAACTCTGCTTGGTTCATGTGGCGCAGACGTCCCTCTATGCGAAATCTGTTACCGCCCGGACCGCAGGATAAAAGTAAAAAAGTAAAAAGGTAAAAAGGTAAAAAGCCTTTTACTATTTCAATAAGATAATTCTTCACTCTTATATTCTTAACTCTTAAATCTTCACTTATTAAACTCCAAATCGTCCTCGGCCCACTTGCTCAGCCACGGATACTTCTCGATGGCCTGCATCTTCAACTGCTGGGCAGCGGAAGCGTTACCCTGACGGGCATTCAAGATGGCTTTCAGATAGTATGTGATGCCGTCGGCCTTGCTAATACCATCCAGTGTCTGGGCGGCCTTAGCGTAGTTATTGTTCATCAACTGGGCAAGCGCAGCGCTGTTGGTTTTCATCTGACCAAAGTCCTGCTCAGCCTGTGCATACTTGCCCTGAGCCAGATGCAGGTTGCCCAGCACCTCGTTCTGATTACTGGAACCAGCAGCACGTCCGATGTAGTTCTCTGCCGACACAATATCGCCTTGCTGCAGAGCCAACAAACCCAGATTGGCATTGACCTCAGCATTGTTCTTATCCTTCTGGCGAGCCTGCTCCAACCACTGCTGAGCCTCGGCATAAAGGCCCTTGTCAAAGGCCAAAACGCCTAAGTTGTTGTAAGCACGCACATCGTCAGGATACTGCTTGACCGCCGTACTGTAAATACGCTCCTTTTCGGCCTCCGTCTTAGCCATGGAGGCCGCATACAGCAGCTCCTCAATGCTCAACTTGCTGGCGTCGTTCTTCAACTGGTCGGCTATCTGCTGGTCGCTACGTCCCAGTGTCTCGTAATTGATAGTCATACGGGCACGGCGCAATTCAGGCAGAATGCCGTCAGCCAGTTCCTTGAAGCCGTGACTCAGATTCTTGATCTGCTGTTCACGCTCCTCAGGGTCCTGATACATGGACAGCACACGAAGGATGACGTCTTTGTCCTGAATGTTCGAGGCCTTCACCAATTGCTGGAAACCGTCCCAATCCTGAGCGGTATAGCTAGCCTCCACGTCACCGTCCATCTTGGCCTGCTTCAGCTGCTGCTTCACATAGTTCTCTGTATTCTGCTGACGCTTGGTGGCCAACTTTTCGTTAAGAGCCACACCACCGTCAGGCGAAGCATAGGCCGACACCTGCACATTCTTCAGGGCCAGATTCTGGTTGTCGGCGCTGATGCGCTTCAACAAGCTGACAAACTCCTGCACGGAGCCCGTCTTCAACTCGCTCTTGCGCAACTCTGCCTGCTCTATCAGGAAGCGCACATTGGCTTCCTGCTTTTGGGCAATAGTCCGCTGGAAGGCGAAAGGAGCAATAGCAGGATGAGCCGACGTTAGCGTCTTCTGATACAACTCACCCGTAGCCAACACGCCCTCAGCCAGTTGCAGGGGCTCCATCTCCGTTGGCTTATTCTTGATGCTGGCGTCAAACACCAGCCACAACTCACTCTTGTGCATGGCAGGCACGTAGTCAAAGCTGGTCTTGATGACGAAGTTGCCTCCCTCTTTATAGCTGACCACCTGGTCATTGCCTGTCACCTTTTCGCCTTGCAGGGTCAGCTCCTGTCCTTTCACCAACTTCTGCACATCGTCCTGCATATATTGCAACACCGGTGTCATGGTCAGCACGGCTTTCTTATCCATGTATTTAGCAGGTATCACGCCATTAATCGTGACCTCTATCTTGCCCTGCTCTACTTTGAGCACGCTGGGAACCACCGTCAGGTTCTCTTTCTTCATGGGCTTCAGTTTTGCAGCCCCCGCTGTCAGCGTCATCGCAGCCAACAGCATCAACATCCATTTCTTCATATTTTCACTTTTCACTTATCACTCATCACTTCTCACTCATCACTTCTCACTCATCACTCATCACTTCTCACTCATCACTTCTCCCTAGCGAAGCGCCTTTAAGACTTGCTCGCATATCGCCTTCATACCTTTCTGGTTAGGATGGCCAGACTTCTTCTCGATGTTCGTCAGTTGAATGACGGGAACACCATAGTGCTTGCAGATGACCGCCGTCGACTCTGTGATGTCCTTGCGCAATTCCGTGTTCTGAATGAAATAGATGCGCGCATTCGGATAACGACATTGCGCGTCGCTCAGCAGCTTGGCCAGCGCAGGGCGATAGGTGTAGAGCGACGCACGCGTCCAGTTCTCGTAAATATAATCGCCGACCTTGGCACCACACCAGCTATCGTTCGTATTACCGAAAATCAACAGAATATCAGGACTTCCCAAACGAGGCAGGCGCGTAATAAACGAACGGTCACTATAGTCTTCGTCCTTATAACCCGTAAAGCAAATTGTGGAGCCACTATACGAATCGTTCTTCTCTAGCAAATAGCCGCCCTCCTTCACCACTTGCCACCACCACGTCTGGCGCACATCGCTGACATCGGTATTCTTGGCGTCCATCGGTTCAAAATACCAGATGGCATTCCCCTCAGGAATATAGTTCTGATAGGTGGAGTAAGAGTCACCCAAAATACTGATTCTCAGGCGCTGCTGAGCGACAGCTGTCAACGACAGCAACAGGGCAAATAGAAAAATACTTCTTTTCATCATCATATATGTTTATTATTTTGGGTACAAAGTTACGAATAAGTGAGCGAAAAACCAAATTAATTTGAGTTTTTCCGATTGCAACGCCACACTCAGACCTTCAGGTCAGAGAACGAGAGTAACTTCTCGCGAAGCGAAAAGATAGTGCAAACCGAGCGAAAGTCCAAAAAGAGCACCCCACTTAGGATGCTCCTTTCCCAGTTTAGAATGGACCGTAGCCCATACAGCTCGTTGTCGTGACGGTCGTCAGATAGGCTGTGAGACCGGCTACTATCATCTTCGCCAGAATCTCGATGAGTCTGTTACCCTTCATAACTCTTCACTTTTCACTTTTCACTATTCACTATTCACTAGCGAAGCGCCCATTAATCTCCGTCGTCCGGGTCGATTTCCGTGTCACCACCTACGGGCAGAGGACTGCCGCCGCCGCTGTTGTCGCCTGACGAGTTCGTGGGTGTCGGACTGGCGGGTGCGTTCGACTCG
>CACWOS010000024.1 GCA_902762565.1 uncultured Prevotellaceae bacterium
CTCCTAAGAAACCTGTAGACATACAGAAATACAGGGAACTACTGCCTGACAGATGGAAGGCACTATAGCCTGCAAGGCGTCAAAGCGGATACGCTTACACTTTATTTACAGGCTTTGTGAGGTTTGTGAGGTTTGTGAGATTATTTTTCAATCATCCCAATTTTTCAAAAGTTCTTTGGTAATTACATATACATTTGAAGATCGGCTGCATACTAACCTCACTGTTCCATCACAGTTCATACCATAGAGGTCATGACGCCTGTTCTCCTTAGTTGCCTGCAAGCCCCATTTACGTAGGATGTCCCGGACTTTTAGTCGGTCACACCTTCGCTTTTCATAGTCTGAAATAGTAGGAACATTCTGGATGAGACAATTAAGCTCAGTTGCGCTGTACATCACCTCCTCTATATTCATAGCGGTCATGATCTCCTTAAGAAGCAAGACCAGTTCCCGTTCGATTTTCTCCTGGGAACATGCCATTATACGTCTCCATGCATCCGTAACTATCTCGTCGTGCCAAAACCACAGTCTGTCACGTTTGGTCCCGGCTGTTATCATTTCCCTATTTTGTAGAAAGTGGAGAAATGCCGGAATCTCTTTCTTACACTCTTCAAGGAAATCCTTGCCTAAGTTGTTGGTTATGACAGGAACCTTACGTACCCAGTGCCTGGTGTCTTCCTTATCGATTATGGTAGGATGAATCTCATCATTAGAGCACATTATTAGTTTGATGAATGCCTTTTCATTCGCCATATCGTAACCTTTACGCTCAGTAGGAACTACCTCCGCTGTCGCGTAGTTCTTTATCTTTTCTATCAGTGCGCGGCTTTCTACGAAGGTTTCCTCGACATAGGCCAACAGTTTAGTTGCCCATGAAGAATTAAACCGAGAATCCAATGTGTCTCGTGTAATAGCCTTGGCGTTGTCACCAAACACTTCACGAAGAAAATTGCAAAAAGTAGATTTTCCTGTACCATTTTCAGAACTCACCAAAACAAGTATCGGTAGGCGTGTCTTAGGGGATAGATACATCAATTCTAGGAAGTCAAGTCCCAGTTCATATTGTTCACCGAAGATATGCCGGACAAGACTCTCAATATGTATCCATTCTCCCTCTACAGGTTGATACTTTAGGGGATGATAAGTATTGAAGTATACATCTCCTGATGCCGTTGAAATAAATTCTCTGAAACCAATATGTTCGGGCATATTTACTCTGTTGATGCATTTGGGTGCTGCAGCCATGATGGCCGGCCCCAGTTTCTTGCCGTAGTCAGCAACGATATCAGCAGCACTGTAGCGTTCAAGTACCCACTCTCCGTCTACATTCTGACATTTCTTATACCATGAGCCAGCGATACGAACAAATTTGCAGGCGATAGCCTCTGCCTGCTTCGCTATACGCTGGCGCTCAGCCTCCTTCTCACGTGCTTCCTGTTCCTTCTTCTTCTTCTCTTCATCTGCGATCTCTGTTGCAGACTTTGCCATATTATTGATATTGTTCATAATTCTTCTTCCAATTTATATGTTAAAAAACAAAAGAAAATACGGAAAAATTTGCGAATACGAAGAATTATGCGTACCTTTGCCTCGTTGAGAAAAAACAAATGAAGCATATTCCCGCTCCGCTTCTACACTGACTTCGAGATAGCCGCTCGAAGTCAGTTGCATTTTAAGGTGGTCTATTTCGGCTCATATCTTTTTCTTTTTACACGTTTTACACTCTTGGTAACAGCTCATAACTATAATTTTTGGTTCGCTACCCAGTCAAGGAACTTCTCACGGTTTATTCTGTCAAAGTTTGCAAGCCAGACAACCAGTGTAGATATTACTCCATTACCATCCAGTTCATGTTTACGATATTGTTCGATAATCTCTTCATATTTGACTTTGCGTGATTCTGAAAGAGGTGCAGAGCCAATGTAAAGTCCATAACTATCCCAATTGTTTAAATACTGTAGAAGAAAATATACGTTATCAAACATAAATATATACACTGGTTCGTGTCGTGTGCAACTTCAAAGTTTATATTTCTATAATTTTGTTCTGAGGGTGTTCATTGATCCATGTTAATCGTTGCTGTCCTTATTTTCTTTTTTAAGTTTCTGCTTTTCTTCGAATTTCTTCATCTCGTCTACCACAGTCTCATCAAGCAACTTCGCATAGACCTGTTCTGTGATGCGAGTGGTCGAGTGTCCTAGAATCTTGGCCACAATTTTCATGTCGAAACCACCCTCATTGAGGAGTAGGGTAGCGCCAGTGTGCCTGGCCCAGTGGCTGCTGATGGGCTTCTCAATACCTGCTGCTTGGGCAACAAGCTTCAGGTATTCATTATACTTTACATTGGTAATTATGGGTAGCTTGTTATGGTATTTCTCAAGGATGTCAAGTGCCTCTTGCAGCAAGGGGACGGTGAAGGTCTGGCCAGTCTTTACACGTTGACCTACATAGACCTTCATACTCTTCACTTCGACTATTTTGCTGACCTTGAAGGCGGCAAGGTCTTTATAGGCCATACAGGTGTACGTCTGGAAGACGAACACATCACGAACCTTACGAAGGCTTTCCGTCGGCAGTTCAACTACCTTGACCTTTTGAAATTCTTCTGGCGACAGATACTTACCGATGCCTCCAGTAGATTTTTCCTTTTTTATCCGAACATGAAGATAAGGGTTTCTGGTCATCAGCCCCTCGCGCACGGCATCGATTATGAAACTGTTAAGAAAACGATGGTAGTTGTTCCACTTACTGTATGGTTTCATTTTTTTCATATCCAGCCACTCATCGAAGGCGATGATGCTGGACTCAGTAACATCGGGGAAAAATTCGATACCGCCCCATTCTACGAATTTTTTCATGAAACGGTCATATCTCTCTTTACTGTCCTTGGAAAGGTTGAACTTCCGTTCTTTAGAGCGCCTGTCACAGAAGTCGATAAATGATACCACGCCAGTCTGCTTACGTTTCAGACGGTCGCGGATGGCCTTCATATCAACATTTCCTTCATCCAGCATGTCATTGATTACCTGCCGGACATTACGTAGGAACTTCTCAAGCGTGAGATTAAGTTCAGCAGCATCAGGGCGGTTGACGACCTGTGCTGCATTCTGGTTCCACTGTCTCTTGGTCAGTTTCACGCCTAAATCGAAGTATATCTGCATGTAGTCACCGGTCACACGTAGCTCGACAGGAGCTTCCTTCTCTCCTGTTGCGATATGCTTCCTGTCGAAGATGAATTTCAATAATGGACTTTTGTTCATAATTCTTCGCGTACATTATATATTATTTGCAAAGTTTGTCAGCAAAGCTTCTTCATCGAAGTATATACGGGCTTGCTGATTATTACCCCGCTTGATGTGAGGAAACTTGTCTTTGATACGCCGGAGGTGATACTCGCTCATTCCAAGGATGCCAGCAGCCTCCTTAATGCCTATATACTTCTTTCTGGGCTTGGGACGATCTTCCACGCGCAATAAGTTTACAACTATCTTGGCCGTACGGTTGGCCAAAGAATCCATCTGTTTCTCTGAAAGTTGAATCTCCATAATATTTCCTTTTAATATGTTATTTTTGCGCAAAGTAACAAGATATCCTGTAGAGCACCATAATAATTTAAAACTTTGTCTTGATTTAACACATTTACGATTTTTCGTTGAAATCTCTGTATTGTGCTGATTTATAAAGCGTTACAAGGCTTGTTAAGGAAAGTTAATGGCTAACGGCTTGATATTCAGCCGTTTACCGAAAACTATTGCCTGCTATAATCAATGTCTTTTATCTCCTCCAATAGGGCACGGAACATTTCCATGGCGTCCGATACATAATGCAGTATATAGATGTCAATACCAGTACCATCGAGATCAAGCATCTGAACGAGTTCACCCAGTACGACACTGAGGCGCTCGCTGTTCTTCTGGAAGTCAGTATAGTTGGCCTTCAGGAAGCTCAGTGTGGCAGCGTCTCTGCCACTGACAATTTCAATATCATGATTATCCTGGTCTGATATCCTGCCCAGTAGCAAAGCAACCTCTCTCATCTTTTTCACAGCATTCCCCATATTCTCCATTACAGTGAGTTTGTAGGGGAATATTACGTTATTATCGCCATCATCGATACTAACCACGGCAACCTTACCAATAGCCTTTTCAAGTTCACTAGCATACTCATGTAGTGAGACAATCTGCTTTTCCAGTTCTAATGACTGTTGTTCATTTTTCTTTTTTGTTTCCATCCTTTTGATTTTTAGAGTTTTACATAAAATTAATTACCAAAATGAAGTTGAGAAAAAAGATGGTAATAAATTTGGTAATAAATTATGTGTAGAAGCTTATTAACCATTATAGGTTATAATGCATCATTTTAAAACCTGTTCATATCCACCTCTAATTCTCATTATCAGTGACTTACGAACAGAAAAAGCTTAGGAATACGCATAAAAAATGGGAACTCCGTATGGTTCCCATTTGCACATTTTTGCGGAGAGTGAGGCTCCTTTTGCGGAAGGTGAGGGATTCAAACCCCCGATACCCGAAAGGGGTATACCGGATTTCGAGTCCAGCGCGATCGATCACTCTGCCAACCTTCCTGTTGATGTTAAAGGGCTTTCCTTGAAATCGGATGCAAAGGTACGAACTTTTTTTGAACCAGCCAAATTTATTCGAAAGATAATTTCGATAATTTAGCTTTTAGCTGTTCGGCCTCGCTTTTGCGAATACTGAGCACGATTTCGCAGGTGTTATCGTATGTCTGAGAGACGATGCGCGGATTCATGTCCTTGACAATACGCATCACGTCGTTCATCTGCGGATAGGCAAACGAGTAACGGACGATTTCCTCGACTTGTCGCGTCTCGATCGTGGCGTGGGCAATAGCGTCGGACGCTGCCTCGCGGTAGGCTACGATGAGTCCGCTGGTGCCTAAATTGACACCACCGTAATAGCGCACGACGACGATGAGGATATTGGTCAGCTCGTTGGAGTTGATTTGCCCGAGGATGGGTTTACCTGCAGTCGATGACGGTTCACCGTCATCGTTGGCACGGAACTCCAAACGTTCGGCTCCCAGCATATAGGCATAGCACACGTGCCGGGCATCGTAGTACTTCTTGCGATAGCCAGCCACGATGTCCTTGACTTCTGTGACATCGTCAACGTGATGAGCAAAAGCGAGGAACTTGCTCCGTTTCTCGGTGTAGTATCCCTCGCTTGTACCTGATATCGTACGGTATTCGTCGTTCATATATTTTTCTAGATTTTCTAGATGATCTAGAGATTCTAGATATTCTAGACGAACTAGACTAATTTGTGAATGACGAGACCACTGCGCAGCTTCGGCTCAAACCATGTGGCCTTTGGTGGCATAATCTTACCGCTGTCGGCAATGTCCATAATTTGCTGCATAGAAACGGGATAGAGGGCCAAGGCTGCTCGCATCTCACCCGAGTCCACACGACGCTTCAGTTCTTTCAGACCGCGCAGACCGCCCACGAAGTCGATGCGCTGAGAAGAGCGCAGGTCGCCAATATTCAGTATCTCGTCCAGAATGAGACGGCTGGAGATGTCTACGTCGAGCACGCCAATGGGGTCGCTATTGTCGTAGGTGCCTTCCTTTGCCTTCAGGCTGTACCAATGCTGGTCCAGATAGAGTGAGAACTCGTGGAGCTGCTGGGGCTTGTAGATGTCCGTACCTTTGTCTTCGACGAGGAAGTTCACTTGCAGGGCAGCCAGGAATTCGTCAGACGACATGCCGTTGAGGTCTTTCACCACGCGGTTGTAGTCGAGGATGGTCAACTGAGAAGCCTGGAAGCAGACGGCCATGAAGAAGTTGTACTCCTCTGTACCGGTGTGGTTGGGATTCTGTTTCTGCTTTTCGGCACCAACGAGGGCTGCTGCAGCCGAACGGTGGTGACCGTCAGCAATATACAGCGACGGCATCTTGGCAAACTCATCAGTAATGGTCTGCATGTCTTTCTCGTCCTTGATCACCCAGAACTGATGGCGGAAACCATCGATTGGCGCAATGAAGTCGTACTCGGGTTCCGTAGCAGCATAACGCATGATGAGCGTATTGAGCGTGTTGTTGTCGGGATAGGCAAAGAACACGGGTTCGATGTTGGCATTGTTCACACGTACGTGCTTCATGCGGTCTTCTTCCTTATCGCGACGGGTCAACTCATGCTTCTTGATACGACCTGCCATATAGTCGTCGGTATGGGCGCATACCACCAGACCATACTGAGTCTTACCATTCATGGTCTGCGCATAAATGTAATAATGTTCCTGCGTATCCTGCACCAGCCAACCTTTGTCCTGAAACTTTTGGAAGTTTTCGGCAGCCTTCTCGTAGACGCGTGGGTCGTACTCGCTGGTGCCTACGGGGAAGTCAATCTCGGGCTTGATGATGTGATAGAGACTCTTTTCGTTGTCGCCAGCTTCGGCGCGTGCCTCCTCTGAGTCGAGCACGTCGTAAGGGCGGCTCTCCACCTGTTCTACTAAGTCTTTCGGTGGACGAATACCCTTAAAAGGTTTGATAATTGCCATGATTCTATTATAAGTTTTCTTTGATTTTTGCAATGAGTTCTGCGTACTCTGCATCTGAAAGATACACCTTGCCTGGATTCATCTGGAACGTGCCGCCGTAGTCGGGGCCGTCAACATATTTCGGAGCCAGATGGAAATGGAGGTGCGAGAGTTTGTCGCTGTAGGCACCATAGTTGATTTTCTCGGGATTGAAAGCCTTCTGCATGGCACGTGTCACGCGAGCCACATCGGCCATAAAGGCGTTGCGGTCTTCGTCCGACAACTCGTTAAGGTCGTTCACATGGTCCTTGTAGGCCACGAGGCAACGTCCGCGATAGGTCTGTTCTTTAAATAGGAACGCACGGGATACTGAGAGTTGTGCAAACTCAATCATCAGATTGTGAAGGGTCTCATTGTTAGTGCAATACAAGCACTCTTTAGGATCACTTTTCATATTCGTAAATTCTTAACTCTTAATTCTTAATTCTTAACTATCTTGCTGCAACGTATTTGTGCAGGGTCTTGCGGACGGCACCGGGGCCGGCGTACAGTTCCTTTACCATACCCTCAATCTGCTCGCCCAGACCAGCCTCGTAGAGGTCGAGTCCGAAGACATCCTTACGGGTATAGAGCTTTTTTAGCGGGCTCCAGTCCTGATCGGGCTTACCGATTTCCAACGGTGCGACGATGGCCTGCAGTTCTGCGAGCATGGGGTCTGGAGAGGGCTCAAAGGCTGTACCGTCATCCTTGATACCCTTGAGATAGCGGGCATAGCCAGCCAGCGTGAGGGGAATCAGTACGAGGTTCGACATGTCCAGTCCGCGGGCAATATATTTCTTCAGTGTCTCGCCGAAACGGATGGGCAGCTTCTGGCTGGTATCCATCGCGATACGCTGGGGAGCATCGGGCATGAACGGATTGGGCAGACGACGGTTGATGACAGCACCGATGAACTCGTAGGGGTTCAGCACGCCTGGGTCAACGACAACGGGCATAGCCTCCATGTAACCGATTTTCTGGATAAATGGGCGCAGGTCTTCGTCGGCCATTTCGGCACTGATGAGCGTATAGCCCAGCATACAGCCGTAGATAGACATAGCGGTATGCAGGGGGTTCAGACAGGTGGTCACCTTCATGGTCTCAACCTTGTCTACGGTCTCACGAGTCGTATAGAGGGCACCGCCCAAGTCGAGTGGGGGACGACCATTGGTGTAGTTGTCCTCGATGACCAGATACTGCACCTCCTCGGCATTGACGAAGGGAGCGGTAAAGGTGTGCTTTTCAGTCTCGATATAGTCGTTGTCCTCAAAGCCGTCGGCAGCCAACAGCTCCTTCACCTTCTCGTGGGGACGGGGTGTAATCTTGTCTATCATCGACCAGGGGAAGGTAATCTTCTTCTCGTTCTTCAAGTAAGCTAAGAATGTTTCGGGCACTAGTCCGTCCTTCACCCAGCGCTCGGCGTAGGCAAAGATGCCTGCCTTTACCTTGTCACCGTTATGCGAGCAGTTGTCCATCGACTGTACGGTGAGAGGCAGTTCGCCTGCCTTGAAACGCTCGAACAACAGTGCGCATACCTTACCCATAGCAAACATCGGACTCATGCCGCGAGCCAAGTCTGCCTCGTTGAAGGTATAGCCCTTCTCGGTGATGGTGAACGAAATCATCTGTAGTGATGGGTTCTTGAATATTTCAATAAGACGCTGCCAGTCAGAGAATTGAGAATCTGCCTTTAAAGCTTCTGTTACGCTGGCAATTACCTTCTTCTCAATAGTTCCAGTCGACTGCAAACTTACCAAAAGCGACAAGTTGTTGTAAGGTGCATAGGCCTTGTCAATGACCTCGAAGTCGAAAGTCTCGGCTACAATGACGCCGCGGTCGTACTTGCCGGTGTTCAGCGCATCGTTCAAGATGGCAGCAGGAAACGCACGGAAGATATTTCCACCACCGAAATGTACCCATGTAGGCTCCTTAGCCGTCTTCTCACGCAACTTAGCAATATCAAACTTGGGTAGCTCATAACCTTTGGCTTCCCACTCTGCGGCATTCAGCTGGCCGCTCAGAATTTCGTTTAGCTTCATAATATAATAAGTAATGTTGTTGTTATTGTCTGCAAAGGTAGTGAAAAAAATCGATGCAACCAAAGAAAAAGCAAAAGAAAAATATCTATTTTTTCTTTGTATTTCGCTCGATTTGCACTACCTTTGCACTCGAAAGCAGTGCAACGGTCTGTCGCTGGCGTGCAAATGCATGCGAGAGGAAAGTCCGGGCAGCACAGGACGCTCCACTGGTGAAAGTGCCAGCTGTTGGTGACAGCAGGATACGGGAGAAGAAAACAACCGCCCATACGTGGGTAAGGGTGAGAAGGTGTGTGTAAGAGACCACCAGCCTGCGGGTGATCGTAGGGCTGTTCCGTCTGAAGGCTGCAAGTTCGCGTATACCATCGTCTGAGGGCTGTCCGTCCGAGTTCTTCGGAATACGATGGAGGGTAGAATGCTAGAGACGCGGGGTAACCTGCGTAGTAGATAAATGACAGACGCCCGCAAGGGTACAGAACCCGGCTTATAGGTGCACTGCTTTCTTTTTTTATTTAAGACTAGAATATAGTATTAAGAGTTGATGAAGCGGTTGATTCGATTTTTTCAGAAGGACATCTGGCGGATTAGTCGTGACGAGATGTCGCCAGTGAAGTTTTTGTGGGTTGAGGTGCTGAAGAAGCTGCTGCTGGCCATCAGATTCTTCACCGCCAAGCGAGTGATGCAAAAGGCTGCTGCGCTGACATATAGTACGCTTTTGGCAATCGTACCCATTATGGCGGTGGTATTTGCCATTGCCCGCGGCTTTGGTTACAACAAGTATATCGAAGTGTGGTTTAGAAGTGCCTTCGAGTCGCAACCGCAGGCTGCAGACATCATCATCGGTTTCGTAAACAGTTATCTGGTGCATACGCAGAGTGGTGTGTTTCTGGGTGTTGGCTTGATATTTATGCTCTATACGGTGTTGATGCTGGTGAGCAATGTAGAGGATGCCTTCAACGAGATTTGGCAGGTGAAGAAGCCAAGAAGCATTTTCCGTACGTTTACCGACTATTTGGCCATGTTCTTCATGTTTCCCATTATCATTGTGCTGACATCGGGTATTTCAATATTTATGGCAACAGTAGCCAATTCGCTGCCTAACTTCCTATTGTTGGGTCCATTTGTAAGACTACTCATCGATATGTTGCCTTACGTGTTGATGGCCGGTTTGTTTATAGCACTCTACATCTTTATGCCGAATACGCGTGTAAGACCAATCAGTGCGTTAGTGCCTGGTATCTTAGCCGGTATCGCGATGCAAGGACTCCAGATTTTCTATATCCATTCGCAGATGTTCCTGTCGAGCTATAACGCCATATATGGATCGTTTGCCGCCCTGCCTTTGTTCATGCTGTGGGTGCAAATATCGTGGACCATCTGTCTGTTTGGTGCTGAATTGTGCTATACGAACCAGAATCTGGACTACTACGATTATGATGCGAATACGGGCGAGATTAGCCATCGCTACAAACTATTGATGGCATCGCTGCTGATGAGCAAGATATGTCAGCGATTTGCCAAGGGACAGCGTGCATACAGCGCTTATGAACTGCGTGGTTTGACGAACATTCCCATACGTATTGTCAACGACTTACTGTATGAGCTTATTGATGCGAAACTACTGATAGAGATTAGTGGTGACGAGAAGGGCGAGACATCACGCTTCATGCCTGCTGAGGACATCAGCCATATGACGTACGGCATGATGGTAGACCGACTGGAGTCGAAGGGCCGATGGAAGATTGAACTTGACGTGAGTGAACTGTTCAAAGGCCAGTGGGCAAAGGCTATTGAACTACGCAGCGAGTATCTGCGTGGTGCTAGGGATATTAAACTGCAAGACCTTTGAACACAAAGATTAATCATTAAATTCGCTTCGCTCAGATTCAAGATTATACGCGGAAGCGAATATAGGTGCGATCGTCGAACGAATTGTTGTCGGGATGAAAGGCCTTTGTAGCCTGAAAGCGAGGACCAATGTTCAACGGGTCGCAATCACGCTGATGTTGAAGGGCAGCTTCGCTTTCGGCAAGGGTAGCACAAAGAAAAGGGTAACCGTCGGAAGCAAGTACAATCTCCCAAGGGCGGAAGTCGAGGGTGATGACCTTGATATGGCGGGTGTCGATGGGGAAACCATCGACCACACTATAAGTAATGTTTTGATTACGCATGGTCTCAATCATGCGGGGAATGATGACAGGACGGGCAGTATCGTCACGTAGCAGGTCGTCAATGGTTTTACCGTTGGCTAGCTGTCGTTCGACTTCCTCGGCACGCATCTTGGCCAGTTCGGCTTCGGCGGGTTTGGGATTGTCAATGAACTGATATTCAGCATCGACTTGTTCTCCGTCTATGAGCAGACACTGACAATCACCTATCATCCATATTTCGCGCTGCAGTCGGCTAAAGACGATAACGGAAGCAGTGAGGCGGTCCTCAGGATGTTCAGCCAAGCGGGGAAGCATGGACTTCTTGTAATGTTTACGAACGTAGGCCGTAACACCCTTCATGAACTGCGTGCAAGTAGACTCTTTAGGCATCTTGCGGATATAACGACTGATGAGCAACATCGCATAGCGTCCGTTGCTGTTGAACAGACTATGGCGATACTGCGATTTACTGGTGGAACCATCGATGACGGCTATAAAGTCATTTGTGGCGACGATGCCGTCCTCGCTTTTCTTTCTGGGGTTCTTGGCTATGCTGTTTTGTTCGATTATTTTCATAGGGTTTGGGAGTATAAGGACACAACTCGCTAATGAGTTCCGGTCTACCGATACGTCGTAGACTTTGCTCGATGCCTCGGCGTTCCTCTGGCTTATACCAGAAGAAATACTGGCGTTGGGCCAACTTTTCTTGTTGGCTTTTAGCACTCTTGACAGGCTCAAGGGTATATGGGTCGTAGCCCGTGTACCACGTCTCAGTAGATACCGTCATGGGAGTTGGTGTGAAATCCTGAACTTGTTCGAGCTGGAAGTCGAGATGCTTGGTGATGACTGCCAACTCTGCCATATCGCCCTCTGTACACCCAGGATGGCTAGAGATGAAGTAGGGGATAATCTGCTGGTTGAGATGCTCCTCGCGATTGATGCGGTCGAAGATGTGCTTGAACTCGTGGAACTGCTGGAACGAAGGCTTTCGCATGAGTGCCAACACACGATCGGAGGTATGCTCTGGTGCTACCTTCAGTCGTCCGCTGACGTGATGTTTGATGAGTTCACGCGTGTACTCCATAGCAGCCTTGTTAGCCTTTTCGTCCTTACTACGATAAAGCAACAGGTCGTAGCGCACACCGCTGCCGATGAAACTCTTCTTGATACCTGGTAGGGCATCGACGGCACGATATATCTCAAGTAGTTTTGAATGGTCGGTATTTAGATTAGGACATATCTGAGGATTGATGCATGACGGTCGTTTACATTTCTCACAGGCATTGAGGTTACGTCCATGCATACCGTACATGTTGGCTGACGGACCGCCTAAATCACTAAGATAGCCTTTAAAATCGGGCATTTGCATGACTTGCTTCACCTCACGAAGTACGCTTTCCTTGGAACGGCATGCAATGAACTTGCCCTGATGGGCAGAGATAGTGCAGAAGGCACAACCGCCAAAACAGCCACGATGTATGTTAATCGAAAACTTGATCATGTCGTAGGCAGGAATGCGCTTGTCCTTATATTTAATATGAGGTACGCGCGTGTAAGGCAAGTCGAACGAGGCATCAAGCTCTGCTGTAGTCATAGGGGGATAGGGAGGATTGACGACGACACACGTGCCCGACGGGTAACCATTTGGAGTCGTGGCAGACTTGAGTGGCTGGAGCAGGCGCTGTGCGTGCATCATGTTCGATTGTTCCTCGATATGGCGGAAGTTCTCGGCTTGGGAGCGTTTATTGCGTAAGCACTCTTCGTGTGAGTGCAACACGATATCGCCTTCTTGTGGTGTTACATCATCAGCGAGAAATACCGTCTGGGGAATATCACGAATATCTCCAATGGCAAAACCATCGGCAATACGTCGGGCCAATTCAACAATAGGTTTCTCACCCATGCCATAGATGAGAATATCAGCAGGCGCATCGCAAAGAATACAGGGACGCAACTTATCCTGCCAGTAGTCATAATGAGTGAGTCGGCGCAAAGAAGCTTCGATACCGCCTAGGACAATGGGAACATCGGGATAGAGTTGGCGTAGAATCTGTGAATAGACGATAGACGGATAGTCGGGACGTAGCCCGTGGCGACCGTCTGGACTATATGCATCCTCAGAACGTAGACGACGGTTGGCCGTATATTTGTTGACCATTGAGTCCATATTGCCGGGAGATACGGCAAAGAACAGACGCGGGCGTCCCAGTTTCTTGAAGTCGCGGAAATCACCATGCCAGTCGGGTTGGGGAACAATAGCCACACGATAGCCTGCAGCCTCAAGCGTTCGTCCGATGACGGCACTGGCAAAAGAAGGGTGATCGACATAAGCATCGGCTGAGAAGAGGATGATGTCAACCTCTTCCCAACCGCGTAGCTCCATCTCCTTCTTCGTCGTTGGGAGAAAATCCGTTAGTCTATACTCCAATGTTTAATATTTGTCTGTTAATTGAACGGTTGTCCCTGGAAGGCACGTTTGGTCATACCAAGATCGTCATTGCTTTGATTCTTCCAGTTGATAAAAAGCAGTACAAGCTGTTGCAAACCAAATGCCTTCATGTTACTATGATAAATGACGTCAAGACAAAGGTCAAGAAGACGCTTGTCTTTTCCTGCATCTGACTCAAGCATAGAGCGAATGTTGAGTTTTAGCTTGTCGAGCACCTGTTCGTCAACATAGCCATTAGAATCAATGAGATCGCGGAAGAGCTGGTAGTCCTCGATGGTTTGCAAATGCTCTTCACTGATTTCAATACTTCTAGTACCGGATGAGTTAGTTTGAATTTTGTACATAGTTTTGTTGGTTTAATTATTTAGTAAATAGTTTAAGATTCCTTGCATGATGGAGAAACGCTTCTGACGGTCTTTGATACATTCGAAGGGGAAACCCATAACAAACAGGCGCTCACATCCCTGCTTGTAGGCAATAGCCGCATCCTGTCCATCGGCATACTGCATGGCGGTGAAAGCGGGCTTGACGGGTTGCAGGATATCTACAGAAGTGGCTGCGTAATGGTTGGCATTAAGCTCGTTCCAATAGTTGAGCGTGATACCAAGACCCTTCACGGTGCCGGAGCCTGCTTGCGAACGACCAGCATAGCGGCACTTCAAAACGCTAGCCAGGAACTGCTGTTCGGTATCGGTAGTCATATCGCTTCCTACATAGGCACCGCTTACTAGTAGGGCACCACCATTCTGGCTGTACTTCTGAAGGGCTGTCTGAAGAAGCGATGTGAAGCTCTTGTAGTAGTTGAGGCTGTGTCCGTCGTTGCGCTCCAGTCCGAGCAAGAGGTCGACAGCTGCGTAGCGCGAGAGGTTGACCTTACCCGTTTCGATGGCCTCGTTGGAACAGCTGACAATGTTGTATTTGCGGGTAGCGGCAATGGCATCGGCGTGGGTGCGAACATAGTTGAAGTCGTTGCCTGCAATCAGCCGCCCCTGCAGTTCTTCGTCGCTATAGCCTAAACCACCGTTTTCATTACCCATCTGCGTGCGGTCGAAATTGATCTGACAGCCCACCCATCCGAGCGTAGGACCATAGGTAATGCCAGGATCCTCGTTAAGGTCGAAGCCTTGCTCCTCGTCATTATCACGAACGGCAGGTGAAGATACACGATGGAATCCGTTGACAATCATCACCGTCTTGGTGGCCTCAGGTTGGTAGTAGGCAGAGAGCACCTCTGTACAGAAACTTTCACCGCCACGATTGACAGCTGAAACACGGAAATGATAGGTCTGACCAGGTTCGAGCTTAACCTCGTACGAAGTCTTCTTAACATACGTCCCGTTATCGAAATCGGCATCGCCCATAGCGGTATAGAGCAGGTGGCCACTAGGCTTAGAAGTAGGCTCTTGTGGGTCGTTGACAGCATTCCAGCTGATATGGACGGTGTTCTTATCCTTGAACTCGATGCGGAAATTGTCGGGAGCCAATGGAGCGACGACAAACGATGTGCCGTGCTGATCGTTGATATAGCGCAGCAGCGTCTTATAGATAGAACGGGCCAGCGTAAATCGGAAGTTAGGATCCTGACCATAGCGCATATCAGGGAAACTCTGGTGTGACATGGTTTCAAGAATGGCGCTTGGTACCTCGGGAACACGCGACTCCGAATAGTTGCGGTCGTATAATTCGCGACGATTCCACGTGCTATACTTGTATTTTAAGTCTAGCACTTCGTTGCTGAGCAGCGCATCGGCCAGGTCGCGAGAAGCCATGCGTGAAATCCCAGCATTCAATTTACCTTCATTATGATTGGTGGTACAAATAGCCAATGCTCCCCATATGTCCTTCCCGTTCTTGAAATAGCCAGCATCGCTATGGATGGCTAACGACAGTTCGATGGGAATTTTCTGCCCCTCAAGGTTTGGCATATAACACGAACCACCACCAAGATAGTTGGTCATGAAAGAACGGACATTAATGTCGTCGGCATAGTCGTCAGTCCCCTGGCGTCCGCTATAAACAGAATAGGGCATACCGGCCCACTGTGCGTAGTAGCGCGCACCCTCAATAGCACGAGGCATGCCACTAGTCTGACCAAAGCGTTCGATGTTGCCCATACCGCCACCGAAACGGACGGCATCGGTAGTAACTATACCATTGTGACTACTTTGGTTGGTCAGCGTGACACGATTGAATTCGTTATATCCGGCATCAAATTCGAAAGTTCCCAGATAGACCCATGTGCCACCCCCCATCTGCTGGTTGACACGGAACTGCGTACATTCGCCTTTGTGCCAAACAGTATAGAGGGCATCGTCGACACTGTTAGGTAGGGACTGGTAGCTAACATAGACGGCATAACGTCCTGCCTTTCGGAAACGAGGCTGATAGGTCGCAACGGAATAGCGCTTGTTGCTGCTTGTGGTATTAGCCATGCGGGCTGTACCGGCCATAAAGGGATTCTCGTTGTCTTGATAGTTGCCTTCATGCATCATGAAGCCAGGTTGCGGTGTCGTCTGCCACTTACCATGTGCGGTGACTTCTATATAGTTATTTTTTGAACCGTCATTGTCGACGATAATCTCCTCTGTCTGCCAATCGCGTTCACGGGGGGTAAAGACAATAGCGCCAGCACGTTCCAGCATTGGAATGAGGTAGGGTACAACGATGGTCTGCGTGAATAGATCCTCAGTAGTACAAAATAACTTTGGGCGCTGCCAACGCCACTGAGAAGTCTTCTGATCGTAATAGCGCCCGTGACTGGCCCAGAGTGAGATGTGACGATTCTGCAGTCCATGTGTAGGATAGAATGGGGTAGAAACATTCTTTACCCAGGGCTTGCCATCGTAGTTGATATTACCCCATAAGCGTGATTTGTCGGCATTCTTCGATAGACGATTGGGGATAAGTTCCTCAATGGTCATGCCATTGGTAATGATGCTTACCTTATATTTATTATAAGGCTTTGGAAGTTCGCCCTTTATCTTTTTATAAATATGTTCTGTAATATCAGGGGTAAACTCCTGCATGGCAAACCATTCATCGGCAGTAATAGTGAGTGTCTTCTCGTTGTCGTCAACTTGATAACTCAGCATACGAGGCTGTTGCGCCAGTCGTGTGCCTTTAGCTTTATATTTCGAAAAATACTGTTTTAGGCAGTCGGTCATCTTAGCCTCGTCTTTGGCTGACTGTCCAAAACAGAGAACAGAGGTAGATAATAGCAGCAGATATAACAAAAACTTGTGCATACGTTATACCTCCCCTATAGTGAAATTCTCAGGGTAGCGCCCCTTGAAGTCTTTAAAATACTCTTTGATTTCGCGCATCTGTGTTTCTATATCACCATTAGGTATAATGGTCTTTGTGCAACGAATCAGCTTCTTCTCGTAGTCGACACCATAGAGCAGAATAGGAATTCCAGCCTTTTGGGCGATATAATAGAAACCGCGTTTCCACTCAGGATTAAGTTTACGAGTGCCTTCTGGTGTGATGCACAATTGGAATACCGACAACTTCTTGGCTGTCTCTGCCAGATTGTCGGTCATACTGGTATGCTTTGAGCGCCATACAGGTATGCCCCCGAGATGGCGGAAGATGGGACCAAGCGGCCAAAAGAACCACTCCTTCTTCATTAGGAAGTTGCTCTTCATTCCTGTACTCTTACTATAAAGCTGGCCAATGATAAAGTCCCAATTGCTAGTATGAGGAGCCAGACAGATAATGTATTTGTCGGGGTGTGTTTCTGTTACCTCAGCTGTCCACCCCATACGTTTGTATAGCAGCCATCGGCAGAATGATTTCCACATAGTTTTTGTCGTTGTTTGTGAATCTTCGCTTTAGAAATTATTAAGTTGATCAAGCATTTCACTAGCCTGAGCGGCAAATTTATCTTTTAAATCCTTATAATATGCTTTTGCCGACATACCTGGTTCGGGATGTGAAATGCGACGAATGTAATTGTTGCGCATCTTGATGGTGCTGTAGATGAGTGCCTCTGCACTATCTCGATTCTGACCATAGAGTGAAGCGGCCACACACTCAGCAAAAAGTTCCTCGCTGATAAGGTTGATTGTCTGTTTCAAATGTCTTTTACTTGCCATAGTTTTTTCCTCCGTTTGATGTTTATTGAGTTCTTTTGTGGTCAAAGATACTAAAAAAAAACAATATACAATGACTTTCATCAAAAAAAAAACTTAAAAAGCAGCATTTCTTTGTGTTTTCTCACAAAAAAACAGTATTTTTGCATTCTGAAATTTCAATTATTCATCAAATATAACATTTATAACAATGGAAAAAAGTGCATTGCAGATTGCGAGAGCAGCTTATCAGCCCAAATTGCCTAAGGCACTTCAGGGCGCAGTAAAAATCAAAGAAGGTGCAGCCACTCAGAGTGTTGGTGACCAGGAAGAGATTAAAAAGCTTTTCCCTAACACCTATGGTATGCCTATCGTAGAATTTGAACCAGCTACTGAAGCTAACACCAAGAAGATGAATGTTGGTGTTATCCTGTCAGGTGGTCAGGCTCCTGGTGGACACAATGTGATTACGGGTCTCTTCGATCAGATTAAGAAGCTGAACCCCGAGAACCGTCTCTATGGTTTCATTCTGGGTCCTGGCGGTTTGGTTGACCACAACTACATGGAGCTAACTCCTGAGATTATCGATGCTTATCGCAACACTGGTGGTTTCGATATCATTGGTTCTGGCCGTACAAAGCTTGAGAAGATTGACCAGTTCGAGAAGGGTTTGGAGATTATCCGCAAGCTCGACATCAAGGCTCTTGTCATCATCGGCGGTGACGACTCAAACACCAATGCCTGTGTACTTGCTGAGTACTATGCTGCTAAGAACTACGGTGTTCAGGTAATCGGTTGTCCTAAGACCATCGACGGTGACCTGAAGAATGAACAGATTGAGGCCTCGTTCGGTTTCGATACAGCTTGTAAGGTTTACTCTGAGCTTATTGGTAACATCGAACGCGACTGTAATTCTTCTCGCAAATATTGGCATTTCATCAAGGTGATGGGTCGTTCTGCTTCTCACATCGCTTTGGAGTGCGCCCTGCAGACTCAGCCCAACATCTGTCTGGTTTCTGAGGAGATTGAGCAGAAGGCAATGAGTCTCGATGACATCGTTGACTATATCGCAAACGCTGTTTGCCAGCGTGCAGCTGATGGTAACAATTTTGGTACAGTTGTCATCCCTGAGGGTGTTATCGAGTTCATCCCTGCTATCAAGAAGCTGATTGCTCAGCTCAACGACGTGCTGGCTATGCCAGAGGCTAAGAATCTGGATCGTCACGAGTCAATCGACTTCGTTAAGGCTCACCTTACCGAGGATAATCTGGCTGTATTCAACAGCCTGCCTACTGGTGTAGCTCGTCAGCTGGCTCTCGACCGTGATCCTCATGGAAATGTACAGGTTTCTCTGATTGAAACCGAGAAACTTCTTTCTACAATGGTGTCGCAGAAGCTCGAGAAGATGAAGAAGGAAGGCAAATATACAGGTAAGTTTGCTGCCATGCATCACTTCTTCGGTTACGAGGGACGTTGCGCTGCTCCTTCTAATTTCGATGCCGACTACTGCTATGCCCTCGGTACTTCAGCAGCCCAGCTGATTGCCAATGGTAAGACTGGTTACATGGCTGTCGTGAAGAATACTACTGCTCCTGCTGAAGAGTGGATTGCTGGTGGTGTGCCTCACACCATGATGATGAACATGGAAAAGCGTTCAGGTGAGATGAAGCCCGTTATCCGTAAGGCTCTTGTTGAGCTTGACGGTGCCCCCTTCAAGTACTTCGCAGCTCATCGTGACGAGTGGGCTCGCAAGACCTGCTACATCTATCCTGGTCCTATCCAGTACTGGGGACCCACAGAGGTATGTGATCAGCCCACTAAGACTTTGGCTCTTGAGCAGGCAAAATAATTAATGCCTCAGAAGAAGAACCTACATAAAAGTAAATCGACATCCGGACGCCGACAGAGCATTGTGCGACATAGGCGTCCGAATGTCTTTATACGTATGTTACAGCACATGCCTGGTTGGGCGTGGTGGATAGGCGGAGGCTTGGTGGTAGCAGCCTATGTGTTCTTTTTTTATTATATCTTTGTAAGTCCGTTCGGTTTCCGATGGCGTGCCCTTTATGGCGATATCAGTTATCCTGAAGGCTACGAAATTCATGGTATAGACATCTCTCATCATCAAGGAAAAATAGATTGGCAGGAGCTGAAAGATCATGGCATGATTGATGAGTTCCCTGTGCGCTTCGTGATGATAAAGGCAACAGAAGGAGCAACGAAAGTTGACGAGAATTTTGAGGACAACTTCTATCAGGCTCGCGAATACGGTTTTACTCGTGGCGCATACCATTTTTATAGTGTTCATTCTTCAGCCAAAGCCCAAGCTGCTTTCTTTATGCGAAAAGTGAAGTTGGAGAATGGTGATTTACCACCCGTACTTGACGTAGAGCATAAACCTAAGAATCAAACTGATGATGAATTTAAGCAGAGCATTTTGCAATGGCTTGAAATCATAGAAACGCACTATGGTGTGAAACCCATCATCTATACCTATTATAAATTTAAGATGCAGTATCTAAGCGATCCTGTCTTCGATGATTATCCCTATTGGATTGCCCATTATTATGTAGATCAAGTGGAGTATGAAGGCAAATGGAAGTTCTGGCAGCACACGGACGTTGGACGATTACCAGGCATTAAGGGAAATGTCGACTTCAATATCTATAACGGATCGATGTACGATCTTCGTAAAATGACGATAGGAGCACGAGAGATGATAGGCGTGGATGCGTATAGCGATTAATACTCTTGGAGTAATAAAAAATACTCACTGAGTATGAAGAATTAACCCTGCTTTATTGTTCGATAAAGCAGGGTTAATGTTGATAGAAGGAGACATGTCCTTTATCCGTTCATCGAAAGCAGGAACTCTTCGTTCGAATGTGTCTGCACCAAACGGTCGCGAACGGTATTCATAGCTTCGATAGGATTCATTTCGGCAATAAACTTGCGGATAATCCACATACGGTTCAGTGTGGTCTGATCCTGCAGTAAATCGTCGCGACGAGTAGATGACAATACCAGATTGACAGCAGGATAGATACGCTTGTTAGCCAGCATACGATCAAGCTGCAACTCTGAGTTACCAGTACCCTTGAACTCTTCGAAGATAACTTCATCCATCTTTGAGCCAGTATCTGTCAATGCCGTAGCGATGATAGTTAGTGAACCGCCTCCCTCAATGTTGCGCGCAGCACCGAAGAAACGCTTAGGCTTCTGTAGGGCGTTGGCATCTACACCACCTGTTAGTACTTTACCTGATGCAGGGCTAACAGTATTGTATGCACGAGCCAGACGCGTGATAGAGTCAAGGAAGATAACTACGTCATGTCCACATTCTACCATACGTTTTGCTTTCTCCAATACGATACCAGCTATCTTTACGTGACGGTCAGCCGGTTCGTCAAATGTTGAGGCTATGACCTCAGCATTCACAGTACGTGCCATATCCGTTACCTCCTCTGGACGCTCATCGATGAGCAACATCATGATGTAAGCTTCCGGATGGTTGGCTGCGATAGCATTGGCAATATCCTTCATTAAGATAGTCTTACCAGTTTTGGGCTGAGCCACAATGAGTGCACGCTGTCCTTTACCGATAGGCGCGAAGAGGTCGACAATGCGTACCGAAGGATTAGTGGTTGCCTTATCGCCACAAAGTGTAAACTTCTCCTCTGGAAACAACGGAGTCAGGTGCTCAAAAGCTACACGGTTACGAACTTCTTGAGGCTGTCGTCCGTTTATAGCATTAACATTGCACATGGCAAAATATTTCTCATTATCATGAGGTGGACGAACTGTACATTCCACAACGTCACCCGTCTTTAGTGAGTATTTTTTGATTTGCTGAGGTGATACATATATATCGTCTGGAGATGAGAGATAATTGTAATCGCTTGAACGTAAGAAGCCATATCCATCTTGTAAAACCTCGAGTACGCCATTACCATTAATTAAATCTTCGAAGTCAAACGTTTCGTTGTTACGTCCCATTGTACGGTCCATTGGCATCACTGTATCTACAGGAGCCTGTTGCGTCATAGGACGGTCGAACATATCAAGAGTTGGAATGGCTGCTTCGTCTTCAATAGGCAAATCAACAGTCACAATGAAATCGGTGCCGTCGCCAGGGTCACCTTCCCAAACTCCTTCACCTATAGTTTCATCTCTCAGTTCTTCACTATCTGTTTGATTGTGTTGAACCATTTTTTCTTGCAATTGGTTTAGCAATTCCTCGTTTACTTGAGACTCTGTAGCTGTTTGTGCTGCTTCAGGAATGATATCTACAGGCTCTGCAGGCACTTCTTCCTCCTTAAAATCAAAAGCAGCCTCTGTAGGTTGAACCTCTTGAGCTTTTTCTGTCTCTTCAACTGCAATAGCTTCCAACTCCTTCTTTGACTTGCGACCGCGTTTCTTGGGAGCAGGCTTTTCAGCCTCTTCCTTGATGTCTGCTTTTTCAGTCTCAGCAACAGCCAGTTCTGCAGCTTCTTGCTCTGCGAACAACGTGTCAAGTGAAGGCTTTTTTACTTTCTTGGTGGCTTTTACATCAAGATTCTCAGCTTCAGTACCGTTAACAGTATATACTTTACTATTATCCTTAGTAATACGTGTTCGCTTACGTTTGGGTGTAGCCACACCGGCTGCTGAGTTCTCTGCAGCCTTATCAAGGATAGCATAGATTACGTGTTCTAACTCGTCATCCTGTGACACTTTAATGTCTAATTCTGCAGCTATCTCCATTAATTCGGGGATAGGCAGTTTCTCTAATTCTTCCTTTGTGTACATAATGATTATATACAGTAATTTGAATAATACTTCTTGATTGAAAAATGAAAACTCTGGAAAGAATGCTCTATTGGGATAGAGTCATGTTTTCGGAAATTCGTCTGCAAAGGTACAAAGAATATTCCAAACTTCCAAAATTTTAAGAATCTTTTTGTACCTTTACAGGAATAATGATCTACTATCAAAGATAATCTTTAAAAGACGGATTTCACTATCTTCCGTACATTATCCGTCTTTGCCATCGTGTAATAATGAATGGCAGGAACTCCATGTGCAAGCAAATCGCGGCTCTGCTCAATGGCCCATTCAATTCCGATTTGGTAGGCGGAATCAATCGTCTTGGCCTTATTAAGTTCAGAAACTAATGCCTGTGGAATGTCGATATGGAACGAACGGGGTAGTAAATCAATTTGCCGCTGACTAGAAATTGGCTTCAAACCAGGAATCACGGGCACTGTAATACCGGCATTGCGTACCTTCTCAACAAAATGGTAATATTGTGCGTTATCGAAGAACATTTGTGTGACGATATAGTCTGCACCCGCCTCAACTTTTTGTTTTAAATTATGAATATCTGTATCGAGATTAGCAGCTTCATAGTGTTTTTCTGGATAAGCGGCAACACCAACGCAGAAGTCTGTAGAAAGACCATTCTTTACTGTCGGGTCGAGATACTTTCCTTGGTTCAGATTGTGAATCATACCAACAAGTTCTGAGCTATGGCTGAAACCATCTGCTTCTGGTGTGAAAAAACGTTGTCCTGGTATTGCATCACCACGCAGGGCTACTACATTATGTATACCAAGGAAATGTAGGTCGAGCAATTCGCTTTCTACTTTGCTGCGCGATGCACCACCACAAATGACGTGTGGTACGATTTCCAGTTGTGGATAACGGCGCATAACAGCAGCCACAATAGCAATGGTACTAGGACGTTTAGCAAGTGTCATTTTAGTATATGTCCCATCACTATTGGGCACATACTCCACCTCGTCACGATGACAGGTGATGTTGATGAATGGCGGTGCAAACTCCATCAGCGGTTCGATGCTGTCGTAGAGTCGGGTAACATCGCTACCTTTCAATGGTGGTACCAGTTCGAAACTGGCAAACGGCTGTTTTGAATTATTCAGGATGTCAATGACTTTCATATTAATTATTTTCGTTGAATGAATTTTGATAATAACTGTTCTCCTTCCGCAATGCTGATACCGCGTCGTTGACAATAGTCGGCAAGTTGTACCTCGTCAATACGCCCCACAGAGAAATAACGGGCTTCGGTATGATTAATGAGTAGACCGCAGATTGTCGTTGATGGCTGTATGGAGTAGTGGTCTGTCAGTGTGATGTTCAACTTCTTTTCTGCATCCAATAGGTCGAAGACAATGCGTTTCAGTGAGTGATCAGGACAGGTCGCGTAGCCGAAAGCTACACGAAGACTATTTGTTGCGATATGCTCTGCGCACGCTTCTGCTAGGCGTGAACATATAGCATGACTCATCAGACGTTCGACCTCGTCGGTTGGTTGTCGTTTAGGGCGGGCTACGATGGTAAAGATTCCCAATTGAGATGGTTCGTGCTCGTCAAAGAAATCGGATAGACACATATAGTGGCCCGTACTGCTTTGACTGCGAAGCATTGGCAATATGGTTCCTCCATCTAGTAAAATATCATTTTTACAACGCTTAGCAGCCACGTTGCGAATCACAGCCATCACCTCAATAGTGTCCTGCTCAATTGCTTGTTGAAGGTATCGTTTGCCTTCTTGTAGTGTGCGTTCTGCTTCTGGATTCACCAATAATTGTTGCAGTGTTTCCCCTTTGAATCCCCAAAACAATAGGAACATACGCCAATCAATAAGATGGACAATATCTGATATCTGAAGTTTAATGTCAGAAATCAGGGTGTTGATGTCTGCTGACTGATGTGCAAAGTGTGGTGCTTTTGCGTTAGCTTCTGCATACGACAACAATGGGGCATGATGCTCTTCATAAGCTTTACGCAAGGTTTGCTGTTCTGCTTTGATTTGCTCAATTGTCATTGTAGCATTCATTTGCAGGTACTTGGCCAAGAGGGAAGTCTGCGAGGCATCTCCTCCATACACTACACAACCGTCGTATTGTGGTGCAAGTTTCACAGCTGTATGTACTGCTGATGTTGTTGCACCTCCTACTACGATCGGCACTTGGAGACCTTTACTTTGAAATAGCTGACACAATTGTTCCATCTCTTTCAATGATGGTGTGATAAGCCCGCTTACTCCAACGAGACATGGCTTACGCTTTAGGGCCTCTTCTAATATCTTCTCGTTGGGTACCATCACACCCAGATCAATGACTTCGAAGCCGTTACAGCCTAGCACAATACCGACGATATTCTTACCTATGTCGTGTACATCACCATTGGCGGTAGCTATGATGACGCAGGGACGTTCAGTCTTCTCGCCATCGTTTTCCGCATCAATGTAGGGTTGTAACAATGTTACGGCATCTTTCATAACTTTGGCTGATTTGACTACTTGAGGAAGGAACATTTTTCCTTCGCCAAACAACTCTCCAATGTGTTCCATAGCCTTCATCAATGGTTGTTCAATCACATTGATAGGGCGTTTGTATTTCGCCAATGCTTCAGGGATGTCTTCTACAAGATGGTCGGAAACTCCTTTGCTCAGAGCATATTGTAATCGGTCTTCAATAGATTTCTCACGCCATGAGTCGTGCTTCATGTTGGAAGCATCTGTCATGGTTGTGCTATTGGCAAGCAAATTAGCAGCAAGGGCTATTAGGCGTTCAGTGGCCTCGTCGTCAGTGTTTAAAATGACATCCTCTACAGCCTTCAATAGTGTAGGCTCAATATCATCGTACACCTGCAACATACTTGGATTGACGATGGCCATATCTAGTCCCGCACGTATAGCGTGATAGAGAAATACGGAGTGCATGGCTTCGCGTACCTTATTATTACCTCTAAAGCTAAACGATAGATTGCTTACGCCACCACTGGTCTTTGCCAAAGGTAGATTCTCTTTGATCCATTTTACGGCATGAATAAAGTCGATACCATAGGCCTGATGTTCTTTCAAACCCGTTCCCACGGAGAGAATATTCACGTCGAAGATGATGTCTTGAGCAGGGAAACCTATACCTATTAATATATTATAGGCTCGTTTGGCTATTGCTATCTTGCGTTCGTATGTGGTGGCTTGTCCTTCTTCATCGAAGGCCATGACTACAACGGCAGCACCAAATCGACGTAACTCTTGTGCTTTATGTATAAAATCAGTTTCTCCATTCTTTAAACTTATGGAATTGACGATGCACTTGCCCTGCGCATTTTTAAGTCCTGCCAATACTGTATCCCAATCTGACGAGTCAATCATTAGTACCGCACGGCTAACGGCTGGATCGTTTGAGATATATCGACTGAAGGTTTGCATGGCATTGCTACTGTCTAGCATCGCATCATCCATGTTAATGTCGATAATCTGTGCACCGCCCTCTATCTGATGTCGAGCCACAGAGAGTGCTTCTTCGTATTGCTTCTCTGCAATAAGCCTTGCAAACTTACGTGAGCCAGCCACATTCGTACGTTCACCGATATTCGTAAAGTTCTGTGTTTTTTTATCCACTAATAGCGGTTCCAATCCCGAGAGCCACATACGATCGTCGCCTGTAGGGAGTTGACGTGGCTTTACGTCCTTTAATGCCTCGCTGATTGCACGTATATGCTCCTCAGTGGTTCCACAGCATCCACCTGCAATGTTCAACAAACCTGATATAGCCATCTGGCGCAGGTGATTGGCTGTAAAGGCAGGCAACTCATCGTATTCGCCCATCTCGTTGGGGAGACCTGCGTTAGGATATAGTGAGAGGTAAACGGGTATTCGGTTAGACAACTGCTCAACGAAAGGACGCAATTCCGTCACACCAAATGAGCAGTTAAGACCAAAACTCAGCAGATGAGGGTAGTGGGCTATGCTGATATAGAAGGCCTCCAGTGTTTGACCTGTTAGCGTACGTCCACTGCGGTCGTTGATAGTAGCTGATACCATTAGAGGAATTTCCATGTTTCGCCGCTCGTTGATACATTCGATGGCATAAATGGCTGCTTTCGCATTTAGCGCATCAAAACAGGTTTCCAACAGCAACAGGTCTACGCCACCATCAATCAACGCCTCTGCCTGTTCCTCGTATGCTGCAGCCATTTCGTCGAATGTGATGTTACGAAGTCCTGGCTCATTCATGTCTGATGCTAGTGAGAGCGACTTCGATGTTGGTCCCATCGAACCAGCCACCCAAATGTGGCGTGTAGTATCTGATGTCTGTTGGTTAAAAGAATCTGCGGCCAGTCTTGCAATGCGAGCGCCTTCCAGAGACATTTCGCGTGCATAAGCCTCACAACCGTATTCCTTCTGACTGATACGATTAGCAGAAAAAGTATTGGTGCTGATAATGTCGGCACCAGCTTCGATATATTGTTCGTGAATATGACGTATGTCGTTAGGTGCAGTTAGACATAATACATCGTTGTTACCCGTTAGTGCTATGTGCCAGTCCTTGAAACGTCCCGAATGATAGTCTTCAGCCGTTAGTTCCAACGACTGAATCTTCGTACCCATAGCCCCGTCGAGTATTAGTATTCTTTGACTTAAATTGGCTTCAATATTCATTGCCATTTAGTTTTTGCCGTGCAAAGTTAATGCAATTATTGCGAAATGCCAAATAAATATTGATTTTTATTTCCTATGCCTATTAATATTGAGATAGATTCTGTGGGTTTATTAATGAAACCTCGTTCAAGCATAACTATGCATGCCACCCAGAAAGAAGTTCACGCCAAAATAGGTGATGAGGATGGAGAGGAAAGCCAGCGTCATATACACATGACGGTTCATGCGGATGCTGCGATGGGCAGGAACGGCATAGACCATCAGGGTGATGAGCGCCCACGTCTCTTTTGGGTCCCACGACCAGTAGGTGCCCCACGACACATTGGCCCAGATGGCACCAATGAAGATTCCATAACACAGGAAGGCGATGGCAGGAAACAGCAGGAGCTGCGACAGGTGGAGCGTTGTTTGGCGGAGCTTGGGTCTGATAATACCCACCAGACTGTTCAAGAAGATAAAGAACAGCAGGGTGTAGGCCATCATGATGGTAGCAATGTGGATGGGCAGCAGACGCGAGTTGAGCACAGGCAGGGGGTGGTTCTCGGGCGAGTATTTACCCAGAAAGTGGTTCATCACGAAGACGAAGCACACAAAGATAGCCACGGCGAAGACCGTTAATGCCGTACGGTGATTGCGCAACTGCGACAGCTCATAACGGAAGCCGCCCTTGGGGTCGGCGAGCATCCAGACGAGCGTCACGAAGAGCAGCGCATAGCCCACATAGGTTACTGGTGTGCCCCAAGGGTCGCTGTTCATGGAAAGGATGCTGCCCTGAAGGTCGGAGTCGAAGTCCATCTGATATAGTCGGATGCCTTTTTTACTAGCGATGTTGTTCATCGAGATAGTCACAGGTTCGTCGTCGATACGCACATGCGAAATATAGTCAGATGGCATATCGCTACCCTCGTAGAACTGCATTTCGAAATTATCCAGACAGATGGTGAAGGGCAACTGACGCAAGTACATGTCGCGCGTGAGGTACTCATTAGTAGGTATGCCCTTACGCAGAGGCACCACACCACGCACAGCCGTGAGGTGGGTGAGTAGGGCTCCCAGCAGGATGACCACCAGCGACAGGTGGAGCAGCACCACTGACAGGCGGCGCACCCGCTGCTTTAGGAAGCAAATGATGCCGACAGCAGCAAGCAAGGCCCACAAAGCCGAGAACCACCAGGCGCCATAATAATGTTCGGACACATAATCTGTGCCCTGATATCGCTCAACAATCGTGGCGGCTGCCATCACGGCAACCACCACGATATATAGTAAAACAATTACTTTCTTCATGTATATATAACGCGTCGAAAGGGCTATATATTATATTGACTCGATGAATTTGATGATGGCATCACGATCGGTCTTGGGCAGATGATAGAACTGCTCTGTAGCGCGATAACCATCAGAATTCTTCGAGTAGCCGTGCCACATAATCGCCTCAAGGACAGTGCGTGCACGACAGTCGTGCAAGCGGTCATCGGCACCCGTCAGCACGCGGCTCAGTCCGCGACCCCACAACGGCGTGGTGCGACACCATCCTGTGCGAATGTCGTTCTTCATCATCAAGCGATGCTGTACCATATCGGTATAGGGCCAGATGGTCTGGTTAGGATATTTCGGCAACATCTTGTTTGCATCCTTACCGATGCTTTTGGCGTAAGCCTTCGTTGAAGTATCCACCCACATATCGTCCTTGCCAGTCTTCCACGAGGGACGGTGGCACTGGGCACATCCAATCTTCGAGAACAGTTCCTTGCCGCGCTGCACCTGCGTATTGTTCAAATTACGTGCAGCAGGCACAGCTAGTCCGCGATGCCATACCATGAACTGATAATACTGCTTGTCACTCATCTCGTCCTTGCCATTGTAAGGTGCACCATTGAACAGATATTTGTCGAAAGTTTCCTTCTTGGCTATTGACGAACAGCTTAAAATATCGTTCACACGCTCGGCGATGCCTTCATTTGTGCCGTCGGCATAGTATGGATGCAGAATGCTCGACTCCGAAGCGCCGTGCTCCTTGATATACTTGAGCACATCCTCATCCTCGCTCTGCGCCTTGGCCCAAGCGGGAGTGGTGTAAAGCCAGTGACGGTCGCTGCGGGTGACGTTGGTGATATTCCAAATGGCATTGGCTCCAGCACCGTCCTGCAATGTACCACGCGTCATAGCGTAAGTGAAACGCTTCAAAGGACCGTGGTCCTCATGGAACGTACCTGTATCGTTATAACCGGCAGAGTAGTAGGCAGAAGCCTTGAACTTGCCAGCCTCTTTGTCCCACATGGCTGGATTCAGTTCGACGTATGGAGCCTCAGCCTTCCATTGTGCCTCGATTTCCTCGTCATCGATGGCATCGAGCAGACCTGTGCCATAAACACCGATGGTCGATTCCAGGCGAACGTCGTAGTTCGTTGGCTTTGGGTTAGTATTGAAAGCCGACTGTGGAATGCGCACCTCCGGATAAATGAGTGCATACTTTTCGCCGTCCTCAAACTGCATGGGCAGCCCACTTTCCATCTCCGTCACGTCCTTCCATTCAATAGAAATCTGACTCTCGTCGATGGGTGCCTTAAAGGGCGACATGGCCTGCGTTTGAGGCATACCCGTTACCTCGGTGATATAGCCGTTGGTATCGGGATGATAGATCACCAAAAGATAACCGTTACCAATGGTGTTGGCACGATACTCCGTCTGGCGCTTGCCGTGACCATAGCTGGGGTGACAGGCAATACAAGAGTTACGAACCCAAGCAGGGCCAAGACCCCTACGGGGCTCCTGCTCCAAGGTATAGAGCTTCTCAAAGAATCCCTCACCAACAATGAAGTCTTCCTCCATACCAGTCTGATTGGTCACTGCCGGAGCAGGAGCCGAATAGCTGGCCTTCTCGGTGGTTCCCAGTTGCCCGCCAGGATACCATTCCTCTGCCGTAAAGTTACCTACAGCCTTACCGAATGTTTGTTCATCGGGTATCAACGGACCTAGTCCGGTCTGGCTGTCATTATCGTCGGAACATGCTGACAACAAAGGTGCTGCCAGCATGCTCACGAAAAAGAGTCGTGATAGTTTGTTCATATTTGATGTCTGTTAATGATTATTCTTCTGTCTCCCAATCCTCATCGTCCTCGAAGTTGATGTTCCAGATGGTGCAGCAGTATTTTACGAAAGGCGAAGGCATATTGCTGATTGCCTCGATGGCTGCAACATAGCCGTTCTCCACTTTCTTGTTGACAGCCTCGCTCTTGACGCTGGCAAAGAAGGTTGTGGAACGAATAGTCGTTGGCAGTCTTATCGGTAGAGCCCAGCCATACGTTACGAATAGAGCGGATGTTGTCGCGGAAGTCGGTGATAGAGTTGTAGCTGTAGGGAGACTCCACGTACGACACGTCGCCAGCAGAGAACGGATTGGCAATCTTGGCCGTACCCACCTCATTCGCAATAGCTACGCACGAACCCTCATCGTTGCTCAATACCTGAGCAATGGCGCTCTTCAGACTGGTAAACGTGCTGTTGCTTCCGCTGACACCAGCCTTGATCAGATTATCTGCATACGACAAACTTTTTTCTGTCTGATAGTCCAAACCAGCAGCTTTCACGACGCTAAGACGACTGCTGTTGCTGCCACCGTCCCAAGCGCACTGCAACTGGAAGCAACGTTCTTTCAGCAGCTTGCAGATGGTCTGGGCGTATGCCAGTTCTTTTGCACCGCTGACGTTTTCGAAGTTCTTGTAGGTGTCGTTACCCTGCAACTCGGCAACCTTACGAGGCTGTCCATCGCGGAACAGGATGAACTCCAATGCATGGAAGCCTAAGATGGTGGCATCTTCCAGCATCTCTTCGTTCATACCGTTATTGAAATAGCTCAGCAAGAGTGTACGGTTCAAAGGCCATGAGTCGATGGTTGGGTCGACGTCGAAATCGCTGGCAGCACCCATGAGGAAAGCCTCCGACTGCTCCCAATACTTGCGGGCCTGTTTGAAGTCATCACATGCGCTGTTAATCTGAGCTTGAGTGATGGTATTGACAGTCAGACCGTTCAGAGTGCTCTCCAAAGCCTCTGTCTCGTCAGCCAGTTTAGTGTAGGTGGGAACTATCACGTTGCTCACCAGTGTCTCAAGTACCTTGCGCAGATAAGCCTCCTGAGCTTCAGAGAGTTTCGAACTGGCAATGACTGCATTGGCAGCCTCGAGTTCACCAACTAAATCGATGCATCCATCGATGGCTGTCATACCGAATGTCTTGTTCGAATAGTTTGCTGCTACAATGTTTGCAGAATAATTGTCTTGATCGACAATCGGATCAATTTTTACAATGTCAAACTGGTTGTTGTCGTCACCATTGTTGCCACTGTCACTGCTACAGGCAGTGAATGTCATCATGCCCATAAGCAGGGTAAAAGAGTAAATAATTTTTTTCATTGTTATATTGTTTATGTGGTTAATTACTATATATGTTCAATTAAAGAAAGAATCCCTCGTAGGCTACACCGATATTAATACTGGGTTCGTCATTATAGATGGACTTGAGGAAACGCTTTGAATATTCAGCTTTAATAACTATTTGGGGCACAGGATGATAGTTCAAACCTGCAGCCATTCGTTTAACGGCGGTATAGTCGTAGGCTGTTCCTTTCGTCTTGCTGGCATATGGATTATATGCTTCGTAGCGTCCGAAGACGTACAGCTTTTGGTTGTCCTCTCGCAGTGACGCAATCTGCGAGAAAATGTCGTAACCCGCTTCGATACCCATTGCATAGGCATTTTTCGACACGAAGGCCGAGTGCTTGTAAGGCGACTTCGAGTTCAAACGATTGTAAACATATTTTAGTTGGTCGGCATCGCCCAAATAGCCGTAGTCAGCCTGTCCTCGAACTATCCAGTTGTGTGCTTTATATGTGAAGTCAATGGCTCCGATGGCTACCACACCTTTGTATTCTGCATCTACGCCATTGGCATTACGTGGATAACTGTTACCAATAGCATGACCATAGTAGCCACTGACACCAATGCGCAAACCAGGAATCGAGTAATTGTCGATACGCAGAGATACGGCATATTTGTTGGCAACATCGAATTCCAATGGTGACTTATGCCCTTTATGAATCCAACCAGTATTAGTGAACTGATCAGCATTCAAACCTGCCAACAGCTGAGCTTCGTAACGGAAGTCCTTATAGCGTCCCCAGAACGACACACCCGTCTGGTGCCACGTTGAGGGCATGATGGTGTTTTCGCCCTCAGGACGATAAACCGTGAAAAAGTTCAATGGCTCGTGGTGCGCATTGTTCAGTCCTACAGGCACCACAATATGTCCAGCGCGAATGTTGGCCCATTTTCCGAATGACTTCTGAATCCAGAACTGCTCCAGCTCTACCTCACCGCCTTTCTCCGTTTCCTGTTCCCATTCGCCACCTTCCTCGTCTTCTTTTTCGTAGGCAATACCGTTACCACCATGTTCGAATTCAATCTCCGTACCGAGTGTCCATCCTTTGCCGAAGTCATACCCAAGATAGATTACTGCATGGGGAATGTCAAAACGTCCGTGACTGGGGTCATTCTTATGCTCTTCGGGCTGACTATAGCGGCTGACGTGGTCGCTGAAGTAGTTGCGCGAAAATACTGCTTCACCATATCCTCCTACGCTCAGTCGTTGAGCATTTGATGCCAAACAAACTGTTGATGCTAATAATACGAAAACAATTCTTTTCATCTCTAAATTATGTGGTTAAAAACTGGGTGCAAAGGTAGAAAGTTTCAAAAAATACCACAATACCTAAAAATGATGAAATCGTCTTGAACTATTGCACGTATCATCAAAAATAGCTACCTTTGCACCATCAATAAAATATAAGGTATAAAAGCAGTAAGGATGAAAAATTTGAAATTGTATGAACCCAGCGACAAGATGATAACGCTGATTAAGGACAACTATAGTGTTTTACAGGCATTAGGCTCGTTTGGCATTAATCTTGGCTTTGGCGATAAGACTGTCAATGAGACGTGTAAGCTGAACGCAGTGGACACATACACTTTCTTGGCGGTGGTCAACTTCACCATCAATGGGTATGGCGACTTCCAAAATGACGACCAAATCAGTGTTCCTACGCTGTTGCATTACCTGAAGGCTAGCCATACTTACTATCTCGACTTCCAGCTGCCATTCATCCGTCGCGAGTTGCAAGAAAGCATCAATGAGGACGATGCTTTGGGCGTGCTCATCATGAAACTCTATGAAGAGTATGCTCAGGAAATCCGTCGTCACATGAAGTATGAGGAGAAGACGCTTTTCCCATACGTCGAATCTCTCCTAGAAGGCCGTCCCATGAGCGATTATAATGTTGAGACCTTCTCGAAACATCATGAAAGTGCTGACAAGAAGCTCCGTGAGTTGAAACTTATGATGATTAAGTATCTGCCTGCCGATGCTCATCACAACAACAAGCTGACAGCTACCCTCTACGACATTTATAATAATGAAGAGTGGTTGAGCCAGCATGCTGAAGTCGAGGACCATATTTTCACGCCTGCCATCAAGCGGTTAGAGCAGATGACGAAACAGGAGGATGTTTCAAAGAATATTTCCCAGATGGTATTCAAGGGTGGTCAGGATAATGCCGATGCGCTTTCCGACCGCGAACGCGACGTCATCGTAGGTGTTGTTCAAGGCTTGCAAAACAAGGAGATTGCCGACCAACTCTGTATATCGGTTAATACCGTCATTACACACCGTCGCAATATTGCCCGTAAACTGCAGATTCACTCTCCTGCAGGTCTTACCATTTATGCCATTGTCAATGGCCTTGTCGACATCTCCAGTGTAAAGCTGTAGTTTGCCGTGTTCCTTTGAAGGAAAGAGCCTACGGGATTTTTTGGGAAAAAGTTTTGTGATTTGTTGTTTTTTTACTAACTTTGCGCCGTAATTTAAAACAGCAGTCTGCCAATGTCTGAGAAATCAACACACTTTGTTCTTTGGTCAGAGAACCCCATCATTCGTAGGTTGTCAATTGTATTGATGCTTTTGGTGTCGGGCATCATACATGCCGAGAGAATGGAACGAGTGTTCTATTTATACGATGCCTCCAACGGTTTGGCTGATAATAGTGCCCAAACCATCATGTGTACGAAAACTGGACGTATGGTGATTACAACTATCGGACACGTCAATTTTTATGATGGTGCCAACTTCGTACATATTGACCCTACGGCAGAAAACGACTTTCCTTTGCCTAAATATTCAGGTCACTACCACCTTTATTTTGACAAGAATCATCATCTATGGGTGAAGGATAAGTATAAGGTAACCTGTGTTGACTTGATGAAGGAGATGTTCATTAGCAATGTCGACTCCGTCATCAAGGGTACTGGCATGAAAGAAGTCGTGGAAGATATGTTTGGCGATGGCGAAAACAATATGTGGTTCCTGTCGAAAGGAAAGCTGTATTGCCCTGTCAGAGAAAAAGTTATACCTGTCAGTCGGAAAGCCGAACTACATGATGTCGACATCTATGACAAGAATACATTGTTGCTGTTCTTTGCTAATGGTGTCGTGTCGGTCTACGACTTGATATCTGGCAGACATCTTTACGATGCAGCATCTTCAGAGGGTGACGATAAGTTGTCTTACTCCAATTCGTCAGTGACATATCATGATGGGCGTTATTTCTATCAAATTCGAAATGGCGAGAAAGATGCTTTGTTGTTACGCTTTGATGCTATTACACGTGTGTGGAAGGAACTGATGCGTACACCTTACCATCTGAACAATATGACATTATTTGATGGCATCTTGTTTGTGGCTTCAGAATATGGCTATTGGGAATATAACCCAGTTTCTGGTGAAAAGACACAGAAGGAATACTTGAAGTTGAGCAACGGACGTAAACTGCAAACCGATGTCAACACGATAGCATTCGACCGTCAGGGTGGTATGTGGATTGGTACTGAGAAGCGTGGATTGTTTTATGCCAAGCCTTTTACTTCTCCCTTTTACGCCTATCGTTGGGACGAACCTGAGGCTGTGAATTTCCAACAGATGCTGGACAATATGCCAGAGATTACCAATCCTGAACCGTTAGGCCGTCATGTTAACTGTAAGTATACCGATAGTCGTGGCTGGACGTGGACAGGGCTTTATAATGGTGTGCAGTTGGATCGTCCAGGCCACAAACCCTATCTGTTTAGTGTCAAAGATGGTATGTTAAACGATATGGTTCATAGTGTGGTAGAAGATGATTTTCATGACATCTGGGCAGGTACGAGCTATGGCATTTGTCACTTCTTTATCAAAGATAATAAGGACGTTTCCCGTGTTGAGAGTTATTATGACCGTGACAATGTGCCAAATGAGTCGTTTGTCAATCGTCGGGCCATAAAGCTGAACGATGGTACCATAGTGATGCAGTCGCTCGACCATATTGTGACGTTTAATCCTCATCATTTCCATACCGACTCCATGTCTAGAATGGTACTTTATCCCAAGCTGACTCGATTGATAGTTAACGGGCGAGAAATGAAGCCAGGCATGGCGTTGGATGACCGTGTGATATTAGAGAATGCTGCAGCCCGAACATGGCGCATCACGGTAGATTACAACCAGAATTCGTTGTTGCTGTTCTTCTCGGGTCTGAATTTCCTGCGCCCCATGCAAACGTATTACCGTTATCGCGTGAAAGGGCTTATTGACGACTGGCAGGTTATGTCGTTCTTCAACTCCGATGGCATGGTCGATGAACATGGTATATTGCGCTTACCTCTGGTTGGCTTGAAACCAGGCTATTATGAACTTGAGATGCAGGTTTCAATGTCGCCTGAGTATTGGCCCCAAGACCCCTTTGTGTGGACTGTTAATGTTGAGGAGCCTTGGTGGCGTACAACAGGTCTCTATGTGCTTCTGGGCTTATTGTTTGCAATATTGGTAATTTTCAATTTCTATTATTACAATAGGAACATTCACCTTCGTATAAACCTTATCAATGATGAAGCCGAACTACAGCATCGTATCATGACATACGTCGTCCGCTCTAAGTCTTTGGAGGATGAGATATTGACACCATTCTCAATACAAAAAGACGGTTCAACGCATGTTGACCCTGTTTTTGCGGATATCATGATGAAGATTGTACCCTTCGTTCAACAATGCAGGGAAAAGGAGGTCGGCTACAGTATGCAGCAACTGGCTGACGTTGCAGGTGTAACCCTTCAGCAACTCTACCAGCAGTTATCGATACATCTGAACGAGAGTCCACGCCTCATGATGCTACGATTGCGATTGACTAAGGTTGCAAATATGCTTGCCGAGACGGATTTGCCGAAAGAGAGAATAGCCGAAGAACTTGGCTTTGTATCGCCCAACTACATGATAGCCAGTTTCTTCCATTATTACCGTCAGACGCCAGACGACTATCGGAACTCTACGGCTCGGTAGCCTACTAATCGCCACGTACGGTCCATAGCACTTTTGTAGTAAACCAGCGCTTGATAGCGGTTCTCTGTCTGATAGAAACTGCCTTCGGACGGAGGAACGCCTCCCGTTTCCGTCGTGTAGTTGTACGAGTAGTAGCCTTGTTTCAGTAGCAGACGTGTGTAGTAAATGCCCTTGCCGCCATCATACCTCATCTTATAGGTCTCACGATCTTTGTCTGTCGTCCATTGTCCGCCAATGAACAGGTCGCCCTGGTATGGTGCCTTCAACGTAAAGTTTACCCACACATATTCACAGGTGTATGCCGACTCTGACCGCTCGCTGTTCCTGATGCAGAAAGCACCGTCGGCATCAACATCCGTCAGGTAGTTTCGGCGTTCCGTAGCCATAAAGGGGTACACCTCATATTGGTGGCCGTCCCAATCAATACGGTCTATACCCATCGTTGGATGGCTGACATCCAGCACTTCGAACTTATGATACTCGTTGCCAGCATCGAAGATGAGTGGCCGTTGGTGAATCCACTCCAGTCCCTGCATGCTGACGGACGACGGACGGAGGTCGCGACGTGCCGTGTCGTCGCGCCAGTTTTGCATGACCACCGTCCTTAGCTCTTCCTCCAGATTCGTGATGCGCAGCGCGTTGTAGCGCAGTTTCATGTCCACCTGCTGATGGCTCACATTGTGGTCTATATCCGTATTCGATGACACGTTTAGACCTAAGTCCATCTGCTGTTCAACGACATAGAACTCCACAAGCATCACTTCCTCGTCACCCTCGTCTTCATCAATGATCGTCATACGATAGTTGCCGCTCATCTTCAGCCGACAGCGGTCGTTGGGGATGGAAAATTCGTAGTGTGTGTAGGGCAGGGTAGTGTTGATGCTGTTCTGATAGTCTTCTATGGGGTTGTTGTTAAAGCCGTCCAACCAGTCGCTCTCAAAAATCGATTCAGATGTTGTCCAGTCGTATTCACAGTGTTCAATACGATAGCAGAGACGGTGGTAATTATGTGACAGCTCATCGAAACTAATGGTCATCACGTCGTTACTGTTCAGCTGCATGACAGGGCGGTTCATCCAGTCGCCGTTCACAATGTTTGTCAGCGTCTTGAATCTAGGCGACAGGATGCGGTTGGCCGCTGTCAGCGGCAGCGTCGTCAGCATTAGAAATAGTAGTATCCGTATTTTCATGCAGCAAAGGTACGAAAAAGTGAAGAATACTACCAAATAATTTTCAAAAAATCCTTCTTTTTTGTTATTTGGTACCATCCTTCACCCTTCATTTATCACTAATCACCTCTCACTAGCGTGCTTAGAGCATGTGCCTACAGCTCGCCGTTCCCGTTGCCGTCAGTGCAGCCGTCAGAATCGATACAATCACCTGTATCATCGTCTTCCGTGTTTCCTTCTTCATAACTCTTACCTGCCTCTCGCCTGCTTTGCTCCGTGCGGAGGGCCCTTCCGCTCCTTTCGCGTGGCATGCGAACGCCGTGCGCGTCACTCTTGACGTTTCTGCTGCAAATTACTACATCGTCATTTCGGTTCACTAATGCTTGCGGCAGTTTTTCACTTATCACTCACTTCATCACTTCTTTTGGTCATTTTGGTCATTTGTCATTTGTCAAAATCGAAAACGGATGCTGTCAAAACCGCCACTATAATATAAATATTCTATTTATATATAGTGAGCAAATGACCGCGTTCCCGAAATCAAAAATGACCAAATGACCTTGACCAAATGACCACAACCGTGCCGCTATGTAAGTACGTTGACTTCGTGCTGAACGACATGAGCAAGGTGAAGAATATCTATGCCCCGCTAAAGAACTTTGTAGACTACGCGGTGACAAACTGGGACAAGGCCAATCAGCAATCTGTGAAGATGGCTGCCGAAAACACCTATCACTATTTCAACGAGTGTGCTCTTTACGACATCAACTACGACCTGACCTATAGCGTCACGCTGGGTGCACATTTTAACGAGAACAACTTCGCTATCCATGTTCGCAGCTACAATCCAGAAAGACAGAAATATTACGATATGTATAATGTCGACAACGGTGACGAGTTTTTCTATTGGGATGGCGAAAAAGACTATGATACTATACTTAGCACCAACAAGAAATATCAGACGTTCGCCAACACCTACTATAAGACAGACTTCGACCAGAAGGTGCAATGGAGCCGTCTCTTTAAGCTAAATCCCTACTTCCCACAGAATAATCCTCCCACGGACGACGAGGGTGACCACCTGCGTGGAACATCGTTAGTTCATCTTTAAATTTAGAATCATTAACACCATCTTTTCCCGCTCGTTGCTGAGCGGGAATTTTTGTATCTTTGCAGGGAGTATAACTGACGAGCAGACTGAAGCGAAGAAGGAATATGCAGGCGAGAGCGCGAGCCAGTGAAAAGTTAAGAATTAAGAGCTATCATGGAAGACTACTAAAGTATCCTAATAATTGACTGGAAACAGATAATATATGAAATCAATTGTGTACCTTTGCCTTTAGAAATGATATATACATGAAGATGCATAGAATGTTGTTTGTCTGTCATGGGAACATCTGCAGAAGCCCGATGGCGGAGCTCGTGATGAAAGACCTCGTCAGGAAAGCTGGACGCGAAGACGAGTTCTACATTGAGTCGGCAGCCACCTCGACGGAGGAGATTGGCAACAGCGTATATCCACCTGCCCGACGAAAACTGGCAGAGCACGGCATCGGCTGTGCAGGCAAGACGGCCAGACAGATGACGCGATCGGACTACGACCAATACGACCTGCTAATAGGTATGGACTCGTGGAATATCCGCAATATGCGCAACATCTGCGGTGGCGATCCAGAAGGGAAGATAGTGATGTTGATGGACTTCACACAGCGACCAGGTGACGTTGCTGACCCTTGGTACACAGGCGACTTCGAGGCTACATGGCGTGACGTGCTTGAAGGTTGTCAGGCCCTGTTAAATAGATTTGAAAAATAAATGAAGCGACGCATCCAAATAGGGTGCGTCGCCTTTTAGTATGAATGGTGGGTCAGCGGTTTTGCCACTGACCACACTGATTCAGATTAATCCTCCCAATTCTCCTGAGACTTGCGGATGTAAGTCTTGTAGCGGATCTGGGCCATCTTCTGTGCCTCGGCGAACAGTTCCTCTGCCTCGTTAGGATAAGCCTTCTTAACTGACAGGTAACGAACCTCACCGAGCAGGAAGTCGTGGAAGTTCTCCCAGTTGGGCTCCTTAGAGTCGAGAGAGAATGGGTTCTTGCCTTCCTCTGCCAGAGCTGGGTTGTAGCGCCACAGGTGCCAGTAACCGCACTCAACAGCCTTCTTCTCCTCGGCCTGGCTCTTACCCATACCGCCCTTGGCCTTCAGACCGTGGTTGATACATGGAGCGTAAGCAATGATGATTGAAGGTCCGTGCCATGCCTCAGCCTCGCGGATAGCCTTGAGGGTCTGTGCGTGGTCAGCGCCCATAGCAATCTGAGCGACATAGACATAGCCGTAGGTGGTAGCGATCATACCGAGATCCTTCTTGCGGATGCGCTTACCCTGAGCAGCGAACTGAGCGATAGCGCCGAGAGGAGTAGCCTTAGAGGCCTGACCACCGGTGTTAGAGTAAACCTCAGTATCGAGCACGAGGATGTTAACGTCCTCACCAGAAGCAATCACGTGGTCGAGACCGCCGTAACCGATATCGTAAGAAGCACCGTCACCACCGATGATCCACTGTGAACGCTTCACGAGG
>CACWOS010000025.1 GCA_902762565.1 uncultured Prevotellaceae bacterium
TTCCGATACACGCAAATAATTTACCAACTTTTTTTAAGCAAAATAAAAAGTTTTCGCATTAATTTACAATACGAAAACCCTATACCTTATTATATAATAAAAGGGGATTATTCAAACACCTCTTCGATAGATTCTTCACCCAAATCGGAGAGCCCTGACTCGTCCATTTCACATGGATTATAACCGCTAGGCAAGTCGAAAATTGCATTTTCACTATATCCGAGTCGTTTATCTTTGTATATTTTCTGCATATATAGAGCAAAGATTGGCAATGCCATCGTGGCACCCTGTCCCCATGCCATTGAGTCGAAATGGATATCACGATCGTCACCGCCTACCCACATACCACTGACCAATGTGGGTGTAATACCCATAAACCATGCATCACTATTATTATTCGTCGTACCCGTCTTACCAGCAATATCACCCTTCAAATTATACTTGAAGCGCAGACGGCTACCCGTACCGCCATCGACCACAGCCTTCAACATGTATATCATCTTGTGGGCGCTCTCCTCACTAATAACCTCATTCATGCGAGGTTGGAACTGAGCGACGACATTACCCTCGTTATCTTCAATCTTGGTAACAAACTGATGAGCTGCACGAATACCATGATTGACAAAAGCAGTATAGGCGCTGACCATCTCGCCCACCGTAATTTCGCACGGTCCCAAACATAGTGCCATTGACGGATGAATCTCCGGATTACGAATACCATATTCGTGTAACAGGGTAACAAAAGCCTGCGGATTCAGTTTACTCATCAAATAGGCCGATATCCAGTTGTTCGACTGTTGCAGACCCCATTTCAGCGTCACCATATCACCATAACGCGCTTTGCTGCCATTTCGCGGTGTCCACGCATGTCCAGCCACCATATACGTCTGCTGAACGTTCGGCGCCAAGTCGCAGGGCGAGAAGCCATTCTCCATCGCCAAAGAATACAGGAACGGCTTTATGGTAGAGCCCACCTGTCGACGTCCCTCCATTGCCATATCATAGGCAAAGTGTATGAAGTCCGGACCGCCCACATATGCCTTCACATGTCCATTCTGTGGACACATGCTCATGAACCCGCAGCGCAAAAAGGTTTTATAGTATTTGATGGAATCGAGCGGCGTCATGACGGTATCAATCTCGCCTTTATACGTAAACACCGACATCTCCGTCTTGGTATTGAACGACTTCATTATCTCATTTTCTGACTTTCCAGCAGCTTTCAATGCACGATAGCGATCACACTGTCGCACAGAACGCATCAGAATGCCGTTCACCTGCTCTGCTGTTATTTTATTAGAGAACGGACCATTCTTACGTCCCTTCTTCTCCTTTGTAAATGCGGGCTGCAAATACTTAACAACATGATCGCGCACAGCCTGCTCAGCATAATCTTGCATCCGCGAATCTATGGTGGTATACACTTTCAGGCCATCCGTATACACATTATACGGCTCACCATTCTTCTTTGTATTTTTATTACACCAACCATACAATGGGTCATTTTCCCAATTGATGGAATCGATATGAAACCTCACTTTATTCCAAGATGGATAGTCACTACGTTTCGGTTTCTTGGCCATCATATAGCGACGCAGGAAGTCACGGAAATACACGGCAATACCGTCTTTATGATCAGCCACGTGGAAGTGCAGTTTCAATGGCTCCTTAGAATATTTCTCGTAGTCGGCCTCGCTCAAGTAGCCCGCCTTTGTCATTTGGTGGAGTACCACATTACGACGCTCCGTAGAGCGCTCCGGATAACGCACAGGATTAAAGAGCGAAGGATTCTTACACAGACCAATGAGCACTGCCGATTCCGTCACCGACAAGTCTTTTGGATCCTTGCCGAAATACGTATTGGCAGCCGTCTTAATGCCCACTGCATTATGCAGAAAGTCGAAGTAATTCAGGTACATAGCAATGATTTCATCCTTCGTATAGTTACGCTCCAGTTTGACAGCAATCACCCACTCTATCGGTTTCTGCAATAAGCGCTCCATCACACTATGTGCCGTAGCCGAATACAGCTGTTTTGCCAACTGCTGTGTAATAGTTGAACCACCACCTGCACTTTTCTGTCCCATGACACCACGTTTTACGATAGCACGCCCCAGAGCGAAAAAGTCGATGCCCGAATGTTCATAAAAACGCACATCCTCAGTGGCGACTAACGCCTGAACCAACGATGGTGCCAATTGTGTATAGTCCACCATGATACGGTTCTCGCGATTGTAGTTCCACGTCCCCATCACTTTTCCATCAGCGGAGATCACCTGTGTAGCGTATCGGTTGATAGGATTCTGCAACTCCTCAATGGGCGGCATATAGCCTATCCATCCCTCATTGATTGCATAAAAAGCAAAACCTGCCGACAGCACAAAAAGGCCAAGTAGAGACCACATCACATAAACAAATATCTTTCTCATAATGCAGATACTTCGAAGTTTTGTGTGCAAAATTACAAATTTCTTTTGAATTATCGCACGAAAATCAGAAATTATATGTAATTTTGCGGTCGAAATAATCATAGACAAATGGAAAAGCATGATTTTGTGACGATTGCCAACCTCACGAAAGAGAAGATTCTCTACATGATTGAGATGGCACAAGAGTTTGAGCGACACCCCAACCGCGAACTGTTGAAAGGCAAGGTGGTGGCTACGCTGTTCTTTGAACCTAGCACGCGCACGCGTTTGTCATTTGAGACTGCCGCCAACCGCCTGGGTGCTCGAGTAATCGGATTTGCGGACCCCAAGATTACCAGTGGTACAAAGGGCGAGACACTAAAGGACACCATTCTGATGGTATCGAACTACGCTGATGTCATTGTAATGCGCCACTTCATCGAGGGCGCCGCCCAATATGCCTCCGAGGTTACCGATGTGCCTATTGTTAATGCTGGCGACGGTGCGCACCAGCACCCCTCCCAGTGTATGCTCGACCTTTACTCCATCTACAAGACACAGGGTACGCTCGAGAACCTTAATATATATATGATAGGCGATTTGAAGTACGGACGTACCGTTCACTCTCTGCTTATGGCCATGCGCCATTTCAACCCTACTTTCCATTTCGTAGCTCCCAAGGAATTGGCTATGCCTCAAGAGTACAAGCTTTACTGTAAGGATCACGGCATACAGTATCAGGAGCACACCGCTTTCAATGAGAAGATCATTGCCGATGCTGACATTCTCTATATGACTCGTGTACAGAAGGAACGTTTCTCCGACCTCATGGAGTATGAGAGAGTAAAGAACGTTTACATATTAAATAACGACATGCTGCGACTGGCCAAGCCCAACATGCGAATCCTCCATCCCCTACCCCGCGTTAACGAAATAGCTTATGAGGTTGACGACAACCCCCACGCCTACTACATCCAGCAGGCAGGCAACGGACTCTTTGCTCGTGAAGCCATATTCTGCGACGTGCTAGGTATCTCGCTGGACGAGGTCAAAAAGGATAAAACCATCATTATTTAATACCGTAAATAACATAATAACGACAAAAAATTATGAACAAGAAAGAGCGTCTAGTTGCCGCCATCGAACAAGGTACCGTTATAGACCACATACCCGCCTCCAAAACCTATCAGGTGGCCAATCTTCTTGGACTCTTCGAACTGAAGACACCCGTCACCATCGGTAACAACTATCCTTCACAAAAGGTCGGCAACAAGGGCATTATCAAAGTCAGCGACAAGTTTTTCACCGACGACGAGATTTCCCGTCTCTCCGTCGTAGCCCCGAAGGTCATTCTAAACATCATCCGTGACTATGAAGTCGTCGAGAAGAAAACCGTAGAGACCCCCGCAGTCATCAAGGGCATTGTGAAATGCAACAACCCCAAGTGCATTACTAACAACGAGCCTATGGCCACCCATTTCCACGTTGCTGACGGCATCCTTACCTGCCACTATTGTGAAAAGGAACAAGATATCAATAAGGTGGAGCTGGTTTAAACCAGCTCCACCTTATCTCATATTCATTCCTTCTAAGCCTTATTTGATGCTTAGATTTTGAGGCTTTTGCTACGTACCTTATTTAAGGTTGAAAATAAAAAAAGAGGTCGAATCCTTGGCGGCTTCACTCTTTTTTCGTACCTTTGCAGACAGAAATTATATTTTATATAACACATTAACAAAACAATGGAAAGAGACAATCAGATTTTTGAGTTGATTGAGCAGGAGCATCAGCGCCAATTGAAGGGCATTGAGCTCATTGCCAGTGAGAACTTTGTAAGTGACCAGGTCATGGAAGCTATGGGTAGCTACCTGACTAATAAATATGCTGAGGGTTACCCCGGCCACAGATACTATGGCGGTTGTCAGGTGGTGGACAAGGTAGAGCAGCTGGCCATCGACCGCGTATGCCAGTTGTTCGGTGCCGAGTATGCCAACGTGCAGCCTCACTCTGGTGCACAGGCCAATGCTGCCGTTCTGCTGGCTGTGCTGAAGCCTGGCGATTGCTTTATGGGTTTGAATCTGGATCACGGTGGTCACCTCTCTCACGGTTCGCTGGTAAACACCTCTGGTATCCTTTACAAGCCCGTGGGCTACAACCTGAACAAGGAAACGGGTCGCGTAGACTATGACGAGATGGAGCGTCTGGCCATCGAGAACAAGCCGAAGCTGATAATCGGCGGTGGCTCGGCCTACAGCCGTGAGTGGGATTACAAGCGCATGCGCGAGATTGCCGACAAGGTGGGTGCATTGCTGATGATTGACATGGCTCACCCCGCTGGTCTGATTGCCGCTGGTCTGCTGGAGAACCCCGTGAAGTGGGCTCATATCGTGACCTCTACAACCCACAAGACCCTGCGTGGTCCTCGCGGTGGCATTATCCTGCTGGGCAAGGACTTTGACAATCCTTGGGGTTACACCACGCCAAAGGGTGTAGTCAAAAAAATGTCTCAGTTGCTGAACTCTGCCGTATTCCCCGGACAGCAGGGTGGTCCGCTGGAGCACGTTATTGCAGCCAAGGCCGTAGCCTTTGGCGAGGCTTTGAAGCCCGAATTCAAGGAATGGGCCAAGCAGGTTCAAAAGAATGCCAAGGTGCTGGCTGACGAACTCGTTAAGCGCGGTTTCGCCATTGTCAGTGGCGGTACCGACAACCACTCAATGCTGGTAGACCTGCGCACAAAGTATCCTGAACTGACTGGCAAGGTGGCTGAGAATGCTCTCGTTGCTGCAGACATTACTGTTAACAAGAATATGGTGCCTTTCGATACCCGTTCGGCCTTCCAAACCTCTGGTATCCGTCTGGGTACGCCTGCTATCACCACCCGTGGTGCAAAGGAAGACCTGATGGTGCAGATTGCCGAGTGGATAGAAGAGGTACTGAACGATCCCGAGAACGAGCAGGTCATCGCTTCTGTACGCGCTCGCGTCAACGAGAAGATGAAGGGTTACCCGCTCTTCGCATATTAAACAACACAAAATGACTTCTGCTAACTACTTGAAAATAATACTAAAAACAATACTTGTTTTGCTGGCACTCTCATCCCCCAACGGGGTGAGAGCTCAGCATTTGCAAGCTTCCCTATCCCACTACACCACCGATAACGGTATGCCGAGTAACACGATAGCCTCACTGGCTTGCGACGACTATGGCTACATTTGGATGGGCACGTGGAATGGTGTGTCACGATTTGACGGTTACCATTTCTACAATTACCAGACGGGTATTGCTAGTGGCGTACGAGGGCTACACAACCGTGTAGACAAGGTTACCATCGACCAGTCGCAGAACGTATGGTTGAAGATGTACGATGGAAAGATGTTCGTTATCAACCGCCAAACTGACTGCATAGAAGACCCATTGGCAGGCATCGGCGGACACGAGGAATTTGTCGTCGACTACTTCTTCGACCCTTACGTCACTAGCAGTGGCGACGTATTGGTATTCTACAAAGATGTAGGTCTATACAAGTTGCGCGTAGACCGTAGTGGCACGAAACAACAGCTGATTTCCAGCAACCAGTTGCAAGTGACCTGTATCGTAGAAGGTTACCACAACGACCTATGGGTAGGAACGAATGAGGGTGTCAGGCGTATAGATATGTCTAACTACACTCTGGAGCGTGGCGGCTACTTCCTAGACGAACACATTACCCGTCTGGCCACTAACGGATATAACATCTTTGCTGGCACTACATCGGGCAAGATTATGACCTTCTCGTACGGACAGGAGCCCAAAACCATCAAGGAAGTGGGTAACGAGGTTACGGGTCTCTTTGTGGATAGTCACGGCATCATATGGTACTCGGACATGAATGATGGAACCTATCGCCTGAACCCTGAGACTGGCGACGTAAAACACTTCGTGCAGCGGCTACCCCAACCCGAGTTTACTAGCCGTGGTGCGGAATATGGCGAGGCCATGGGTGTGGTATGGATTCGCATGAACCACGGCGGCTATGGCTATTATAACCGCGAAACGGACGAAGTTGAATACTTCCACAACGACCCCGTGAACCCCTGGAACCTCTCGAACACGGTAAACGCCCGTCTGGAGATGAACGAGGGTGTAGTGTGGGAATCGACCATCAGTCGTGGACTGGAGAAGCTAGAGGTATTGAAGAATACGATTACGCGTACCTTATTAATGCCCGAATCTGATCAGCCCATGGACAACGAGGTACGAGGCATGGTACACGACCCGAAACGCAACGTCACCCTGATAGCCAACAAGAGGGGCAAGATATTCGTGTACGACAGGAACATGCAAGTGCAGAGCGTCATTACCCACGACTCGCAAGGCAACACCATTAGTCGTCCGTACGGTATCTCAATGGACCGCAAGGGTAACTATTGGGTGTGCGACAAGGACAAAGGTCTTTTTAAGATAACACCTACTGCCGGCGGTTACCAGACCATCAACATCTGTCACAACGACAACGATCCCTATTCGCTCAGCAGCAATGCTGCCTATCAGGCCGTTGAGGACAAACAGGGCAACATTTGGGTGGCTACGTATGGCGGTGGAGTCAACGTAGTGCGCCAAGACAAAAACGGACGCTACATAGCACTGCACTATAAGAATATCATGTCGCGCTACCCGCATAATGCCCACCGGAAAGTACGTACCATCGCACTGGCCAAGGACGGCAAGGTTTGGGCAGGTTCAACTGATGGTATCCTAATCATGCAAATTCGTAATGAGAAGATTACTATCGAGGAGTTACAGGTACCCGAGCGGTTGCAGGATGGTTTGATGAGTTATGACATCGTAAATCTGCAGGCCGACAAGCAAGGCGTCATGTGGGTCGGAACGAATAGTGGCGGTCTGAGCCGTACAGACGGTCATGACGACCAGGGTAACTGGAAGTTCAAGAACTACGGCATTGCCGATGGTCTGCCTTCAGAAGAGATTCACAGCATCACGATTGACGAGCAGGACAATATCTGGTTTGCCACTGACCACGTACTCGGCTCTCTGAATGCCAAGAAGGGCATCTTCAGCAGTTTCTCGAATCTGGACGGTGTCGACGAAACGATGTGCTCAGAAGGTGCAGCCATTACCACCAGTGACGGTAAGATACTCTTTGGCACCCTATACGGTTTCTATACTGTAGACCGCAAGAAGCTTCAGACCACTACCGGTTCGCTGTTGCGCCTGCGTATTACAGACTTCTATCTGGACGACAAACTGATGAGTCCACGTCTGGACAGTACTTTCCAAAAGTACATTCCAGAAACAATGGAAGTGGTGCTGCCACAATCGGGCATGACCGTAGCATTCCGCTTTGCTGCCCTCAACTATCAGTTGCAGCACCGTATACACTTCCAATATATGATGGAAGGTTTGGATGACGACTGGCACAATGCCGACAAAACGCGCACGGCTACATACGAAGGACTTCCGTACGGCGACTACACGTTCAAGGTAAAAGCCTTCCTGGTGGAATCGCCCGAAGCTTACGACATGCGTACCGTTCACATCGTCGTTCCCCCACCCTTCTGGTTGTCATCGACAGCCATCTGGATTTATCTGGCGTTAGTTGCAGTATTGGCTATTGGTTTCATGATTCGAAAGCAGAATCGCCTACATCGTAAAAATCAAGAAGAGGATGCTCCACATTCAGAAGCAGAAGAGGCCACTAGCGCAACTGACAGTGAACAGGCTGAGATTGAGAAAGATGCCGAGCCTGAGCAAGAGGTGACGGACGAATACGAAATCTTGGAAGAATAAATTTTTTCAGGTTTTATTTGGATTTTTGCAAATTTCTCCGTATATTTGCAGTCAAAAGGTAGAAATTACAGGGGGTCGTGCCGGTTCGATCGGGATACTCATCAAATTACACTGAAACTCGAGCAGACTTCTCTTGTCAATGGCGGGCCACAATACCACGAAAGTGGAAGCCGAAAGGCCGGTGGATTACAACGACGGAGAGCGCTCTTATCTTTTAACAAAGGAGTTTTCATCACATCACTGGGCGACCCCTCTTTTTTAGTTCAAAGTTTAGAGTTTAAAGTTTATAGATAATATGTTTTCAGGCATTATCGAAGAGTTTGCTACCGTTGTAGCAATCAAGAAAGACAGAGACAATATTGATTTTACGTTGCGCTGCTCGTTTGTCGACGAGCTGAGCATTGACCAAAGCGTGGCACATAATGGCGTGTGTCTCACCGTAGTACGCATAGAAAACGGCACCTACGTTGTAACAGCCATGAAAGAAACGCTGGAACGTTCGAACCTAGGGCTGCTGAAGGTTGGCGACAAGGTAAACGTTGAGCGTTCGATGCTGATGAACGGACGTCTGGACGGGCACATCGTGCAGGGGCACGTCGACGAGACGGCCCGATGTACGGCGATAGAAGATGCTAATGGTTCAACCTATTTCACCTTCGAATATAAGGAAGACCGCGAGATGGCCCGCCACGGCTACTTTACCGTGGACAAAGGTTCCGTCACCGTCAATGGCGTCAGCCTCACCGTTTGCAACCCCACATACAACTCCTTCCAAGTTGCCATCATTCCATACACCATGGAACACACCAACTTCCAGGACATCCGCGTAGGAACGATGGTTAATCTGGAATTCGACATCATCGGCAAGTATATCGCCCGATTGCAAGATTATAATAAATAAGGTATATATGAAGAAACTGATTTTTGTTATGGCATTGTTGTGTTGCCTAGGCATTGATGCACAAAAAAAATGGACGCTTGAAGATTGCATCAACCATGCCATGGAGAACAACATGACACTGAAAATGTCAAAACTGAAGGAACAGAGTTCGCTCGAGGACGTCAAACAGTCCAAGGCAGCCCTTCTGCCCACCCTGTCGGCCAGCACCAATCAGGGCATGGGCTATAGTCCTTTTGACAATACCGGAGCCGACAAGACTCACTATAACGGCTCGTACAACGTCAATGCCCAATGGACGGTGTGGAATGGCGGTCAAAACACTAACGCCCTGAAGCTCGACAAATTAGCATGGCAACAGGCAGAGCTGAATACCAGCGAGACAGCCAACAGCCTTCAAGAAGCCATCACCAAGCTCTACGTTCAGATTCTCTACATGACGGAGGCCATTGAGGTGAAACGTCAGAGTCTGGAAACCAGCAAGAAGAATGAAGAGCGCGGACGCCAGATGGTTGAGGTTGGAAAAATGTCAAAAGCTGACCTTGCTCAACTCACCGCCCAGCGTGCTGCTGGCGAATACGATATTGTGGAGGCAGAAACGCAGTTGGCAAAACAAAAGCAACAACTGAAAATTGAACTGGAGTTGCTGAACGAGAAAGACTTCGATATTGCCGTTCCCACCACCACCGACCAACAAGCCTTGGCCCTCATTCCCTCTATGACGAGCGTCTACGAGGCCGCCTTAGCACATCGTCCTGAAATCAAGAACGCCCTACTGAACATCGAGTCAAGCAACATACAACTGAATAATGCGAAGGCAGAAAAGCTGCCCACTATCACAATGAATGGTGGTGTCAGCACATCTACCAATACCCTATCGAAGCAGGCATGGGGCTCACAAATGAAGAACGGTTTAGGCCTGTCTGCCAGCGTCGGCGTCAGCATTCCCCTCATCGACGGGCGCAAGGCCAAGACTGCCATTAACAAGGCTCGACTGGCACAAGAACAGGCCAAAATATTGTTAGAAGAAGAGGAGGATGACCTTTACGCTGCCATTGAGACCCTCTGGCTCGATGCTATTACCAATCAGGAGAAATTCCGCTCAGCCTCAGCCTCTGTTGAGAGTGAGCAGGAGAGCTACAACCTGTTGCAGGAGCAGTTCAATCTGGGACTGAAGAATATCGTGGAACTGCTGTCGGGCAAGGACAAGTTGCTGACGGCTCAGCAGAACAAGTTACAGTCGAAGTATCAGACCATACTGTCGCAGCAGTTACTGAAATTCTATCAAAATGGGCTCATCAAGATTTAAGGTGATAGAAGAAGTTTAGAAGAATAAAAAGAAAACATATGAAGAACAAGAAATTGTGGATAGGCATTGGAGCCGTAGTGCTCGTAGTCTTAGTCGTCTGGCTTTTCTCAGGTGGCAAGAAAGAAGAGAAAGTAGAATTTGAAACGGCCAAGGTCGAGAAGCAGAACATCAGCACTTCGATTACGGCCACAGGTACCATCGAGCCCGTTACCAGCGTCACCGTTGGTACACAGGTGTCGGGCATCGTATCGAAACTCTATGTAGACTATAACTCTGTGGTGAAGAAGGGGCAGGTCATTGCCGAACTGGACAAGACCAACCTCATCAGCGAACTGAATCGCGCCAAGGCCGACCTCACCAGTGCCCAGAGTTCGCTGAACTACGAGACGTCTAACTTCAACCGTTACAAGACGTTATTCGAAAAAGGTCTTGTATCTGCCGACGAATACGAGAGTGCAAAATTATCGTTTGAGCGCGCCCGCCAGACCGTCAATTCCAGTAGCGAGAGTGTGCAGAAGGCACAGACCAATCTGGGCTATGCCACCATTACTTCGCCCATTGACGGTGTCGTGCTCTCGAAGTCGGTAGAAGAAGGTCAGACGGTGGCAGCATCGTTTAACACCCCTGAGCTCTTCACCATTGCCCAAGACCTGACGGACATGCGTGTGATTGCTGATATCGACGAGGCCGATATTGGTGGCGTGAAGGAAGGTCAGCGTGTGACGTTCACTGTCGATGCCTTCCCCGACGACAAGTTCGAGGGACAAGTGACGCAAGTACGTCAGCAGGCCACGACGTCAAGCAATGTGGTAACTTATGAGGTTGTTATCTCAGCACCCAACAAAGACCTGAAGCTGAAGCCTGGTCTGACAGCCAATGTCACCATCTATACACTAGAGAAGAACGACGTACTGGCCGCTCCCGCCAAGGCTCTGCGCTTTATGCCCAACGAGGCTTTGCTCTCGAAGGGTCAGCAGATTGAGGACGTCGAGGCCAAGACCAAGGTATGGACGCTGGAAGGCAACACTTTCAAGGCCCACGCCGTAGAGACTGGCACCAGCAACGGCATGCTGACAGAAATCGTCAGCGGCATCAGCGCTGGTACTGAGGTACTTGTTGATTTCAAGCTCAGTGGCGGCGAGATGGAGGAAGCTGGCCAGCAGGCTCAGAACCCATTCATGCCGCGTCCGCGAGGCAACAGGAACCAACAAGGCGGCAACCAGCAGAAGAAGTAAGAAGTCTGATGTAAGATGTAAGATGTATGAATGAAGATAGAAAAGTAGTCATTGAGTTGCAGAACGTCAAGCGCTACTTTCAGGTAGGCTCGGAGACAGTGAAGGCGCTGCGTGGTGTCTCATTCAAGATTTATGAGGGCGAGTTCGTCACTATTCAGGGCACATCCGGCTCTGGCAAGTCGACGCTGCTCAACCAGTTGGGCTGTCTGGACACGCCCACCAGCGGCGAGTATTTTCTTGACGGCATCAGCGTTCGCACCATGTCGAAGACGCAGCGTGCCCACCTGCGCAACCAGAAGATTGGCTTCGTGTTCCAGAACTACAATCTGTTGGCCAAGACCACAGCCGTAGAGAACGTAGAGTTGCCCCTGATGTACAACTCGAAGTACGATGCCCGCCAACGTCGCGAGGCAGCCATCAAGGCCTTGCAGGCCGTAGGTTTGGGCGACCGCTTGGAACACAAGTCCAACCAGATGTCGGGTGGCCAGATGCAACGTGTGGCCATTGCTCGTGCCTTGGTCAACGACCCTGCCGTGCTCCTTGCCGACGAGGCTACTGGTAACCTCGACACGCGTACCTCGTTCGAGATGCTGGTGCTATTCCAGGAGCTTTACAAGCAGGGCCACACCATCATCTTCGTGACCCACAACCCTGAGATAGCCGAATACTCCAGTCGCAACATCAATCTGCGCGACGGCAAGATTCGCGAGGATACTGTCAATACGAATATCAAGTCAGCAGCCGAGGCCCTAGCCAAGTTGCCTGCCCCACAAGACGATTAAAGTCATAATGACGTAGTGAATTATGAATATAACGAACCTATTTAAAGTTAGCTTCAAGGCCGTTGCCAACAACAAGATGCGGTCGTTCCTCTCGATGCTGGGTATCATCATCGGTGTGGCTGCCGTCATCATCATGATGGCCATCGGACAAGGCTCGAAGGAGAGCATCCGCCAAGAGCTGTCTACCATGGGCACCAACCTGCTGACCATCCGTCCTGGTGCGGATATGCGAGGCGGTGTGCGTCAAGACCCCTCAGCCATGCAGACGCTGAAACAAGCTGACTACGAGCGCATTCTGCGCGAAAAGAAGTTTGTGTCGAAGGTCTCTCCCGAGGTCACCGCCTCTGGTCAGGCCATCTACGGCAACAACAATACCACGACATCGATGTATGGCGAGTCTACCGACTATCTCGACATCAAGCAGTGGAGCGTAGAGCGTGGCGACTGCTTTACTGACGAGGACATCAAGAAGGCCGCCAAGGTCTGCGTCGTTGGCGCCACCATCGTCAAGGAGCTGTTCAATGGCCACGACCCCATTGGCAAGACCATCCGTTTCAAGTCTATCCCAATGCGCATCGTCGGTGTGCTGAAAGCCAAAGGCTATAACTCATGGGGCATGGATCAGGACAACGTCGTCATTGCCCCTTACACCACCGTCATGAAGCGTATTGCCGCCCAGACGTGGTACTCCAGCATTGTCTGCTCGGCACTGACTGAGGAACTATCTGACGCTGCCATTGAAGAGCTGACCCAGATGTTGCGCGACAACCACAAGCTGAAAGGAGAGGCTGCCGACGACTTCACCATCCGTTCGCAGGCAGAAATGATGGAGACGATGTCGTCGACTATGGACACCGTCACACTCATCCTCGTCGTGGCGGCAGCCTTCTCGCTACTCGTGGCTGGTATCGGCATCATGAACATCATGCTCGTCTCGGTCACGGAGCGTACCAAGGAGATTGGTCTGCGCATGGCTGTCGGTGCCACGGGACCCGTCATCTCACTGCAGTTCCTCATCGAGTCCGTGCTCATCTCCGTCACGGGTGGTCTCATTGGCATCCTCGTAGGCTGCTCGGCCAGTGCCTGTCTCGGCTCGTTCGGCATGCCCAGCAGCGTACCGGCATGGTCTATCTACGTTTCCTTTATGGTATGCGTCTTCATTGGCGTACTGTTCGGCTATATTCCCGCACAGAAAGCCGCAAATATGGATCCCATAGAAGCTATCCGACATGAATAAACATCTTGCGGGCATGTGCCATCTGGCCTTCTGGGCGTTTCTGTTCCTGTCGCCCCTCACCTACTGGCGGGGCACTGGTTTCAACTTCGTCCACTACCTGATGACGTGCATGCAGCCGCTCGTGGTCATGGTGGTGTTCTACCTCAACTATCTGGTGTTGGCACCCAAGTTGTTCGTGTCCGGCAAGCACCGCTACGACCTGCTCATCAACGTGGTACTGCTCATCTCTTTGGGCACCCTCCTGCACTATTGGATGGACTTCACCAACCAGCTGTTCATACCTGGCTACAAAGACCAGGACACCGTAGGCACTGTCACCTATATTGCCCGCGACGTCCTCAATCTGGCCATCTTCGCTGGTGGTGCCACTTCACTGGCACTGGCACGCCGTTGGTTCACTGCAGACCAGAAGCTGAAGGAGGCAGAAGCCGCCCACGCCACTGCAGAGCTCCGCAACCTGCGCAGTCAGATTAATCCCCACTTCCTGCTCAACACCCTCAACAATATCTATGCCCTGACGGCTTTTGACACGCCCAAGGCACAGGAAGCCATTCAGGAGTTGTCCAAGATGCTGCGCCACATCCTTTACGACTATCAGCAAACCACGGTGTCGCTGGCTGACGAGATCGAGTTCCTGCAGAACTATGTCAACCTCATGCGCATCCGTCTGCAACAGTCGGTAGATGTCCAATTCAACATCTCAACGCTCAATACGTCAGTGGAAATTGCGCCCCTGCTCTTCATCTCGCTGGTCGAAAACGCCTTCAAGCATGGCGTCAGCCCCTCCGAACCGTCGTTCATCCATATCCACATAGAAAGCGATGAGCACAAGGTAGTTTGCGACATTCAGAACTCCAATCATCCCAAGACTGCCGACGACAATAGCGGTCATGGCATTGGACTCCGGAATGTTCAGCGTCGTCTCGACCTCTACTACCCCGATCACTACGAGTGGGTGCACGGTCCCACAGCCGATGGCACCGTCTTCCAGTCGCGTATCACCATCATATTCAAGGACTAACCCAAAAACGCTTATTCACTATGGTTATCAATTGTGCTATTATCGACGACGAGCCTTTGGCAGCAGGTCTGCTGAAGAGCTACGTCCTCAGAACACCATTCCTTAATCTCATCGGCGCCTACAGCAGCGCCCTCGAAGCCATGAAGGAGCTTCGCGAGCACCCCGCACAACTGTTGTTTCTCGACATACAGATGCCCGAGCTCTCTGGCATCGAGTTTGCCAAGATTCTACCTACAGAAACGAAAATCATCTTTACTACGGCCTTTCAGCAATACGCCATCGAAAGCTACAAGGTGTCTGCCCTTGACTACCTGATGAAACCCATCTCGTACGACGACTTCCTGAAAGCAGCCAACAAGGCACTCGACTGGTTTGGCATCGCCTCCCGTCAGGCAGCAACCATGAAGGAGCGTTTTATGCTGGTCAGGGCTGACCACAAACTCATCCGCATTTCCTTCGACGACATTATCTACATCGAAGGTCTCAAGGACTATATACGCTTCTTCCTGGTAGATGGCAGCAAGATGATGTCACTCATCAGTTTGAAGACCGTCGAGAGCTACCTGCCTTACCCTGAATTCCTGCGCGTCCACCGCAGCTATATCATCCACGTGCCCCAGATTAAGCAGATTGACCGTCTGCGCATCTTCATTGGCGACATACAGATTCCCATCTCCGAGACTTATAGAGACGAAGTTTTAAACTATTTAGACTTACACACATTAACATAATATGGACAACAAAGTACTATTAAAAAATGTCGACCTGCTATCCAAGCTCTCTGAGCAGGAAGTCAGCATGATGCCTGCCGTAGAAGCGCCCCTGCCCTCCGTTGAGCAGGTGAAACAGATTGTGACGTTGGTCAAGAACATTATCTTCCCCGACTATTTCAACAAACGCCAGTCCGACGAAACTATCCGCTCTTATTACATCGGTGTCCACATGGAGGAATTGGCACGCCTGCTGACCAAGCAGATAGCCCACGGGCTGCAATTCTGTGAGGATTGCGAGGCCATCAAGACCAAGCAGCAGATTTACGAGGAAGCCGAACGGCTGACCCTGGAGTTCATCGATGCACTGCCTGAAATTAAGCGACTGCTCTATACCGACGTGCAGGCTATGTTCGACAACGACCCCGCTGCACCCAACTACGGCGAAGTCATCTTCTGCTACCCCGTGGTCAACACCATGACGCACTACCGCATTGCCCACAAGCTACACCAGCTGCAGGTGCCCGTCATCCCACGTATCATCACTGAGCAGGCCCACTCCAAGACTGGTATCGACATCCACCCTGGTGCACAGATTGGCGAGTATTTCGCCATCGACCACGGCACAGGCGTCGTCATAGGCGAAACTTGTATCATTGGCAACCACGTCACACTCTATCAGGGTGTCACCCTCGGTGCCAAGAGCTTCAAGTACGACGAGCAGGGCAACATCCTCAACGTGCCACGTCACCCCATCATCCAGGACCACGTCACCGTCTACTCCAATGCCTCCATCCTTGGTCGCATCACCATTGGCCACCACTCCGTCATCGGTGGCAACATCTGGGTCACCAACGACGTGCCGCCCTACTCGCGCATCCAGCAGTCAAAGGCCGTCGAAACATCATTCGATGGTGGACTCGGCATATAACACAAAACAAATATCATAATCAAAAGGAGCATCCGAGAATATGTCGGGTGCTCCTTTTCCTTGTTTCAACTTTTACCTTTCTCCGCTCCTAGCTCGCGCCCCGTCTGCTCCGTGCGGAAGGACCTTCCGCGCCGTCCTCGTGGCCTGCGAGCGCCGTGCGCGTCACGCGTCAGCCTTATCCCCTTTTATTTTGCAAACTCGCCGCTGGCACGGAAGGCCTTGCCTTCTTCGGAGGTGCCGCGAGTGATACCACGGGTCCAGTAGTTCCACTCGAAGCGGTCGTCGTAGCTCAGGCTGAAGCTGGTGCGGCGGTCGCGGCAGCCATCGTCCATAGCGCCAGAGAAGTGGTAGTCGTCGAGAACGTAGTCGTAGATATACACATCGTTCCAGCTGTCAGCATAGCGGATGCGGATGGCGCCATCTGTAACATCCCAACGGAACTCGCAATAGTAGTAGTCGTCGTAGCGGCTGTAGATATTGTAGTCGACCTCATAGCCCCAGCCACCATAGCTGTTCTCGCGTTCGAAATACATGCTGGTGCGGTAAGTGTCGCCAGAAACGCCGAAGCGATCGTAGAAATATGTATCGATATAGCCCGACCACGTTCCTTCGAGGGTGCGAGCCTCAGCACGATCTTCAACATCTGCCCAGAAACGAGCATCGCAGCTTGTGAACAACATCGTTGACATTGCAACGGTCATCATCATTGTCAGGGTGGTAAACAGCTTTTTCATAATCGTATTCTTTAAAATGTTAGACATTCAGTTATTTATTGTTTTCATCGGCAAAGGTAGGCGGTTTTGTAAGAAAAAGCAAGTTAAAAATCCTATTTGGTGGTAGGGTATTCCCTATTTATGTGGAGGTTTTCCCACATATCGTAAAAAAAATAGATAAAAATTTGGACGTATGAAAAATATTGATTACCTTTGGAGCGTCAAATGTATCTAACTGCGAAGAAAGAGAGATTTCTTTTCCATTATTAATACTATCATTAGAAGCAAGAAGCGACACGGTTGTGAAACCCTGCCGCTTTATTTATCTCTTTAGAAATCATAGTTACTATGTCTGCAAAGTTAAGTATTAATCTTTAAAGTACCAAACATCGACGCAGTTTTATCATCCATTGTCGCAGTTTTATCATCCATCGACGCAGTTTTAACGTCCATCGTCACAGTTTTAACTTTGCAAACCGTTTCCCGACCCTTTAGAACCTACTAAACGACCCTTTTAGAAGTACCGCACGACCTTTTCTTACAGACTATTCCTCCTTATTTGTATTTCCACTTGTGCTTTGCCCATCATGAAAAATGATCGTTAGTCCCCTTCTATGTTGCTTTATCTATATTGAACTTCATTGTGTCCACCTGTCCCATTACATATGGTACATTTGCCAGTACCGTTGCATCTTGAACATAGCCTATTGTTATATCCCCATCCAGAGCCATTGCAATATGAGCATCGACCAGGCGAAAGCTGGCAGCCACCGCAAGGCACCCAAACTTGTACTGGACCATGCTGCTCCACGACAATAGTTGTAGTACTATTACCAGAATTGGTGTTGCTGGAGTTGCTGTTGTTTGAAGAGGATGACGAATTAGACGAAGGAAAAGAACCCGAAGTCGTCAATGAAGAAGCGGTTTCAAAACTGTTCAAGAGAGGATTATATGTTAGATTAGATGAAGGAATTTGCGCTAAACGGCCTTCCTTACTGCTATAACCAGAATAAAAAACTTCTTCTTTTCTATCGTACAAAATAGGTTCTTTTGTCATCTCTGTTGGACTAATAATAACATTACATTTTCCATCAGCAACGCCTTCAATATTGATATTATGTAATGGATTAAACGTAAAATAGAATAATCCATTCTTAGTATAAGGATAAATATGACACATACCATGCAAATAAATAACTTCTTTACCGTTGATATCGCACAAACCTTCACCTACAACCCTTCCATCTTCTCTTTTACGTTTATTTACTATAAAGACATCGTATTCTTTTTCTCCTAATCCTCTTTTTTTCTTTAATATGCTGTTGTATTGCCGATTGTAAGGTATAATACATTTGCCTTTGATATTGTAATAACCAGAGTACTCTCCCATATAAGTATGAAAACCGTCAAAATATACAACTTTTGTGTATTCTGTTGGAACAAGCATTATTCCATCTCTACTCTCAGCACCATATTTGCCATTCTTGCAAACCAAATACCATTCAAAACCATCATCTTCCACTTTATACTCTCGTGAGTCTTTCTGAACAGGTTTGCTTGTAGCAGTATTCTTACGCATTTGAGTAGCAGTTCCTCTTACTGGCTTCTTTGTTTGGGCACTCACATTGATGCAAATCATTCCCAATGTCAGCATCGTCAACATTATTATCTGCTTCATAATTGATTTATTTAGTAATATGTTATCTCAAGTATTTCTGATAAAGTGCCTATACAGTGATTTTGCTAAATAAAGTGCTATTATGATAAAGAATATAGTTGCGACTACTTTGCAAAAGCAACTACACGATTCACAAACTCCACCTGCTATAATACTAAGTATTACACCTAAGAAACACGACAGAAAAAAGGAGTCCATTGGGTGGTGCTTCAACCAATGAACAATTCTGTAATACCTATTTCGCCTTAGTCTCTTTAACTCTTTTCTTGCACTCTCTATTTCTTGGATGGTTACATTTCTTTTAGTCAAATACTCTTCACACTTACCGCAGAGACATGGCTCAACACATGAGTAAACGATTTCCTCTTTGTTACCACACATGTCGTAAATACAACTGTCGCGATAGTCATGGGTAATTGCATCCTCGTCATCTAAGTCAAGGACTGGCTTCTGTCCACTATTGATTTTTGCAAACAACAATAACACATAAGTATAAATATTTGAAATCAAATAGTTTTCTAATGGGATGTTCTCTTTAATAAGAAGTTCTCTGGCATCAAAATAAGTTATAAGTATCCTGTTGCCACTAATAATACGAGTATAACAGTCCTCCTCAAGAGGGGCATCTAATATATATACCGTTAAATCCAGACCATTCACCCCTGACGGTTTGATGTCGGGTAGTTCTGTTTCAAGTAAATCATCAGAGTATGCCCAAGAGTCATCATACTCCAAATCAGACTTTTGAGGAAGATAGCCTCGTTCCTCTATCAACTCGATGTCAAACAGTTCGGATTTCCAGTTCTTTATTCTTTTGGTGTCCAACTCCGAGATGATGCTACCCATAGCAACAATTCTTACATTAACTTTTTTGTCCATAATTCTGTACTCATAATTAAGGGTTAGTAATGATCGTTTTGAGGCAATGCAAACGTAAGGACACAAAAATGGCGTGGCCACTCTTATGCACTTACCAAAGGGGCGCGCCTGAGAAATGGAACCCCTGTACTCTTATAAGAATGCTCCACGCCAATGGCGTGTGCATAGCTTAATGCAAGAGTACTGGGTTGCCTTTCAGGCCTCCCATCGCTTGTTAAATCGAACTATTCCAAAAGAAGTTTCTCAGGCGTCTTTGGCAAGTGCGAAATAAAAGCTAATGCATCTGCGAAACCGGATTTCTCCCCGATTCCGCTTGCAAATATAAGTATTTTTTTCTAATTGCGAGCAAAATGAGACAATTATTTTCAAAATATGTGAGAAAAAGGCAAAAAATATAGGGGGATAAAGAGAAAGAAGTTCTTTCTTGATAAAACGGGAGTACGTTCTGAAAGGGGAAAAGACCTGTGTAAACAGGGGAAGAAACGGCATATAACAGGGAGAGAAACGGCATCTTGCCGGATTCGGTCGGACGACCGCATCAATTAGGGCGGGCGCCCTTACATCTTGGAGCACCCGCCCTGATATATCCGAGCGGTCGGCCGAAACCGGATTTTATTCCTTAGAAGCATCCATAGTTATTCTTCAACTTTCTTTCCAAAGTCGGGATCGACCTTGATGAATGCCGTGACTGCAAAGGTGATGGCACAGAGGAACATGACAAGGATAAAGAAGGAATTATAGCCTAACTGGTCCTTCAGCCAACCAGACAACATGCCTGGCAGCATCAGTCCGAGGTAGGAGAAAGCCGTGCAGAAAGCATAGTGCGACGTCTGGAACTCGCCCTTCGAGAAATAGAGCATATAAAGCGTCAAGGCGGTGAAGCCCAGACCGTAGCCGAACTGTTCGATGAAGATACAGGTGCTGATGAGTACCAGGTTGCTGGGCATGGCATAACTCATATAGACATATACGATATCAGGCAGGGTAATGGCGCAGACCATAGGCCACAGCCAACGCTTGAAACCATCGCGACCAGCCAAGAGTCCACCTAAGATGCCACCCAGCGTCAGACCGATGACACCAATGGTGCCACTGGCCAGGCCGAACTCCTGCGGTGACAGGCCGAGACCACCTGCCGAATTGGGACGCATGAGGAACGTCACGCTCATCTTGCCCAACAAGGCCTCAGGGAAGCGGTAGAACAAGAGGAAGAGCATGGCAAATATCATCTCTTTGGGAGGCAGTTTCTGGAAAAAGGTGCGGAAGGCCGTCACGATGCCAGATGCCACCTCGCTAGCATTGGTATTGTGGCGCTGGTCAGCTGCCGAACGTGGCATGATGTAAGCATGGTAGAGCCAGATGGCAATAAACAGAGCTGCCATACCGTAGAAGACGAGGCTCCACGTAAAGGCTTTCTGATTGCGGAACATGAGTTGCAACATGCCAGCAGCAGGAATCAGCACACCATTGCCGAAGATAACTGCCAAGCGATAGAACGTGTTGCGAATGCCCACGAACCACACCTGCTGGTGGTCGTCAAGTTCGAGCATGTAGTAGCCGTCTGCCGCTATGTCATGCGTAGCACTGGAGAACGCCATGAGGAAGAAGAAGGCCATAGAGCCCTGAAACCAGAAAGGCGCATTGAGCGTAAAGGCGACACCCGCCAAGGAAGAGCCTAGCAGCAACTGCATGGAAAGCACCCACCAACGCTTGGTGCGATAGAGGTCGACGAAAGGACTCCACAGGGGTTTGATGACCCACGGCAGTCCGAGCCAGCCGGTATAGAGGGCGATATCGGTATCACTAAGACCCAATTGCATGTACATAACTACAGCAACGGTCATTACAACAACGTTGGGCAAACCCTCAGCAATATAAAGGGTGGGAATCCAGGCCCAAGGATTTCTTTTATTCATATTTCTTTAATTTTCGTTATTTCGTTATGACGTTATTCCGACGTTCCAACATTTCGTTATGGCGGCTTTAATAAATTCTCTTAATTTCAGCGTTCCGATAATAGTGAAGGAGAATCTGGTCGTACTTGTAGCCATGCTGGCCCATGACGGCAGCACCAATCTGACAGAGTCCGACACCGTGTCCCCAGCCCTTACCGTTCAGGCGGAAGCCCTTGGCAGTCTTTTCCACATCGAAGGCTGAGCTATACAAATGGCTCTCGCTGAGCGCACGTCGGATTTCGAGTTCCTTACCAATGATGAAGCTCTTCTTGGTGCCTACTATCTTCAGTTTCCAGATACGGCCGCTCTTACCACGCTCCAGGGGAATGAGGTCGGTGATGGTACCGAAGTCGTCTTTCAGCTTATCATTGACGAGCTGAGAAAGCTCGTCCACAGTATATTCCACCGTCCAGCGATAGAAGTCGTTGGTTTCCTGGTCGTAGTCGTTGAGCACCTGGGCAAGTACAGCCTTGTCGCTGGTATTGCAGAAGGGATCCTCGACACTAACCAGATAGGGTTTGGGCGTATCTTCCCAGCAATACTGGAACTCCTCGGTGACACCACCGCAGCACTTCGAGAAACGGGCATCACAGATTTCATCACCATAGCACAATATCTGGCCACGTGTAGCTTTCAGTGCCTGTTCCACATTCTTACTGGTCTGCTTGGTAATACCCTGATAGCGCTGACAGTGGTCGTCAGCACAGACATCAAAGATGGTATGGTCTTCGCGGTCATACCAGCGAATGAGTTCGTCGTCCTTCTTGATAAACGAGAAGAAGCCGTCTCTTTTCTCTCCACTCTCCTCTCTCCGCTTCATCTGGGCCAATAGCCATGAACGCGAGATGACAGCATGTGCCTTCAAGAGTTCAAGACCTGCCGTAGCCTTCATCTCACTGGAGATGACTGAGGCCAGATACTTCTCGACAGGCAGTTCGTTAATAGCCGTAATCTGGTCGGACTCCACAACCAGTCTCAACGTGCCCAGGAAGGTCTGTGTCTCCTTACGTTCCCAGTGGAAATTGACACCAATGGTGACATCGAACAACGAGAACGAAGCATCGGCACTGGACGGTGTGAAAGTCAGCTCGCGATACTGGTTGCCATTCCACAGGATACCACCTTCAGAGAACTCTACCGTCTGTTTGCCTTCTATTGTCTCACCCTTAGCGGTATAAGGCGCATTCAGTGCAAACTCAATCTTCTGACCGCTGACAATGCCTACCTTGACACAAGGCTGTTCCTTCAGACGTTGAACATTGAACATTGAACGCTGAACATTGAGTTTTTCACTCTTGACACGCTCCACAACTTCCTGCAGCTGCTCAGGTGTCAGCGACAGCTCGCGATAGATGTCGAGAACGAGCTCTGGTGTCACGCGACGGAAATCCTGTTCACGCGGCGTAATGATAAGACCTCCCATATCCACAGCGCCTGGACTGATGATGTATTGTGCATCGCCATCAGCTGTATAGCATGCCGGACGATGTTTCCTGCGAGGCAGCACGACGCTGAGCACTGCATCGGCATCGCGCCATACGATGACGTTCATCATGGGCTCTTCTTCTGATGCAGGCAGACTATCGTAGAGACGACGGAACAGCTGTTCGCCTACGTTCTGGCTATGACTACGGATGACGAAGGCAGCAGCAGGATAGTCGACAATCTGGTAGATGCCATTATCCTCATCGTCCTTCACCACCTCCACCAGATTACGGCTCAAGCGCTGCCAAGCCTGTTGCAAGGGCAGATGGCCCGTACCTACGGACTGCAAATGGGCATGATCGGGGGCCGAGGCGCCACAACGTGGGCCATTATATAATAAGGTAACATCCGCATTCTGTTCGGCCACCTTCAGCATCTCACCGTACATAGGCAGAATGCGCTGAGGTTGGTGCTTCAGCATGGGCAGCGTGAAGTGGATGGGCAGAATGGGGAATGGGTTGACCAGCAATTCATATTTGCCGTCAATGACACGATGCATCTGTTCAATAGGACGGTTCTTGGCACACAGGAAGCAAGGACGCTCAGCTATCGATTTGGCATCAATCTTAGCCCCCGTCGAACCCATACGGGCAGGATTCCATTGTGCCTTCAGCGTCATGGTATCGGTGACCAATTCACGAGTCTCCACCTGTTCCAAGTCACGATAGCGCTGGCGTACGTCATGCCACGTCTGCAACTGACGATGGAAGAAACGCATGATAGGCGATTCCGTCAACGAGTCTTCCCTACCCTCCTTGACCTTCTGACGAGCCTTCAGCTCTATCGTGCGCAGACGGTCCTTATACAGGTTGTTAGCATTGACTTTATCGACGGAAAGAGCCGCATCCGAATTGCCTCCCCAACGACGACAGAGGTAAAGCTCCGTAAAGATACGGCCTATGCGGTAATGACGCGAGAACTGCAGTCCCAACGCATAGTCCTCACCATACGATGTATTGGGGAAACCAATGCTACGCAGCAGAGGGGTAAAGAAGGCACGCGGCGCACCTAAGCCATTGATACGCAGGGCATTGTTAGGTCCGTTCTCGTCTGTCCACTCCTTATGAGCTATCAAGCCAGGAGGCAGGGTGTTCAACTCGAAGTCGCACATACGATAGGAACCTATGACCATTGCTGCTTTCTGCTTATGGAAAGCATCTACGACCTGCTGCAATGTTTTTGGCGACGAATAGAGGTCGTCGCTATCCAGCTGGACGGCAAAGCGTCCGCAATACTCACTGTAAATGGCCTCGTTCCAGCATCCACCAATGCCCAAGTCTGAACGTTCAGGGACGATGACGTGGAGTTTGTCGCTATGAGATAGCAACATACGGGATAGCATGTCGGAAGTGCCGTCCGTGGAGTGGTTGTCCACTACGATGACATTATACTTGAACGATGTCTTCTGCGACAAGGCACTCTCTACGGCATCCTTGATGGTCTTAACACGATTGAAGACGGGAATGACGACAGAAGCCTCTACACCGAAATCCTGTTCGTCGAAGTCAACATCCTGATACTGAGTCGTATCCACCAATGCGCCCACCTCACGCAGATGAGCCGTACAGGCTTGTTCCATTTCAATCTGCACCTCACGATTGGCAGGATTCACGTAGTCGAACTGTTTCTCGCCTGAAGCACGAAGATCACGCTCTTCCTCGGTATACAGGAACTCGTTCAAGTGGAACAAACGTCCCTCGCGACTCAGGAACAAACGGAAATCATAGAATCCGGCATAACGGTAGTCAGCTTCACGCTCGCTGGCAGCATACTTCTGCAACAAGGAAGTACGAATAAGCAACAGCGAGCCGAAATCGAAGTCGTCGCGCAGCGAACCTTCCTGATAGTCTATCACGGGATGACGCTCCACGACACCGTCTTTTACCTCATATCTATCGGCATAAACCATGGCCGCACTCGTATCGCTGGCCACAGCCATCATACGCTCCAAAGCGCCAGCACCAAATGTGATGGCTACTGGCTTGAGTTGTAGCAAGACGTAGTCGGCATTGGCTTGTTCAGCAACATGCACCAGGTAGCTGGTACTTTGCAAGGGAATATCATGAAGAAAATAAATGCCTCTCACTGATGTGCTCTTATTCAACTGACTGGTCAGAGCGTCAGCTGTCTGCTTGTCAGGACAGGCCAAAAAGCAATCCGTTTTTTTTATCATTGTTCTCTTTTCGTTGATTTTAGCTGCAAAGATAGTATTTTTTCTACGAAACACCAAATAAATTTGGTTTTTCGCTCACTTATTCGTACCTTTGCACCCATGATTCCACAAAAGAAACGACTTTTGGGACTGACTCCGACAGAGCTGAAGGCTGTTGTCGGCAGTTTAGGTATGCCAGCTTTCACAGCCAGGCAGATAGCTCAGTGGCTCTACGAGAAGCATGTCAAGAGCATTGACGAGATGACGAATATCTCGAAACAGAACCGTGAACGATTGAACGAAACATACGAGGTAGGGGCTTTGGCTCCCATTGATTGCCAGCGCTCGAAGGATGGCACCATCAAGTATCTCTTTCCTGTATATGGCTGTGGCACAGCAACAAACACGACGGGGCTGTTTGTTGAAACCGTCTTTATCCCAGACAAGGATCGCGCCACACTATGCGTATCTTGTCAGGTGGGGTGTAAGATGAACTGTCTGTTCTGTCAGACAGGAAAGCAGGGCTGGCAGGGTGACCTAACACCAGCCGACATTCTGAATCAGATATATGCGCTACCTGAGGTAGACCGTCTGACCAACATCGTCTTCATGGGACAAGGCGAACCCATGGATAACCTTGATGCCGTGCTGAAGACGTGCGACATCATGACAGCCGACTGGGGTTGGCAGTGGAGTCCAAAGCGCATTACCGTTAGCAGCGTGGGTGTGAAGAACAAGTTGAAGCAGTTCCTTGACGAGAGTGAATGCCACGTCGCCATCTCCATGCACTCGCCACTGCACGAACAGCGTCTGCAACTGATGCCGGCAGAGAAGGCGATGCCGCTGGAAGAGACGATAGCCCTGCTGAAACAGTACGACTTTACCCACCAGCGCCGTTGCTCCTTCGAGTACATCTGCTTTGGCGGACTGAACGACACCCCACTCTATGGTCGCGAGATAGTACGTTTGCTGGAAGGTCTGGAATGTCGCGTCAACCTGATTCGCTTCCACGAAATACCAAATGTCGACCTGCCTGGCTCCGACGAATCACGTATGGAGGCCTTGCGCGACTATCTGACTCATCATGGCATCACGACAACCATTCGTGCCTCACGTGGACAAGACATCTTTGCGGCCTGTGGACTGCTGTCGACAGCAAAGAAGAATAACGAAAACATCGAAATAACGGAATAACAGCATAACAACATAAAAACCATTATGGAACAAGACAAAAAAATTCGCGTGGCCATCACGCAAGGAGATACCAATGGTGTCGGTTACGAGGTGATTTTCAAGGCCTTTTCAGACCCTGTCATCCTCGAACTTTGCACACCTATCATCTATGGCTCGCCCAAGATTGCTGCCTACCATAAGAAGGCACTCAACTTGGACACCAGCTTCACCATCATCAACAAGGCTGAAGAGGCACACGACGGCAAACTGAACCTGCTGGCATGCTTCGACAACGAGGTAAAGATAGAGTTTGGACAACCCGCCAAGGAAGCTGGTGACGCTGCACTTCGTGCTCTCGACAGGGCTATGACCGACTTCCGAGCTGGTTTGTACGACGTGCTAGTGACAGCACCCATCAACAAGGCTACCATCCAGAGCCCTGGCTTCCACTTTCCTGGTCATACCGAATATATCGAGACCAGCGTAGGTGAAGGTCAAAAAGCCCTCATGATTCTGATGAACGATACGCTGCGTGTGGCTCTTGTCACGACGCATCTGGCCATCAAGGATGTAGCCAAAGCCATCACCAAGGAAGGCATCATCCAGAAGGCGACCATCTTCCATACTGCTCTGAAGCGCGACTTCCGCATCTCCAATCCGCGCATCGCCGTACTCTCGCTGAATCCGCATGCTGGCGACGACGGCCTGCTGGGTTCTGAGGAGAAAGACATCATCAAACCCGCTATCAACGAGTTGGCAGAAAAGGGTATTCAGGCCTTTGGGCCCTACCCTGCCGATGGTTTCTTCGGCTCAGGCACTTACTATCGTTTCGATGGTGTACTGGCCATGTATCACGATCAGGGACTGGCCCCCTTCAAGACGATTGCCTTGGAGAGTGGCGTCAACTATACCGCTGGACTGCCCATCATACGCACGTCACCAGACCACGGCACAGCTTACGACATAGCCGGACAGGGTAAGGCTGACGAGAATTCCCTGCGGCAGGCCATCTATACGGCCATCGACGTATTCCGTAATCGTCAGGACTACGACGAGCCGCTGAAGAATCCCCTGCCCAAGCTGTTCCACGAGAAGCGTGAAGACGGCGAAAAGGCTCGTTTTGCCGTACGTTCAAAAGACGCTAATCGCAAGGAAAAACCTGCTGACAGGGACGAAACAAACAGAGAAACGGCAGCAGAATAATAAATTTCTGCCAAAAGTGTGCCATTATGTCAGATTTTCTTTGTACCTTTGCGGCCAAATTGGCTAAAAACGGCTGAATGAAGACAACTGAACTTCAGAACATTAAACAGCGTTACAACATCGTAGGCAACTGCGAGGCTCTGAACAACGCGCTGGACGTCGCCCTCAAGGTGGCGCCCATTGACCTTAGTGTGTTGATTATCGGTGAGAGCGGTGTGGGTAAAGACATCCTGCCTCGCATCATTCACGACAACTCGCCGCGACGCCGCGAAAAGTATTTCGCTATTAACTGCGGCGCCATCCCTGAGGGTACTATCGATTCTGAGCTCTTCGGACACGTCAAGGGTTCGTTTACGGGTGCCATCAACGACTCGCAGGGTTACTTCGGTGTAGCCAATAAAGGTACGCTGTTCCTTGACGAGGTGGGCGAACTGCCGATGGCCACTCAGGCCCGTCTGCTACGCGTACTGGAGAATGGCGAATATATCCCTGTGGGTGGTACGGAGATTCGCAAGACGGATGTTCGCATAGTGGCTGCTACGAATGTCAACATTCAGAAGGCCATCAGCGAGGGCCGTTTCCGCGAAGACCTCTACTACCGACTGAATCAGGTACAGATACAAATGCCTGCCCTGCGCGACCGTGGCGAGGACATCGTACTGCTGTTCCGACTCTTCGCCATGCAGATGGCCGAGAAATACCGTATGGACAAGGTGGTGCTGACTGACGAAGCCAAGCAGATGCTGACACACTATAAATGGCCAGGTAATATCCGCCAGTTGAAGAGCATTACTGAGCAGCTGTCCATTCTCAGCACCGAGCGCTTGATAACACCCCAGATTCTCTCGAAGTTCATTCCGCAAGATCAGGAAACCACGCAGTTGGCAACCATCCACAAAGAAGGCGACCACACATTCGAGAACGAGCGGGAGATACTCTATAAGATTCTCTTCGAACTACGCTCGAACGTCAACGATATGCGACGCGAGATGAGTACGTTGAAGAAGCAGATTGAGGACGTACAGGGCTCGACAGCCGTATCCTCTTCCACTCCGCTTCCCACCACTCAGCTGGCACCTACGAATTACTCGCCTCTTGCCTCAAGCCTCTCACCGCTTGCCTCTGCCGAAGATGCGGAGGCCGAGGAGTACGTAGAGCCAGAGCCAGAGAACCTGAACGTCAACGACTGGAGTCGTCAGGCATTGGAGAAGGCTCTGAGCCGTAACGGAGGTAACCGCAAGAAGGCAGCACAGGAAATGGGCATCAGCGACCGCACGCTCTATAGAAGACTGAAACAATATGGACTGGACAAGTAATGGTAAAATAGTAAAAAGGTAAAAAATGAAGATTTGGATTTACTACGAGATGAAACGACACTGTGCAGGCAAGAACCTGTGCCGTGTTTTACCTTTTTACCTTTTTACCTTTTTACTTTTATCTTGCTCCGTGAGCTATAAGTTCAATGGTGCCAGCATAGACTATAGCAAGACCAAGACCATCCAGATTGCCGACTTCCCCATTCGTTCCAGCTATGTGTGGAGTCCTATGGGGCCCATGTTCAACAACGAGTTGAAGGATATGTACTCACGTAACACTCGCCTCTCACAGGTTAAGCGCAATGGCGACCTGAAACTTGAGGGTGAGATTACACAATACTCACAGCGCAACAAGTCGGTATCGTCTGAGGGCTATTCAGCTCAAACAGAGCTGACCATGACGGTCAATGTGCGCTTCACCAACAATGCCAACCACGCTGAAGACTTCGAGAAGCAGTTCTCGTCATCACAGTCATATGAAACCACGCTGTCGCTTCAAGCGGTACAGGAAGATCTGGTAACTCAGATGTGCAAGGACATTTGCGACCAGATATTCAATGCAACAGTGGCGAACTGGTGACAGGCGCTGCGCTAGTGAAAAGTGAATAGTGAATAGTGAAAAAGTGAATAGTAAATGGAAATAACGGAACTCATCAATCACCCAGAACGGATGGATCGCGATACGCTCTACGAATTGCGCTCCATACTGGCATTGCATCCGTATTTCCAGACGGCACGCCTTCTGATGTTGCAGAACCTGTATCTGCTTCACGATGCGACCTTCGACGAAGAGCTACGTCGCGCTGCCGTCTATATCACTGACCGCAAGACCATCTTCCAAATGGTTGAGGCAGCCCACTACCAGTTGCGCCAGCAGCTTACGGCTAACAGCCCAAAACCAAAAGCAGACAGCCCATCTTCTCGCACCATCGACCTCATCGACAACTTCCTCGACTCTATTCCTCAGGATGAAGAAGAGACTAGCGAGAAAAACAAGCGTAAGCCCACACCTGCCGATGCTGCTGTCGACTATGTGGCCTATCTGCTGGCTTGCGAGGGCGATGGCAACGTCAACGAGCCAAAGGACACGCCACAGATGAAGGGACAAGACCTCATAGACACCTTCCTGGAACAGGAGAAAGGACGTATCATGATTGATTTGCCTGAGGAACCGTCAAGCGACGACCACGACCACGAAGAAGAGGGCGAAGAGGAATACTTCACAGAAACGCTGGCACGCATCTATATCAAGCAGGGACGCTACCAGCGTGCGCTCGACATCATTACGCGTCTCTCGGAGCGCTATCCGAAGAAGAACGCCTATTTTACCGACCAAATACGATTCTTAGAAAAATTAATAATAAACAGTAATAACAAAATTCAAAAGTAACATGTACACATTATTTGTAATTCTTATTGTGATTGCAGCCGTACTGATGATTGGTATCGTGCTGATTCAAGAGTCTAAGGGTGGTGGCTTGTCTTCAAGCTTCGCATCTTACAACCAGATTGGTGGTGTTCGCAAGACCACTGACTTCATCGAGAAGGCCACATGGAGTCTCGCTGCAGCTATGGTGGTCATCAGCGTTGTTTGTGCTTGGGTTGCTCCTACAGCTACTGCTGACAGCTCAGTGATGGAGAACATCGAGAACCCTGTCACCAATCCTAACAATCTTCCTGGCTTTGGTGCTAGCCAGCAGAAGGATGCTGCTGCTCCTGCAGCCGCTACTCCCGCAGCTACTGATTCTACCAAGAAGTAATCTCCACAAGGATCATAGACAAGAGAGACGCCCCCAATCGGAGCGTCTCTTTGCCCTTTTATTATTATCTCCCTCTGTTGCAGAAATACATGCCGACAAGGATGAGCAGTGTGCCAAGGAGAAAGTAGAGGGTGATGCGCTCAGTAAGAACAATCCATGCGAAGAATACTGTGACCACAGGATTGAAATAGACATAGTTGGTGACGACAACGGCACCAAGCTTCTTGATGGTCCAATTCCATAACAGGTAACATAACATAGAGGCTACGCAGCCCAGAAAGAGCAGATTGAGCAGGACATCAGTCCGCAACACCAAACTGAGCGACGGCCATTCAGGACTGACTATAAAATAAGGTATCATGGACAACAATCCGTAGAAAAAAACCTTACGCGTGATGAACAATGAATTGTAGCGCTGGTTGGCAGGAATCATCAACAGCGAATAAAGCGCCCAACAGAGACAGGCACCAAAGGCCAGCGTATCGCCCAAGGGTGACAGGTGGAGCACGAAATGACCGTTAAGCACAACCACAACAACACCTATGGCAGCCATCACGGTACCCACAATCTGCAAACCATGCAGACGCTGGGAACGATAGAATAAGGCTATCAGCAGGGCAGCAAACAGGGGACACAGGCAAACAATGAGCGACGTGTTGGTCGTAGTGGTATAGATCATGGCGCTGTTCTCCATCAGAAAATAGAGCGAACCGCCCGTCACACCCAGCGCCGCCATCAGCAGTTCGTCCTTCCACGACGAGGCAAACAGCCTGAACGACCACCGCGTCAGAGAGTAGGCAAACAACAGCACATAGGCCACGACGAAGCGTAACACGAAGATTTGCGCTGCCGTGAGTCCAGCTATTAGCAACAGCTTGGTGAATACGAAGGTAGTACCCCATATCGCCACCACAAGAAATGCCACCAAATGATAAATAAGTCTGTTCATATCGAGTTTAGTTGACTGCAAAAGTACGAAAAAAAACTGGGAAAACAACTTTTTTGCTAAAAAAACGCTTAAAAGTTTGGCTATTCGGAAGAAAATGCGTACCTTTGCACCCGCAAAACCAGCATGGTGCCCGTAGTTCAGTTGGTTAGAGCGTCAGATTGTGGTTCTGAATGTCGACGGTTCGAGTCCGTCCGGGCACCCAAAAGTTAAAGTCCTGTAAGTTAATTACTTACGGGATTTTTGTTTCCTAAATATTTCAAAGTTGTAGGCACATTGTAGGCACACTATAATCGACTTATTAGTATCACAGGTTAAATCCGATTTTATTGCGACGCTCATAAGGGATGGAACATATATCTTCTGCTGTTATCTCTCTATCCAATGTTCCGCCTTTGCCATATCGCATAGCTCGTTTTACGTAACAGTTCTCTATCATACTCTTTACAGAACGTGCATTTGCCCATGTCTTTGTTCTGCTCGCCATTGCCTTTGATAGTTCCTCGCGGAAAGCTGCCAAACCGTCTAAAGAAAAGGTGTGCCCAAAGGACTTTAGGTAACGGATTCCTATCTCGGTAAGCTCATCGAGAGTGTAATCTTTGAACTCGAAGCGATTCACGAATCTTGAGTATAGGCCAGGGTTCTGCTCAATCATCTTGTCGAGCTTGTCTTTATAGCCACAAAGGACAACGGCGAAGTCCTTGTTCTTTTCATCAGCAAGTGCAGATAATAGAAGTGGTAACACCATCTTATTTGGGTCTTCACTATGCACTCCTTCCAACAGGTATGCTTCATCAAACATCAGGATGCCCCCTTTACTCATTTCAATGAGTTCTGGAATCATTGCCTCTGTATCGCCAAAGCAATCTCCACAGAAGATATTTCTGTCTGCAACCACTACGTGGCCCTTGCTCAGCAGTCCTGCTTCCTTCAAGAGCGCACCATATAGGCGGCAGACTGTTGTTTTGCCAGTACCGGGGTTTCCATAAAAGACTGAATGTAGGAAAATGTGCATGACTGGATACTCCCACGATTGGCGGAGACAAGCCTTGTTATATTCCGCAAGGCTTTTGAACTCTTCAAGTCGCTGCTTGATATCTTTACAGCCAACCATGTTGTTCAATTTTTCGAAGGGGCGAGACGGTGGCACAAGAATATCGACAATTATCTTTCTCTTACCGGCACACATACGTCCGTCAGGATAGCCTTCCTCGACAGGTGTTAGCTTGTCGAAATGCGGCCTAACTTCAATATAGTCCCTTTCATCATCAACATGGATGGACTCCTGATCACTTATGTTAATAACGCCCACGCATCTGTCAAGACTCCATGAATGTCCTTTGCAGACGGGTGATAATGTAGTGTAATTCTCAGCCGTAATTCTTTGCGGAACCGAAGGGCTTGCATCCTTGTCTGTATTGTCTTGAACAAGAATCTGGTAGTGTCCCATATTCTTTACCTGATAGAACCTTAGTCCTGCATCATTAAAATGAAATACTCTTTCTTCCATATTCACTATAATTTAAGATAGATATTCATATAAGTTCCTGATTCTCTTATGCCGGTGCGTATTGACAAGACTCATTTCTGGAATGTAATCCAATGAAGTCCAAAGTTGAATTTCTCTGTCACGCATTGATTTCAGTTCTTTTATGTAAATGGGGATGGTAGCCCTGTTTCCATTCTGATCAATTTTTGAAAGGCCTTCTATGAGCCTTTCCCAAAACGAAACGTTGACACTGGTATCCTCATTCTTGATGCGGATAATTGCAAAATCGTTATCACCGAACACTTGGTCTTTTCTCTCATCACGACCAATTTGTTTTTGCCCGTTGTGGTAGCCACCGTCTATCTCGATAATAATTTGCTCATCTAACAGAACAAAATCAGGATAATAGGCCGTATCATAGCCTTCAAAAGCAATGGGATAGTTCCTCTTCACCTTGGCTTTCATCTTTTCAGGGAAATACCAGTATGCAGTATTCTCTTCTTTCGAACGCGAAGATAGTTGCTCATGCGCATACGCCATTTCTTGGGTTGTTAATGTTCTATACTTCATTGTGGTAAATGTTTAATACTACCGCAAAGGTAGTTGATTTTAATCATACCACCAAACAATTTGCAATGTTTTTGAATGATTTTAATCATACTTAACAATAATGTAAATATATGACGATAATCTTAAATTATTTTAATAATGTATGTGTATATGCAATAATATTAAAAGTTTTATCTAATTTTGCCTGCACATATTAAAATCATACATATGGATGTTAAGTCAATAATAAAGGAAAAGGGCTGGACGATAGAACGAGTTGCAGCTGAAATGGGAATCACACGTGTTACCCTTTCCCAAAATCTTAGTCGGAACCCAACAGTCAATACCCTACAACGTATAGCAGATGTTATAGGATGTAATGTCGGTGATTTCTTTCGTGATGAAGTTGACTTGCTTCCTTCTTCTGGTATTTGCCCTCACTGTGGGAAGCCTATCATAATAAAGACTGAACTGTTGAAAGAATAGAAGGAGAGTGAAGTATATTAATAAATAGCGGTACGACCAATTTTGATCGTACCGCTCAATTATTTCAGATTGCAATGCCAGTTACTTGATGGTGAAGAAAAATGCTCCTTCCGTTAAAACGGAAATGTCAAAGTTCTGAAGATCTTTGTCCTCCGACTCTTCTTTCATCTGCTTAAAATACTGCTCAACTTCTGGATTGCGAATTATGAAGGCATATTCTCCTGGTTCTGCATCTATAGTAATATCAAGGGCTGTCACATGACCAATCTTACGAGTATTGGATGACATCCTTACGTTCTTGGCAGCAGGAATAATGCTCGTGTAAAGGAACTTGTCTTTATTCTGACGCATCTCCAAGAGTTTCCCAACCTTGAATTGGAATTCCATCTTGTCTATTGCTTTGAATAGTTCATCGTCAGAGAGTTTTTGATTGATATTTGCATCAATGTACCCTTCATTAACCAGACGCTTGCTGATATAATCCATCAATTCACTCTGCTTATAGTTGATCTTTGAATACATATACTCCATGTATCGGCATCCAATTCCCTTATGTACCTTGAATACAAAAATATTCTTAGGGTCAATCGGTTCTGTGAAATCTGAAATCTTACGAGAAAGGAACTCATTGACTTTTAATTCCTGCATGTTTGTTTCAAGGTTAGAGTAAAGTGTGAACCTTGCCGTCCCCTTAAACTGTTCGTCAGCGTGCCTATTATTGTATATCATGTAATTCTGTACACTATCAACAATCTCCCTGTCTGCAAGAGGCTTTTTTAAAAACACTATATAGTTCTGCACATACTGTTTTATAGCATCCTGTCCGAAATCGGGAATGGGCTTCTCGTCTGTGATCGATTTTGGTTTTGTGATGCTCATGGGTTTCATTTTGCCATCCAAATTAGCAAAGACACCTACCGAGTCATTGTATGCCTCCATACCTTCATATTCGAAACTGGTGCCATACTTCTCATTCAGGTAGGTTGCTTCCTGCATAGTAGGCTGACGTTGTTCTGCCATAATCTTCTTGAAAACAGGATCGTCCTGAAATCCCGACATTCTCTGGGCTTTTGTATAAGCATCCTGGAACTCCTTGCTGTCGTAGTCAATCCCCGCTTCTTCCAGCATTTTTCTGGTCATCTCCTCCTGAGACATACCGCCGTATTTTTCTTCGTAGTATTTCTTCAAAGCAGCCGTATCACCTTGCATCTCCATAAGTTTCTTAAGCTCAGGATTGTTTTCGTACATCCGTTGCTGTGCTTCAGCCATAGCTTTCTTGTACTCGACACTGGCAGTGTCGATGGTGGCATCTCTACGGATGTCTTTCACTTTTGTATTGCCCCATGCTTCCTGGGCCTTCTTCTTTGCTTTTCGTGCATCATTAGCAGCCTTGGCTCCTTTGAGCAAACCGCCGAGACCACCGAATTGAGCTTGACACGGTGCTGTGCATAGTGTCAATGTAAATAGAATTGATAGTAACTGTTTCATAATATACCGTTATTTGTTTTTCAAAAGATACTTATGCGCTGTATATATAGCATAAACCCAGACAATACTGCTTAGGAATGCTGACCATAAATATATTGTTGGGTCATAACCAGATCGCAACAAAGTTCTAAGAATGATAAACGCGATAATGACATTTGCAATGAATGCCTTGCCGATATTGACAAGCATTGAATCCTTTTCATTTTTCAAAATAAATCCATTAATAGCCATTAGGATTACGAGCAATATACCAAGCACCAGTAGAATTCCTCCTTCCATAAAACAACCAATACTATTACTTGCAACATATAAAATGGAAAGGGCTCTTAATAGAAGAGATGTGGCATCATCATCTCCTCCTTCGGCTTTCTTTTGGCTCCTGATACAGTCAGCAACGTTCCATAAAAGAAATATCGTTCCGATACCATCAAGGACAGCTCCTATCCATGATGGGACAGCACGACCGTAGCTTACAAATTGTCCTACCAATCCACCTACTTCAGATGTGTATTCTTCAGCAAAATCATTTGCAAAGGAAAGAATGTTTCCTAATATTACTGCCCCAAATGCAAACTGAATATAATACTTGTAAGGAATGCTTTCTTCTGCATTATTAGAGTCCTTATTACATTCAATTGTTTTTGGAACATGTGGATTAGTTGTTATCTCATTGTCTTTCTCTTCATTCATGGGTTCTTTGCAGTGTGGACAGATTATGAGACCTTCATCTACAAGTTCACCGCAGATGGGACATGGTTTCTTTACCTTTGGAGTCTCTTTAGGCTCCAACCACTCCCCACAGTGCTTACATTTCTTGGCAACGGCAAGAATCTCTTCCCCACAATACGGGCAACGTTTTGTCTCTTCCATATTATTCAACTCCCATTGTTTCTAATGCTTTTTTAGCTTTCTCATATTCTTGTGCTGCAGAACGCTGCATCCACATTATCGCCGCATCTCGGTTTTTCCCAACACCGATGCCATCCCAATAACACCACGCAATGTTATGCTGTGCATATTTGTTCCCCTTTTCAGCAGCAGCAAGATAATAGCTTGCAGCTTTAGAAGCATTCTTTGTACAGCCTTTCCCTTGGGCGTACATGTTCCCCAACTTGTTTAACGCGGCAGGGTCACCAGACAGAGCGGCTTTCTCATAATAATAGAAGGCTTTCTCTAAGTTCTCTTCAACATCAACGCCCTTTTCAAATCTCTCCCCCAAACTTAACAACTCTTCGGAGCTATAGTTCTCGGCAGAAGCGTCATCGGAATTCATCCTTGATATGTCAGCAGGTTTATGCTCTGTTGTTTCGGCTATAACACTTTCCTTTGGGGATGTTACGGTTTCATCCTCATCTTCTTCAGGCTCTGCAAAGTTTATTACGGGATCGGCTTTCTCTGCCAATATTTCTTTGTCAGCCTTACTCTGGTGATTGGACATAACAAGATAACCACCTATGATAAGCATAAGAATTATTACTGGAATAGCAACCTTCCATTTCTTCGTGCCACTCTTTTGTTCTCCCACATGACGAGGTTCCATCGGTTTAGTGGCCTCCTTTGGTTTGTCCAACCACTCACCGCAATGCTTACATTTCTTGGCAACAGCCAGAATCTCTTCTCCGCAATAGGGACATAGTTTCTTCTCTTCCATATCGTTACTCTTTAAGAAAATCCTTAATCAGGTTCATTGGTATGCCAAAGTTGAAATCGTCATTCAGAGTAGCCTTGGCAAAGTTGACCCCTCTAAGGGTTCCATCCTCGTCAAAAACTGGACTACCCGACGAACCTTGCATAGTAGGGATGCTATATAGCAACCTTATACCATCGGGTAACTGAGTAATCTTACCACTTGTCATCTGTGCCTTGATGCCTTCTCTGGTTTGGGCTATGGCAATACCGTGATTATAACCTATCATATAGAGTTGCTGATCCATTTTAAGATCGTCAGCATCAGTTTCCTCCATGGGAGTTTCGCCAAATAATATCTGGTTGATGTAATCGCTTGGTGACTTGGACTCTTTTTCCTTCATAACCTTTCCAGAGACATCAAACACATGTGCATGCTCTGGAGTCTGCTTCTTCTTTAGTTGTATGATTGCCAAGTCTGCATCCTCGCGTCTTGATATTTTACGGACGGTGCAAGGATTACCTTTCAAAAAGTCATCAAAGTCCTCAACATGAGTGTTATTATAGGCTATACCAAGTTTTGAATAGGTCTTTACCTTGATGGCTCGTGGGTTCGCATTGGCAGAGATGAAGTCACATAGATACCTCCACCCATTAAACCTCTCTTCTACATTGGCCATCACAATATTTATCTTCTGAAGCAGTTCTTGGTTTGATACGTAAACATTCCCAAAGAAATCCTGACTATAGCATTCCTTTTTCTTCTCCTCCAACTCAGCATACGCTCGTCTTGCCATTTCCATAGAATCAATGTATGTTTGGCGTTCTCGACGTAATGATGCAACAATCTTTTCTTGGGCCTCAAACTCATCCATTGCGACATTCAAGACATGCCTGTTCGTCATGATGTCACCCTTGCTGTCGATGAAGAATCCCGTACCGAACATGCGATTACAGTTCCTTTTGATTAGTTCCTCGTCTGTAGTGACATTCACCGCATCGCCATTTTCTTCAAGTCCCGTCATATACATTGTTTGTCCAGTTGGTAGAGTTATAGAGTGATAAGACTCGCAATAAATAAGTACTACACCTGAAGCACATTCATCAAATAATTGTTCAGGGGTTTTCTTAGTTGACTCACTTTTGCACCCAACCACCAGCATTGACAAGCTTGTCAATAATAGAAGTCCCATAAGTAGTTTTCTCATATGCCATTTGTTTTTAGTCTGTATCTTTTGTTAGGGGCACAAAAGAAGCGTGAACTGATTCCGCGTCTTTCGTTGATGGGGCCTGAGAAATCCCAATAGCACATGACACAGTAATAGCAGTCCACGCTAAACGTGGAAGCTAATTACGCCGTCGTCTGTGCTATTATTGTTAAGTTTCTCAGGCTTTACAACGATCAGACAAGCATAACGCTCCTATTTTAACCCTCAATGTTATAGAACACACCCTTTTACGGGCAAATTCCTCGGCAAAATTAGTAAAAAATACCCATAAAGCCAAGGAAGTAGAGCTTTTTCAGTTGTTTTTTACGCCAATGATGCTCAAAATAGTGCCTTTCGACACCAATTCTGCTGCAAAATTAGTAATAATGTCACATTTATGAAACGGATTTTTCCTATAACTCGATAGGAAAATCCCTAATATGCTTTTCTAATGATAGCTTTTTTTAGATAACATATAGTTCATCTATAGTAATTTTCAATGCTTCCTAACAATGGCAGATATAACTTCATATGAATATCTAAACTCCAATGGTAGGATTGTCAGAAGCCGTATAATCACGAAAATCATTAGTCACATAGCCGATTATATACTAAAAGGAGCAACACCTTCGTTTAGATGCTGCTCCCTCCATGTGGCTAATCAGAAATTGTAAGCCTTATGATACCTCAATGGCCTTGGTGACTTTCTCCTTTGGCTCGGTCTTCGGCATGGTGATGGTCAAGATGCCGTCCTCTACCTTGGCAGAAATCTGGTCTTTCACCACATCGTCTGGCAGCACGTAGTTCTGCTCGTAGTTAGAGTAGCTGAACTCACGGCGCAGATAGTGATGGTGCTTGTCCTCTTGCTTGTGTTCCTGTTTGTTCTCAATGGCGATG
>CACWOS010000026.1 GCA_902762565.1 uncultured Prevotellaceae bacterium
ATATGAGCTGACACCCACGAGTTCCCAGAAGGTGTACATCTGGAAAATGTTGGTGGCAACAACCAGTCCGAGCATTGACATGGTGAACAGGCTCAGGAAAGCGTAGTAACGCTGGAAGCCCTTCTCACCGTGCATGTAGCCGAACGAATAGATATGTACCATCAGCGAGACTGTCGAAATGACAATGAGCATCATGACCGAAATAGGATCCAAGAGGATACCCATGTCGAAATGCAGATTGCCCAGAGGCAGCCAGGTGAAGTTATAGGGAACGATGGTAGCGTAAGTGCCATCAGCCAGACGATCGGCACCGAAATAAGTGAATGCCGTCAGGTAAGATAGCACCGTCACCAGTCCCAGTGACGTGGTGCCGATAAGACCAGCAGTCTTATGCGACATCTTCATGCCAGCAAGCGCAAGAATCACGAAGGACAGCGCAGGCAGCAGAAGGATCAGAAATGAATAACTATATATTTCCATAATTATCAATTATCAATTTTCAATTATCAATTATACTTACCATTTCATGTTCTTGATACTGTCAACGCTATCGCTACGGAAGTTGCGGTAGACATTGATGATAATAGCAATAGCCACAGCCGACTCGGCAGCTGCCACACCAATGACGAACAGGGTCATGAACATACCCTCCATGCCATTGGGATAGAGCAGACGGTTGATGGCTGCGAAATTGATGTCAACGGCGTTGAGCACCAGCTCGACAGAGATGAGCATGGCAATCAGGTTGCGACGTGTCACGAAACCATAGACACCGATGAAGAACAACAGGGCGCTAAGCGCGAAATAACATTCTACAGGTATCATTGTTTGTCCTCCTTTTCTTTACGTGCAACAACCAAGCCACCGATGATGCAGGCCAGCAGGAACAGCGAGATGAACTCGAAAGCGAGCACATACTGATACTTGCCAGCACCCACGAGGGCCGTACCAATCTCTTTCATAGGAACCTCCACATTGGCAGGGGCCAGCGTGAAGAAGCCTGTCTTCAGCAGGATAAGGCTTACCACCACCAGTCCGGCGAGGGCAGCCAGTCCGCCACCAATCATCTTGCTGGACTTCACACGCTCCTCCAGACCCTGTAGGGTGCGCTTCGATACCAACTGGATGGCGAAGACATAGATCATCGTAACGCCTCCGGCATATACGCTAATCTGAGCGGCTCCCAGGAAGGTGTAGTCGAGCAGGAAATAGATGCCTGCCACACCGAAGAGCACAAACAACATGAATGTTGCGGCTCGCATAATTCTCGTTGTGGTGACACACATCAGCGCTGAGCCGATGATGAACACCGCGAGAATGATAAACATAACTGTATTACCCATAGCGCGTTACTTCGTTTTAGTGTTAAACTTACCGATTTGCCACTCAGCACCACCTTCGAGGAGGTTAGGCAGTGAACCACCCTTGTAGACTTCCTTGTCAAGATGGAGCACCAGCTTCGAGCGGTCGAACACGGCGTTCTCGAAATCATTAGTAAACTCGATGGCATCGAAGTTGCAGGCGTTGGTACAGAGCTGGCAGAACATGCAGTCACCCAGGTCGTACTGATAATCGTCGAGCACCTTCTTTTTCTTACCCGTCTCAGGATCCTCGGCCATGTGGCTCAGAATCTTGATGGTTCCATTGGGGCAAGACTTCTCACAAAGCGTACAAGCTGTGCACTTGTAGTCACCATTCTCGTCGCGCTTGAATACCAAGCGTCCACGATGACGCTTAGCCACGTGAAGTGTGGTCTTGCGGTTCTCAGGGTACTGCTCAGTAGACTTGTTGGTGAAGAAGTCCTTGAAATATTCCTTCCAAGAGGTCTTCATGCCAACAGCCAAAGTCTTCAAGCCGTGCCCGATTTCTCCGAAATATGTTTTGTTATCTTCCATATTCTAGTATTTCTAGTTTTACTAGTCTGACTAGTATACCTTATTTAATATATAGGCCGAGGGCCACAACAACAGTCATAATCACCAAATTGATGAGTCCCAACGGCATGAGATACTTCCACTCCAGCTTCAGGATCTGGTCGATACGCAGACGTGGGAACGTCCACTTAATCCACATCAGAATCCAAACCAAGAAGAAAGCCTTACCCATGAACCAGACGATACCCGGGATGTAATTCATCACTGCATCGAAGGCTTCAACACCGATGTTTACAGGTGCCCAACCACCGAGGAACACCGTTGCGGCAATACCTGCGATGATGAAAAGGTTGAGGAACTCAGCGAGGTAGAAGAAGCCGAAGCCCATACCGGAATACTCCGTATGATGTCCGGCCGTCAACTCACTCTCAGCTTCAGCCATATCGAACGGGCCACGGTTGGCCTCAGCGTTTCCTGCGATGAGGAATACGAAGAAGGCGATGATGGCAGGAATATGTCCCTGGAAGATGAGCCACTTCCAAGGGCCTGTCTGAGCCTCCACGATACCGCTCATCTGCATAGTTCCTGTCAGGATGACAGCTGTAATCAAGCAGAGGCAGAGCGACATCTCGTAAGAGATCATCTGCACAGCACCACGCATGGCCGAAACCACAGAGTACTTGTTGTTGGAACCCCAACCAGCCAGGAAGATACCTACCACGCCAATAGAAGAAATGGCGGTGAGCAGGAACACACCTACGTTGAAGTCGAGGATGGTAGCACCATTGTTCCAAGGCAGGAACGAGAAGGCGCCAACACTTCCGATAATCACCAAGAGTGGAGCAACGGCATAGAGCAGCTTGTCAGCGCGGTCAACGAAGAAGATCTCCTTAATGAGCATCTTCAGCACGTCAGCAAACACCTGCAGCAAGCCCCAATAGCCTACTCGCATCGGGCCAAGACGGCACTGGAAGTAGGCACAAACCTTACGCTCCATAAATATCAGTACGATGGCAATGAGGGCATATCCCATCAGGATAGCAGCACCCACCAGCACGCACTCAATCAATATCGCCAACCAGTCGGGACATTCTACCGTCACTCGAAGCAGTTGGTCGAACCATTGGGTTATAATAGAAAAGTCGAACATAATAATTTCAATTTTTCAATTCTTCATTTTTACAATTCTACGACTAACGGTCGATGTCAGGAATAACTACATCAATAGCAGCACAGGTAGCGATGAGGTCGGCAATCTTCTGACCACGAAGCATCGGGTCGAAAGCACCAACCAGCGAGAGACCCATCGGACGCATCTTCATGCGGTACGGGCTCTTGTCGCCACGGCTATCAAGATAAACACCAAACTCACCAGCCACACCCTCAACAGAGTAGTACCACTGTCCCTCGGGCACCTTGATGATTGGCTTCTGCTTCACGTAGAAGTCGCCCTCAGGAATGTTGTCAATGAGCTGTTCGATGATATTCAGGCTCTGGTACATCTCGTTGATGTGAACCAGATAGCGGTCCATAGAGTCGCAACCAGTCAGGGTGCACTGTTCCCACTCTACCTTGTCGTACATGTCGTAAGGATGGTTCTTGCGCACGTCGTTCTTCCAACCTGAAGCACGTCCGGCAGGACCCGTCACTGCGTAGTTGATACAATCCTCAAGGCTCATCGGACCACAGTTTTCCAAGCGGTTGTGGGTAATCACATTATCACCGAAGATGTCCATATACTCCTGGATGGTCGGACGCAGATACGTCACGAGGTCCTTACAGTTCTTGACGAAGTTCGGATCAATATCATCCTGCAGGCCACCAATGCGGTAGTAGTTCTGAATCAGACGACCACCCGTAGTCTCCTCCATGCAGTTCAGCACGTGCTCACGGTCACGCATTCCATACAACATACCCGTCAGAGCACCCAAGTCCTGAGCCACACAAGAAGTGTACAGCAGGTGAGAATCGAGACGCTGCAACTCATCCATGATGGTACGGATGTACTTGATGCGATCAGTCAATTCAACGCCCAAACCTTCCTCAATCACACCAACCAAAGCATGGCGATGTTGCATGGCTCCCAAATAGTTAAGACGATCTGTTAAAGCAAGCGTTTGAGGATAGGTCATGCCTTCCCACATCTTCTCGATGGCACGATGGATATAGCCGAGGTGCGGATAGATGCGCTTGACCGTCTCACCGTCGAGTACTGTCTGCAGACGCAGCACACCGTGGGTAGCTGGGTGCTGCGGACCAATGTTGATTACATAGTCGTCGGCACCGAACAGACGGTTCTGCTTGCTCTGCAGATTGCCATCCTTATCGATGAAATATTCCAGACCATAGTCGGGTTCTACATCATCCTCCAGCGTATATTCGTCGTTGAACTTCCAGTCCTTACGGAAGGGATAGCCCTTGAAGTCGCTGCGGAGGAAAAGACGACGCATATCGGGATGGCCCAGGAACACAATGCCGTAGAAGTCGTATACTTCGCGCTCCAACAGGTCGGCTACCTTCCAAATGTTAGAAACGGTAGGTATATAAGCCAGCATCTGACCTTCCAAATCACAGCTACCATTGCTCGACATGCCGTCACCGCAAACCTGCGTCTTGGCAATCTGCTTCACGCTGCAACGCTCGTGGGTCTTGGTATTCTCAAGGATGTAGATACATCCGAGTCCCTCTTCTGAACCGAAGTCCTCACCTACGATGGTTACAAGATAGTCGAAGCCCTTCTTGTCTTTCAAGTTCTGCATCTCAGAGGCGAACTTGTCAAAATCGAATGATAAGAATTCTAATTTCATGCCTTGCTCTCCTCTACTTTAGCAGCCTCCTGGGCTGATTTCATCTCATTAACGAACTCCTGTGGGACATCAGTTACAACGATTGTCTCACGACGGTGGTCATTGTGCTTCGAGCGGAATGTCAGCTCCTCGTTAGAAACACCCAATTCGCGTTCTGCTTTCGTCTGCTTGTGGTTAGCACCTCCGAAGAATTTCTCAATCTTCACCTTACGCTGTAGCTGCATCATGCCGTACATGATAGCCTCTGGGCGTGGAGGACAACCAGGGATAAACACATCGACAGGTACGATCTCTTCGATACCTTTCACTACATGGTAGCTCGACTTGAAAGGACCACCACTGATGGCACAACCACCTACTGCAATCACGTACTTAGGCTCAGCCATCTCGTCATAGAGACGCTTCAGCGCGGGGGCCATCTTGTGAGTGATGGTACCAGCACACATAATCAGGTCGGCCTGACGAGGAGAGTTACGCGTTACCTCGAAACCGAAGCGGGCGAAGTCATAGCGTGCACAACCGCAGGCCATGAACTCGATACCGCAGCACGAAGTAGCGAAGGTCAGAGACCAAAGTGAGTTGGAACGTCCCCAGTTGATCAGCTGGTCAAGCGAGCCCGTAACCACGTTGACGCCACCCTCATGGAGTTCGTCAACAATCTTCTCCAACGAGGCATTGTCGTTCCACTCCTCGTAGGGAATACTCTTGATGTGCGGTTTCCTTACTTCCATTCCAAGTCTCCTTTCCGCCAGGCATACGCCAAGCCTAATACCAGAACTACCAGGAAGAAGCCGATGCTAAGCAAGGCCGCTGCTCCGAACTCCTTCACTACTACTGCCCATGGATACAGAAACACCGTTTCCACATCAAACATGAGGAACAAGATGGCAAAAAGATAGAATCCTACCGATACTGGCAACCATGAGCTACCTCGCGTTGGGATACCACTCTCATACGGTTCACCTTTTACCTTCGCGTAGGATCTCGGTCCTATCAGCTTGGCTACCACGTAAGCCGCAACCACCAATGTAATAGCCGTCAGCAAGACGGTAATTAACAATGTAAAGTTCATAAAAAGTGTTTAATATTATTGTATTGAATTCAATTTGCGTGCAAAGGTACTAAAAAAAATGCAAAGAAACGGCATATTTATGGAAAAAGTATCATAAAGAATAGAAAAATAAAAGCCGTTGCCCTTCATGAGCAACGGCTTATATCATTTAGCCTTGGGAAATGCCTCTTCGGATAATTCCTTAAAGAAGTCATGTTGCAGAATAACACTTATCCTCATTAATAAGCGAACATCCAAACTCTTACGCTTAAAAATGTTATATACATTAGTTCTCTCACAAGGAATCTGTGTTGCTAACCATGCAGCGGACTTACCCTGCTTTCTTAAAATCATCTCAATGTGCTTACCAATATTCATACGCTCAGTCTTATATTTAGTTCTGATATGTCGTTTATTGGGTGCAAAGGTATGAAATAAGTTTTAATATGTCAGCACATTATTGTAGAATTGTTTTCTATCTTCTTATTAAAAAAACAAAAAAGTGTCACTATCAATCAGGAATCAAGTCAAATAAGTAACATCCACACCCTTCTCGTGATATGTGATAAGGCCTTCCATCGGACTTTGCAACGTATGTCCCACATGGAAACCTTCTGCCTCAGCGGCCTGAACTAGTTGGTCACGATAGATGAAAGCCATAGAGCCAACAAAATGGACGGGCAGTTCTGGATGCTGATAAGGCACAATATTGCTGCGGAAGAACTGACGGAAGTTCTGCACTACCAATTCACATAGCAACGGATTATCCAGGTGCTCTTTAATATATAAAGAGGTAGTAGCAAGGAAACGGTTAGGCATTGGACCGCGATATACCTTATTAATAATATCAGCCTGCGTCAGTTTCTCTTTCTTCAAATACTCATCACGGATGTCGGCAAACTTGGGATTCTTGAAGATAGCATTCATAAAAAGACGCCCCAGCACGGAACCACTACCCTCATCACCTAAAATATAGCCCAAAGCTGGCGTATTCTGAACAATATCCTTACCATCATACAAACAACTGTTAGCTCCCGTACCTAAAATACAGGCAATGCCAGCCTCATACTGACAAAGCGCACGAGCTGCAGCAGTCAAGTCACTATGCACCTCGATATTCTGTGGCGAAAAGACCTCGCTAAAAATCTGCTTCATCATAGGCACATAGGCTGGTGTACAGCCACTACCATAGAAGGACACATTGATTTGTGACATGAGTGAACCCTCAAGTACTTTTGAGTTGATGAGAGCCGCACGGGGAAAAGTAGAGAGTTGTGGCATCATCTCGCGTCCCAAAATCTGACGGATTTCGTCAGGCGTCTGATGAATCGGTGTAATACCCTGGGTCTGAAAAGTAGTAACAATATCCCATTTCATGGGATGTGGCGAATGGATAAGAGTCCAATCAGTTTTAGTGCTTCCGCTGTCTGCTATTAGTATCATATCGAATAGTTTTTTGCAAAAGTACAAAATTAATTTCAAATAATTGCATTTTTCTTATGATTTCTCTCACTATTTTTTTAACTTTGCAGCCAAAAGACACCAAACAACGATGAGAAAAGCATTTATAATTATATTATTTGCACTGCTGACCACTCTGCAAGGTCATGCAGTATTAAAGGAAAAAGACCTACCCCAGACACTTCAGATACTGCGTACTGAACTCACCAACTACCACCGTGAGATGTCCATGCTGATACAGGCCAATCGTCAACAGAACGAACAGGTACGCAATCAGCTGATAGATATCATGAAGAGTTCGAACCAGAACTCGCTGATGCTCTATTCGCAGAAACAGGACTATGTGTTTGACCTTACATACGCCTGCCATGAGGCCACCGAGCAGTATCACAATTTCCAGCGCAAGCAGCTACCATTCAAGACATATCTCAGCAAGATTGAATCGGATATTGCACGCTACGACTCATTAATCGGAGCCCTACATTCTATGCCCATTACCATGCTTGACCAACAGGCTCAGATAGACCGCAACGTCTGTCTGACGCTGGCCACCAACATTCGTAATTCGCTGGACAATAACCGCACCATGATGCAGGACTACATTCGCTATTACGACATGACAGAGCAACGTCTCTCCCACCTCAACGACTATGCACAGAAGCGTTATAACGACATCCAGACCAGTATATTCCGCAATGGCGGCGCGACCTATTTTCACATCATCAAGGCCTGGGGAAGCAACTGGAAAACAATGGTCGAGACGGTGCACAAGAAGTATCAGCCCAACGAGGATTCACAGTGGGACAGCCGCTGGATTTTCGGTCTTCTCATCTCTATCATCTTCTATGGCATCATTGCCTCAGCGCTCAACTTTGCTGCTATTCGCTACATAGTGCCCAAACGTCTGCGCACGGAGGAGTTCATGAAGAAGCGTACCTGCATCACACTAGCCACTACCACCATCACCTTTGCTATCATATTAGGTCTGGCAATGGCACTTACCAAGCAGAACTTCGTTATCATGGCCTCTAACCTGCTGGTCAACTATGCATGGCTACTGGGCGTCATCCTCATCTCACTGCTACTACGTGTTAGCGGCGACCAGATTTCGAGTGCCTTCCGCATCTATACGCCACTCATAGCAATGGGATTCATCGTGTTTGCCTTCCGCATCATACTGATTCCCAACGAATTGGTAAACATGCTCTTTCCCCCCATTTTGCTGATTTGCTGTCTATGGCAATGGAGCGTCATTCGCCGTCATAATCAGAACATACCGCGTTCCGACATGTTCTACACCTACATCTCACTCGTAGTATTCATCGCCTCAGTGGCATGCTCTTGGGCGGGCTATACACTGATGGCCGTACAGATACTGATTTGGTGGATTATGCAACTCACTTGTACGCTGACCATTACCTGCGTCAGCCTCTATGTAAAGCTCTACGGACTACGCCATCGCTTCAGCGAAAAGCCCATCACCAAAACGTGGGCCTACGATTTGGCCTATCAAGTACTATTGCCTATTTCCGTGGTATGTTCTGTCATGGTCAGCATCTACTGGGCTGCCGATGTCTTCAATCTGAGCGACCTGTGCTGGAAGATTTTCACTTATGACTTCGTAGACTTCGAAAACTTTAAGATTAGTATCTTCTCAATTGCTCTGGTCATCAGTCTGTGGTTTATCTTTGCCTACGTCAACCGCACTGTGCTCAAGCTGATGCGCATGCAGTACGAGTTGAAAGACCCCTCCACTGCTGCCAGCCGTGAAGTAATGGGCAAGAACGTGATACAAGTCATCGTGTGGGGTGCATGGTTCCTTATCTCGATGAAGATTATGAATATATCAATGGCATGGCTCTTGGTAGTTACAGGCGGTCTGTCTACAGGTATTGGTTTCGCTTCTAAGGACATCATCGAAAATATCTACTATGGCATCACACTTATGGCTGGTCGCATCAAGGTAGGCGACTGGATACAAGTCGACGGGACAATGGGTAAGGTGACCAGCATCAGCTATACCTCCACCGTTGTCGAGTCGCTCTATGGTGAGATTATTACCTTCCAGAACTCACAGTTATTCTCTAAGAACTACAAGAACCTGACCCGCAACCATGGCTATGTATTGCAAGTGGTACCCTATGGTGTAGCTTACGGTTCAAACCTTCAAGAGACCATGACACTTGTCGATGCAGCTGTCAACAATATGCAGCACAAATGGATGGATCCCTCGAAAAAGGTCAAGTCAGTTGTCGGCGAATTGGCCGATTCTGGTATCAACTTCAAGATGTTCGTCTGGGCCGATGCCGTCAAGAAGTCGTATGTTGTTAGCGACGTTTTAAATTGCATCTACGACACTCTCAACGCCAACGGCATCGAGATTCCGTTCCCACAGCAGGACGTTCATATCAGAAACTGAGTTTTTACTTTAAGTAAACCTGACTTTAAGTCAAAATACGTTCGTGCAGGACGAATAAAAATGCGGCCTCCGATTAGAGAACCGCACTCATTATACTGGAATTCTAAAGTTTAGAATACGTAAGCGATACCAGCTGAGATAACGGGACGGTCGAAGTCCTTAACATACTGGTACTTAACCTCTGCATTAACCTTCAGATTTGGTGAAATAAAATACTCGATACCAGCACCTGCGTTGAAACCAAACTTAGTTTCACTAGATGAACCACCAACTTCGTCAGCAGCAACTTTGTGCGCAAGTTTCCATGCAGCATCAAAATCTGCTTTAGACATACCACTTGCCTGAGCAGCTTTCCATGCAGCATCATATCCACTATCTATAGCACCATCAACATCCACCTTTACGCCAACGAGAGTAGCACCTACCAAAGGATATACATTCAAACCTTCAGAAATAGGAATTACATAGTGGAAATTGATGTTAGCATCCCACATGGTGCAATGATCCTTCTTCAAGAAATAATTACCAGAAGCCTCACCACGAATTGCATCAGTGATGTTGTACTGGAACTTGGCGCCGAAACCAAAGTTCTTGTAATCCTTGTGCATACCATAGCTGACGTTTACACCAGCAGCCATCTTACCAGCCTCATTCTGTGCATTTGCGGTCAGTCCAGCTACTACGAAAGCAGCAATCATCATCAGTTTTTTCATAAGCCTTTTTTGTTTTTAAGTTAATAATTTAGGTGTTTCCACCTCGTTTACTATAAAATTTGCTGCAAATATAGCGAAAAGTTTTGAACCGACAAATCTTTTCTCAAAAAAAAAGCTGCTATAAGTAAAAAAAAAAATTAAACCGCCCGACTCCATACAGGAATCGGGTGGAAAAATATCAAACAAATTTCTACTGCTTTTTCTTATTAGAAGTTGTAGTAGAGACCGAAGCTTACTGCGCTTTCAACGTTTACATCGATAGTATTCTTAGCTTTGGCACCATCGGCCTTAGCCTTACGATTTGACCATCCAAGCATACCAAAGTGAGAAACAAAGCTCAGCTTATCGTTCAGATTTACAGCAACACCTGGCTTGATGTTTACGCCGAACTCATTGAACTTAGCTGAATCACTATCACCCTGCTTGTCAAAAGTGTAGTACAGACCACCATCAACGAAAACGTTTACCTTGTCGAGCTTAACGAAAGTGTAACGCAAATAAGGATTAATTGTAAAGTTGCTAGTCTTGGAGCTGGTCTCTACAGTAACCTCGTTACCATTGACATTCATAGAAGCCGTACTTGTGGTCTTACCAGTACCAAAACCGATAACCATACCTACAGCAAAGTTGTCATCAAGATTGTAACCAATCTCAGGCAGAACAGTGAACTTAGTGTTTTTAACATTGTCCTGCTTATCGTGATGGAAACCAAGGCTACCACCAACGTAAACCTGAGCGTTCATTGTAGCAGCTACACATACAGCTGCAAGAGTCATCATAATCTTTTTCATAATCTTTTACCTTAAATAATTTATTAAACTTTGACCTTTAGTCTTACGACTGCCAGTCGTTATCTGTTTTCGGGTGCAAAGGTAGAAAGAATTCTGTGTGCGCAAACAATATACCTCAACATTTTACCTTTTTCCTTACATATTGTTGATATAAATCAATAAAAAGCACTGTTGACATCAAGAATTGTCATCTGCCACGCCAAAGGTATCGTTCCTTCAACCCGAAGGTATCACACCTTGCGGTCGTTGTAACGATACTTTGCGCTCGTTCCGATGGCACTTTGCAGGGGTAAAGTATCATCGGAACGACCGCAAAGTGACGTTGGAACGGATGAAAGGAACGTCTCGGACGACCCGAAAGTGATATACTTTTCCTGGTCAAAAAATAATTAGGATCGTTCATCCACCCATAAAAGAATCCGCCCAACTCCTTTTATAGGAATCGGGCGGACAAGTATTAAATCAAATTTTTAATGCTGTTCTTTAGAAATAGAAGTTCAGAGAAACATTGGCACCAAGGTTGTTGGTAAGCAACTTAATGTCTTTGTGAGAGATGCGAGAGTAGTTCTTGGCAGCACCTTCACCCTCAGGTTTGTTGTCCTTAGAATTCCATGTCCAACGCTTTGCAACACCAAAGTTCAGGTTAGCACCGAAGGAAATCTGAGGAATAATGAAGTACTCAACACCGGCATTTAGAACCAGGCCCAAACCATTGGTAGGAGCACCATAGTAAGTGTAATTATCTTTACCTTCGCCTTCAGTAATAGTGCTATATGTCCAATCGTTGGTGTGCTGGAAGATTACATCAGCACCGAAGAGGGGCTGTAGGCGCTGTCCTGGGAACATACGATACTCAACACCTGCCTTCAAATGGAAAGCGGTAGTAGCCTGACGACCATAAGAAGTTACCTTTTCAATATCTTCACCATCGTAAAGATTTGTAACATTGTAATTGTTGTTGAAACCGAAACCAAGGTCGAGAGCCAAGTTGTCCTGCAGGAAGTACTTACCAGTAATAGTTGTACCATTGAACAAACCCTTACCGTCTACACCCTCAAAATCATCAAGAGAATTATTGGTATTACCATTAAACATATTACCAACATAGTTCAGAACAGGATTAGCGTTGAAAGTCAGAGCGAAGCCACCTTCCTTAGAACCATACCACTTGTCCTGTGCACTTACTGTCATTGCCATTGCTGCGACCACGAGGGTCATCATAATCTTTTTCATCTTTTTTCTTTTTTAAGTTAAACCTTGACCTTTGGCATGTGCCGCCGCTAGTCGTTATTTATTTCGATTGCAAAGGTAATACGAAAACCGGAAATAATCATAAAGGTTTCCTTAATTTAATTAATTTTAGCTAAATTTCTTGATTTAAATCAATTATGTAGCAAAAAAGCGTTAACAATATAAATATAGTTTAATATTCATAGATACGAATCAGCTTTTTATTAATAATAATGTAAAAAATCGATTATTTCTTGCACGTTTCAAATAAAATACTTACCTTTGCAAGGTAATATATGCAAGAAGAAAGCATTATGAAGGCAACATTCATAGCAGGTCCATGTGTAATAGAATCAGCCGAACTGCTTGATACTGTGGCAGCTAAGCTGGTGGATATTAACAAAAAACTGGGCATCGACATCATATTCAAGGCCTCGTTCGACAAGGCCAACCGCACTTCTATTAGTTCATTCCGCGGTCCAGGTATAGACCACGGACTACTCATGTTGAACGATGTGAAGTCAAAATATGGATTGCGTGTGCTGACGGATATTCATGAAGCATGGCAGGCTGTGCCCACTGGTCAGGTGTGTGACGTACTACAGATACCTGCCTTCCTATGCCGACAGACCGATTTGCTGGTAGCTGCTGGCAAAACTGGGCGTATCGTCAATATTAAGAAAGCCCAATTCCTAACGGGTCACGACATGCGATGGCCATTGGAGAAAGCCCGCGAAGCTGGTGCCAAAGATGTGTGGCTGACGGAACGCGGCAACATGATGGGCTACAACAATCTGGTAGTAGATTTCCGCAACATCCCTGATATGCTGGAACTTTGTCCGACGGTGATTATGGACTGTACGCATAGTGTACAACGACCAGGTGGAGCCGACGGCAAGACGGGTGGCGACCGTCGTTTCGTGCCGCAGATGGCAATGGCCGCCAAGGCCTTCGGTGCTACGGGCTGGTTCTTCGAGGTACACCCTACCCCAGACCAAGGACTGAGCGATGCTGCAAACATGCTGGAGTTGGACAAGCTTGAAGGCCTTATTGAGCAGATAATAAGATGAACGCAAGAGAATACGCGATACAATGTATCAAGGACGAGGCACAGGCTGTGCTAGACCTGATACCAAAGATGGATAACAACTTTGATCGTGCCGTAGAACTCATCATGCAGTGCAAAGGCAAGGTCATTGTTACAGGTGTGGGCAAGAGTGGCCATATTGGTGCCAAAATAGCAGCTACGCTAGCTTCAACGGGCACGCCATCATTCTTTGTGAATCCGTTGGACGTCTATCATGGCGACTTAGGAGTCATGGCACAAGGCGATGTCGTATTGGCTATCTCAAACTCGGGACAGACAGACGAGTTACTGCGATTCATTCCTATGGTACTGCATTTTGGCATTCCAATCATTGCCATGAGTGGTAATCCGCAGTCGCTGTTGGCCAAATACTCTACCTGTCACTTGAACGTTAGCGTAGAGAAAGAGGCCTGTCCATTGAACTTAGCGCCAACCAGTTCAACAACGGCGACACTGGTCATGGGTGACGCATTGGCTGTAGCACTGATGGAACGCAGGAACTTCAAACCACAGGATTTTGCACAGTTCCACCCAGGCGGTGAGTTGGGCAAGCGGTTATTAACCACTGCACAGGACGTGATGCTAACTGAGCATTTGCCCATGTTGACAGCCAACATGCACCTAGGCGAGGCCATCATCCACGTGAGCAAAGGTAAACTAGGATTGGGGGTAGCCATCAAGGACGGTTGCATCGAAGGACTCATTACAGATGGCGACATCCGACGCGCAATGGAAAAGTGGAATGCAGAGTTCTTCGACCGAACGGTAAGCGACATCATGACAAGAACACCAAAGACCGTTGGTCCAGACACCAAGATTGCTGAGGTGCAGAAATTGATGAATAAACATAAAATCCACAACGTGCTGGTAGTTGACAGTGAAAACCACCTTTTAGGTATTGTTGACCGCTACGCTTGTGTACTTTGAGAATTGATAATTGAGAATTGAAAATTGAGAATTAAAAAGATATGAACAAACTGAAAAGAATACTCATAGTCTTATTGCTGGCAGTACCTCTGGCTGTAGCAGGTCTATACCTGTTCAAGACACTGGATGCACGCGATGGTCTGACCAGCAGTCAGGTGAACTGCGTGCTGAAAGACTCGCGTGGATACCTTTGGTTTGGCACTACAGCAGGTTTATACCGCTATGACGGCTATACGTTCCGCAATTTCCAGTGTAACTCGCAGGACGGCTCATCGCTACCCGACAGCTACATCATCAGTATGCAGGAAACACTAGAGGGTACGTTGTGGATAGAAACATCGGCCGGATTCTGCGTCTACCATCCCCAGACGGAGAATTTCGAGCGCGACATGAAGCAGGTATATGCTCGCATGGGTATTGAAGGACAGCCTAATGTAGTCTATGTGGACCGTCACAAGAATTTCTGGGCCTCAATACCCAACAAGGGCGTGGTGGCCTATAACCAACAGCAACAGACCAGCTACGAGTTTGGCTACACCAACGATGCGGTGGGTATTCCACAGGGTGTGATTTGTTCTATCAGCGAATGTCGCGACGGAGCCGTACTAGTGTATGACGACGGACGTTTGGTATGTTGCGACATCATGCACCAACAACACACAGTATGGCAGACTGACTTTATCGCCGAACACGGACTACGACGCAGCAAGTCACTAAAAGCCTTTGCCGACCAGATGGACAACATCTGGCTTTATGGACAGGGTACATTGATGATGTATAACAAGAACACGAACCAGTGGGATACAAACATTGGCAACCAACTGGGACTGACCGGTATCAGTGTAGACCATATTGTTAACGGCATGGCCGGCGATCGTAGCGGTAACATATGGATAGGTACCGACCGTTTAGGTCTTATACGCATGAATGTCAACACCCACGAGACAGAAAACGTGCCCCCACGCAACTTCAACGATCAGCATAAGATAATCCAAGAAGTAATAGGCGTACAGAGCCTTTATGTTGACGACACAGACCTGCTATGGGTTGGAACCGAGAAGTCTGGTATAGCCTACTACGGCAGCAATATCTATAAGTTTGAAGCCGACATGATTGGCGATATTACAGCTATTGCAGAAGATAAAGACGGTAACCTTTGGTATGGTACGAGCGATAAAGGCATCCTCAACTACGAGGGCCAGTTGGCTAGTCGTAAAGTAACTTGTATGGCAACTACACCAGATGGAAGCCTTTGGGTGGGATCGAAGCAGAACGGACTGACACGTATCAAGGATGGTGTCACCACCTACTATTCATCGGCTCGCGATAGTATGAAATCATTGATTGACGACCACATTAACGCTTTGTGTGCTGATAAGACGGGTAACCTATGGATAGCGACCAACGGCGGTTTGCAGGTGTACAGTCCAAAGATGAACACTTTCAGTAGCTATACGCGTGAGAACGGCATGCTGAATACCAACAACATCACCTCACTCTATTACGGTACAGACAACAATCTGCTGATTGGTACGGCCGAGGGAATGATCATCCTCAACCTGTCGACCCGCAAAAAAACTGTGCTAACGGGTAATACGACCAATCTGCTCTCTTTTACCAACAACTATATCACACAGGTTCATGAAGACTCGCGAGGACTAATATGGATAGGTACGCGCGAGGGTATTAACATACTGAACCCTGAGTCAGACGAGCTCTACTATGTTACAGAAACCGACGGACTATGCAACAACTCAATCTGTGGTATTGCTGAGGATAAGAGCGGAAGTATATGGGTGACTACCAGCAATGGTATTAGCCGTATCGTTGTGCAGCGCAATCATGAAGACGGAACTTTTGCTTTTGGACTATATAACTACAGCACTAACGATGGTCTACAGAGCAACGAATTCAATATGGGTGCTATTCTGTCAAGGAATCAGTCTGGTAAAGTCATATTTGGCGGACTCTATGGCATTAACTGGGTTCGTGAAGGAGCAAAGGACGATCAGGAAACACTACCCCGCGTGATGCTGACCCAGTTGTTTATCGGTGAAGAAGAGATTATGACTGGACACGCCTACGACAATCGTGTCATTTTAACATCGGCTCTCAACGAAAGCAGTAAGATTGAACTGAAGAATAGTCAAAACACTTTCACTATTAAATTTGCTGCCGGTAACTACAACAAAGGAGAACGCCTCCAGTTCATGTATTGGATGGAAGGTCGCGACAATGACTGGCGCAATGGTGATGCCATGCTACATGGTGTTAAATTTCAAAACCTGAGTAGTGGTGACTATACATTACATGTAAAGGCTGTCAGTGCGGACGGTGCTGTCAGCAATCAGGAACGTAAACTTGACATCACTATAGATCGTCCATGGTGGTTGTCATGGTGGATGCTCACCTTTTACGTCATCATAGCCATCGTAGCCCTCGTCATCTGGCGCTATGGTATTGGCAAAGTGAAGCATATATGGATGAGTAAGAAGGCTGTCATTGAAGAGTTGAAACGACAGCGTGAGGAAATTAAACTGGCCAGTGATGACTTGCGACAGCCTATGGCTCGCATGACGACCATCATTGGCGGTATGGCAGAAAACGAGCAAACACTGGAGGGCCGCGAGCAACTGAATTCACTGCATTTCCAGTTGCTACAGGTCATCACACGAATCTCAGAAATGCAGTCTGTATTGGAGAATCCTGAAAAACAGGCTACGTCGTCAGCTAAAGACCGCTTGGAACTGAACGACAAGGGACAGGTTGCATTGGCCTACAACGTCAGCAACGAACTCGCCATAGATGTCAAGCCATTGAAAGTAGACTCGCAGGCCAAGAAGTTTGCTGTCGTACTGATTGACGACAATCGCGAGTTCCTGAACTTCATGAATGCGCACCTACGTGACGTCTACAATTTCCACGCTTATGCTACCATTAAAGAAGCACTGCCAGATATCGAGACTCTGAATGCTGATCTTGTCATCTGCAAGCAGAACTTAACACCGATGACAGGTAGTGAGCTCTGTACACAGTTCAAGATGGACAGCCGCCGTAGCAAGACGAAGTTCGTACTGCTGACGGATGGCGTGCTGACACAACAGGACATGACCGATCAGAACATTACACTGGCTGCTGATGACTATCTGGCTAAGCCATTCAATGTACAAGAGGCTGTCATGCGTTTCAACAAGCTGATGGGACTTGGACCTCTCGAAATGAATCAGGATGTCATTGAGGGTAGCGAAACACGTATGATTGAAGGTCGTAACGCTAGTATGACCACAGCAACAATGGTATATGAAGACCTCGATGAACTGAAAGCCAAGCATCAAGGTGAAGCTGGCGATGAGGAACAGGAAACGACCAAAGAACAGCAGCCTATTGAGAATGCACCTGCAACCCAGAACATGGGTGAACTGATGCACCAGAAGTACTATGGTGGCAATACCATTGGCGATTACTCAATGAGCGAATCAATGGATCAGCAACTCATGCGCAATGTAGAACAATTTGTGCTGCAGAACATGAGTCGTGGACAAATCAGTCTCGAAGAGATGGCAACCGCCATGGGAATGGGGCGCGTACCGTTCTTCCACAAAATACGTTCTATTACGACGAAGACGCCTGCCGAGGTGGTACGCGATATTCGTTTGAAGCATGCATGTACACTGCTTGTCAGCACAAATGTCAACATGAGTGAGTTGGCTATCAACATTGGTTTCAAGACGGCCGAGAACTTCGTCAATATCTTCAAGGAGAAGTTTGGCATGACACCTTTGGAGTATCGCCTAAAAAACAAGAAGTAAGCATGTCTCGGAAAATTATTCTAACCATTTTTACTATCACAACCCTATCAGTGAGTGCTCAGACGAGCGACTCACTGATAGTTCAAACATTGCGTAAAAACAACATCTGTTTTTCACACGACAATAGTGTGACGCTGTTGCTATCAGGACAACAGAAGTTCGACGATATGTTCCAAGCCATCAGGCAGGCCAAGAGCAGTATCCACCTAGAATATTTCAATTTCCGGAATGACTCTATTGCAATGCTACTATTCGACCTGCTAAAGGAGAAAAGTAGACAGGGGGTGGAGGTTCGTGCCATGTTTGACGGCTTTGGCAATGATTCGAACAACCAGCCACTGAAGAAGTACCACCTGAAGCCCCTGCGTGAAGAAGGTATAGACATCGTAGAGTATTCCCCTATCCGATTCCCTTGGATAAACCACATCTATGGTCGCGACCATAGAAAGATTGTAGTCATCGATGGCAAGATTGCTTATACAGGCGGTATGAATGTGGCCGACTATTACATAAAAGGTACGGAACAAGTGGGTGAATGGCGTGATATGCACTGCCGCATTGAGGGTGATGCCGTCAACGAATTGCAGAGTATATTCCTACGTATCTGGAACCGTTCAACTAAGCAGAATGTTCATGGTACCAAATATTTCCGCGGAGGCACAGCAACTACATTTACGGCATTGAAACCTGATACCACCGCCACTAAAGGTTGTAAAATGGTGGGTATCATCAATAGAGAGCCTGGCATCACACCCAAGATTATGCGCACGTTCTATATCAACGCTATCAACCAGGCGCAAGACTCTATCCATATCATCAATCCCTATTTTACACTGATTCCCACTGTAACCCGTGCACTTACCAAAGCCATCCGTCGAGGGGTAAAGGTAGAGATTATGCTGTCGTCGAAAAGTGATATTCCACTGACGCCCGATTGTGCCCTATATCAGGCACGCAAACTACAGAAGCGTGGTGCAATAGTGTGGCTCTACAAGCCAGGATTTCACCATTCCAAAATTATGATGGTCGACGGACGCTATTGCACCGTTGGAAGCACCAATCTCGATGCACGCAGTTTGAAATGCGACTTTGAGGAAAATGCAGTGATTATAGACAAGAATACCACACAGGAACTTGATGACATGTTCTGGCGCGACAAGCAACAGTCGTTCCAATTGACAGACGAAACGTGGGATGAGTTCCGTACAGGTTGGCAGAAATTCCGTGGATGGTTTGCCCATCTGCTGCAGCCATTCCTCTAAAACGGAAGATCGTTGCTTCTTTCTTCTGCCCTACGAGCAGAATCATGTTGCATGACCATCGCCTGCATCAGTCGGATGTCTGTATCAGTAATACCGCGATGATATAACCATTCTTGATTGCGGAACACCTCATAATAGTCACCACCCAAAGTGTAATACTGGTCGAAACAAGCATCGGCTTCCTTAATGTTTCCCAATAGCCACTGACAATAGCCCATATTCAGGTAATCCTCGCTGGTAACACTGTCGCTGCTGATTAATTTTTGATAAAGTTTATCAGCCTGTTCCAGTTTACCATCACACGTCAATGTCCATGCCAGCACACGCTGGATATTGACATCATCCTCATGTTCGTAGTTCAACTGATAGAGTAATTTCAGGGCATCCTCGTATTCTTCTAGATTTACCAGACATATTGCCTTATTCAGCATATAGCTTATCTTGCCCGGATGCAACAATAGCAAACGTTCGTAGTCTTCATCGGCCTCCTCATACATCCCGTCACTGAAGAAAGAACGTGCTCTGGCTGACAAGGCTCGTTCGTTGTCAGGCTCGAACTGGAGAGCAGCCGAGAAATCCTCTTTCCACAGATAGTACTGCACATCATGCATCGAATCAGGGAAGGTGTCGAGCAATTGGTTCATCTCGCTAAAATAGCGATGCTTATTCATAACCCGCACCACTTCAGGCTTATAGGCATCCAGCGGTGTATTGACAAACTGACTCGAACAGAAAAAACAGAAGACGGGCAAATAAGAAGCATGACGGTCGAAGGGATTAATGAACGCCTGACGGTTGGGGAACAGACGGAAGAATCGGTACAGGTCCATCAGATAGTTGCGACGGATGTACGCTGCCGTCTGCTGCTTACTTTCATCGGGCGCCATCTCACCCATGCCGGCTTCACCACGCTTCATAGCCTGGCGAACGCTTTCCGGCAATTGATTGATAACTTGTTGGAAAGCAATCAGAAACGAATACTTGTCACTGTTACAGAACGGTCCCTTGCTCAACAATGACTCTAAGAAACGGTTGTCCTCATACTTATCAACAAACTGAGCAATATCAGGATGTTGCAAAAAGAATGGCACGAACCAATTGGATATATCATAAAAGAACGGAAAGCGCTTTGTCTGCGAAAAACCACCATAGAAGATATCAGCTCCCTTGCGCTGCATGTCTATCATGCGTTGGAACGACTGTTCTAACTTCTCCATACGCTGTTCTGAGGCATCCGGATGTAGCGCATCCTCCAAGGGGTCGTCTTCCACCTCCTCGATACCATTTCTGGTCACGCGGAAATTTTGGTTATTGATGATGTCGGGCATGATTTCGTTATTGATAGTATTCGTATCCTTCTCGGCATCCATCGTATATATCATCTGAATCTGCAACTCCGTCAACTCATTGCATACGCGTTTCGACTTCAATAGTTCCTCGACTAAAGCACGCTGTTCAGGATAAATCTGACGCATGTCATCGTCAATGCCCAATACCCAACCAACAAGGGCTCGTTGGCGCACATGCTCATCAGTCGAACGACGATACACGCCAACCAACGTACGAAACTTCACTATGTCAAAACGATTCATCAAAGACAACATTACCGCCGACACCAATAATTGCTGGTCGACAGCATCGATAGTGGGCGAAACCAAAATTTCCTCCAACACACGTCCCGTACTGTCTGTCCACATGTTCGATGTCAGCAAGAAACCAAACAATTGATTCATCTGCTGCTGATGAGCCTTATAAAGGGTTAGAGTTTTCTGCTTTCGTGTATGTTCAGGCTCTAGTTCCAGCATAGCCACCTCACTCACAAAGTTCTCCATCTCTTGACGCGTTTCTTCCAAATTCATTGGACGTCCCGTCTGACGGGCATTGTTGTGCAACTGCTGAAGGAACGACGTGGCACTCAGGTGTCGGTGGATGGCGATATTGGCCATCAGCACATAAATGCGCTGCAATAGTTTATTGTATTGTGTATCGCGTTCCGGGTCGGTGGCGCCCTGTATCCAGTAGTCAGCCATCAAGTCGTATTCGCTCTTCAACGTTTCCAATTTCTCGCGAGTCTGCTGGTTAGGCCACGCCATCAAATAGGTGTCCAACTCCATGATGGCTAGTCCAGCATTGCCTGCCCGCAGTTGTGCATAGATACGCTGCAGCGATGTATCAATTGCTCCCATTACTTCTTACCTTTCGCTTTAGCCTTTTTGGTTTTTGCTGTTGGCTTTACTCCTTTAGTCTCATCTTTTTTCACGACCTTCACACCCAACCACTTCTCTATCTGAGCTACATCCTCCTGACGTGGACCACGTACGTGTACATACGGATTCTTCCTAACATCGGGCAGTGAGTCCACGACCTCCTTTCTAACATTACAATATCGTATGATGAGATCATGATAGTATTTGTATCCATTCTTGTTGATTGAGTCACAAGCCTGATTATAAGCCTTGACGAATAATACCAACTGTTTACCACGTTCTGGATGACGCATTTCCTTTTCGCGGAAAGCAATCACACCAGGTTGAATCTTTGTAGTACGCGAATCATAAATGACTTGATGTTTCATTAAACGGGCCATTGAGGCCTGTGGTTCAGTCATCCAAAGGGCATCCATCTCGTTGTTCTGCAACATCTGTACACGAACATTCACATCGTTAATCTGTATCTTGAATACACGTTCTTCCTTCAGTTTAACAGAATCAACGACTTTGTCAGTCAGCATATCAGTAAATGAGAATCGCGTCATAGCAACCATCTTGTCGTCCAACTGTTTTAGTTGATGAATGCGGGCATTGCGATTGGTGATAAGCTGCCAGTAGGCATTTGTCACCGTCACATAGCGAAGTTTTAGTCCACGTTGCTGCATACGGATAGCCCGTACTAGATCAGTTACCATACCCTCTACCCTGCCTCGCTCTATCGCGGTATCGCAGTCCATCTGAGCAGTAAAATGCTTCAAGCGGACACCACCATGAACGGAATCGAACAATTGATAGTATTCTGCTACATACAGAGGGAGGCAATCTAATGTTGGTAGCACGGCTACTTTCAGAGCGGACGAATCCCTGCGCATAGCTTCACGACGATTCTCGGCAGCCTCACGCTTCGTCTCCTCATAACTCTTACCGCATGCCATTAAAAGCAATACGCAAGATATCATTATTATTATTGATTTCTTCATAATCGCTGCAAAAGTACTAAAATATTTGCAGTTTTGCAAGATTTTTCGTAATTTTGTAGCCACTATGGCAAAGGATAAGATCATGTATGTCTGTGAGAATTGCGGACAGGAATCAGCGAAATGGATAGGCAAGTGTCCTGCTTGCGGACAGTGGAACACGTATAAAGAGATTAAGGTAGCCGATACCAAGAAGCAGGTAGTAGCTACGTCGGCAGCAGCATCGGCGGGGCGCCAGTTGCGCGAAAACAAGGTGCTGCGCCTAAAAGAAATTTCTGCTCACGATGACCCACGTATAGATATGCACGACAGTGAATTGAATCGTGTACTGGGTGGCGGACTTGTTCCTGGTAGCATCGTGCTCCTTGGTGGCGAACCGGGCATCGGTAAGTCGACGTTAACACTACAAACCATGCTGAACCTGACGGACAAGCGCGTTCTTTATGTCAGTGGTGAGGAAAGCGCCCACCAGCTGAAAATGCGTGCCGAGCGCCTCAGTGCTGACGGTGGTTTTACCACTGACAATAACGACAACTTTCTCATTCTCTGCGAAAATTCTCTCGAAGCTATCTTCGAACACATCAAAGAAATACAGCCCGAACTGATTATCATTGACTCCATTCAGACCATTTCCACTGAAGATGTTGAGTCGAGTGCCGGTTCCATCGCCCAGGTACGCGAATGCGCCTCTGCCCTACTCCGCTTTGCCAAAACTAGTGGCATACCCGTTATCCTGATTGGTCATATCACGAAAGAAGGTACGTTGGCCGGACCAAAAATCCTGGAACACATTGTTGACACCGTCATCCAATTCGAAGGCGACCAACACTATATGTACCGTATTCTTCGCAGTATCAAGAACCGCTTTGGTTCGACGTCCGAACTGGGTATCTACGAAATGCAGCAGACGGGTTTGCGACAAGTATCGAACCCCTCAGAACTGCTATTGACCGAGGACCACAATGGACTATCTGGTGTGGCTATTTCGTCGGCCATAGAGGGCGTCCGTCCGTTCCTAGTCGAAACGCAGGCATTAGTCTCTACTGCCGCTTACGGTACGCCACAACGCTCGGCTACAGGTTTTGACCAGCGCCGACTAAACATGCTACTGGCCGTCTTGGAGAAGCGCGTGGGTTTCAAACTGATGCAGAAAGACGTCTTCTTGAATATTGCTGGTGGACTGCGTGTTACTGATATGGCGATGGACCTTTCTGTCATTGCCGCTGTGCTCAGCAGCAACGTCGACACCCCTATTGAAGAGGGCTGGTGCATGGCGGGCGAAGTCGGACTATCAGGAGAAGTGCGCCCTGTAGCTCGCATCGAACAACGTATCAGCGAGGCCGAGAAGTTGGGATTCCAACACATCATCATACCGAAATACAACCTCTCAGCCCTCAATCGTAAGAAATTCAAAATCGAACTCGTTCCCGTCCGAAAAGTAGAAGAAGCACTTAGAGCATTATTTGGATAATATGAAAGATTCAGTATTGATATTAAGCGGTGGTGTAGACAGTGTCACCTTATTGTACGATGAGCAAGAGCGCATCGCTCTGGCCATATCCTTTGACTACGGATCAAAGCACAACAAACGAGAGATTCCATTTGCCCAGTGGCATTGTGAGCATTTGGGCATCCGTCACATCACCATACCTCTTGATTTTATGACCAAGTATTTCGTCAGTTCACTGTTAAAGGGTGGCGAGGAGATTCCTGAGGGTCACTATGCTGACGACAACATGAAGTCAACCGTTGTGCCCTTCCGCAACGGCATCATGCTGTCTATCGCCGTGGGCATTGCAGAGAGCAATGGATTGAAATACGTGATGATGGCCAATCACGGTGGCGATCATACCATCTACCCAGACTGCCGACCAGAATTTGTCGATGCCTTTGACCAGGCTGCCTGCGCTGGTACCTTCGTCAACGTTCATCTGCGCTCACCTTACACCAATATTACCAAGGCCGATATTGCCCGTCGCGGCAAGGCTCTTGGCATCGACTACTCAAAGACGTGGTCATGCTATAAAGGTGGCGAGAAGCATTGCGGTAAATGTGGAACCTGCGTGGAGCGCCGTGAAGCTTTTACTGAGGCTGGCATAGACGATAAAACGGAATACGATGGAGACAATACCGATCTCCACTAAGCCTGCATAAGTGATGACATGACGTAGTCACTGACAAAGAGTCCTTTCCTTGTCAGAACAAGACGGTTATCAGTGAGAAGTAAAATGTCGTCACTGAGGAATGGTTGCGCCTCCTGAATACAATAGTTACGCTCATCATCACTGAGTGCGCTGAGATCAACGCCTTCGCAAGTGCGCAGCCCCAGCATAACTCGCTCGTTATAGAAGTCTGTAGCTGATAGTTCTTCTTCCTCGTTAAGCCGTTCGTCACGGTTGACAGCTGCAATATACTGTTGGATGTCGCTGACGTTCCATGAACGCAAGTGCCCGTCAAACGAATGCGCCGCAGCACCAAGCCCAATGTAGGGCACACCAGTCCAATAGCTGGAGTTATGACGCGAGCGAAAACCAGGGCGGGCGAAGTTGCTGATTTCGTAATGCTCGTATCCTGCAGCGGTCAATTTATCAATAAGCAGTTCGTACATTTTACGCTCGGTTTCCTCCTTACTATCATCGTATTCTCGTACTCGCTTATCGCCGTATCTACGATAAAGTTCTGTACCCTCTTCAATCATCAGGCAGTAAGCAGAGATGTGCTCTACATCGAGTTTAATTACCTCGTCAATGTCATGCACAAAATCATCAATTGTTTCATTCGGAAAACCATACATCAAGTCGATACTGATATTGCGAATACCGGCAGCACGGAGTATTGTGACGGCCTGACCAACCTGTGCAACAGTGTGTCTTCTGTTTAGCCACCGCAACCGTTCGTCGTCAAATGTCTGTGCACCCATGGATACGCGGTTAATACCGAGTTGGCGCAATGTGTCAGCATATGGAACAGACACGTCATCAGGATTCATCTCAATAGTAACCTCGGCATCGGGCTCCACCTTATTATATATATATATAGCATCGAAAAGCTGGTGCAATTGTGGAATTGTCAACTGTGAGGGCGTTCCTCCCCCCAAATAGACGGTACTTATGGTATCGTCCTTTGACATCTTACTCTGTCCAACTTCTACTAATTCCCTTATCAGAGCATCGACATATTGCTGGCGCAGGTCTAGACGCGTTGTAGAATAGAAGCCGCAGTAGATACAACGACTGGCGCAAAATGGGATATGAATATATAATCCAGCCATATTGTAGGCAATTTGTTTGCAAAAGTACTAATAAAGTTTAATATTTGAAAGCTTTCGTAGGTTTTTCGCGTGAAAATGTTTACCTTTAGCCTCGCTTTGCAGTAATAACTGCTGAGATTAGTCAAATAAACAACCTAAAATATTAAAACGTATGAAAGTTTATCAAACTAACGAAATCAAAAACATTGCCTTGATTGGCAGTGCGGGTAGCGGCAAGACTACTCTTGCCGAAAGTATGGTCTACGAAGCTGGCATCATCAAGCGCCGCGGTACAGTAGAGGGTAAGAACACCATGAGCGACTACTTCCCTGTTGAACAGGAATATGGCTACTCGGTGTTCTCAACTGTTTTTCATGTAGAGTGGAACAACAAAAAGCTGAACATCATCGACTGTCCGGGTTCTGATGACTTCGTGGGTGGTTCTATCACTGCCATGAACGTTACCGATCAGGCCGTGATTGTGGTAAATGGTCAGTATGGCCCTGAAGTGGGTACGATGAATGCTTTCCGCAACACAGAGAAGCTGAAGAAGCCCGTTATTTTTTTGGTAAACCAGCTCGATCGCGACAACTGCGACTTCGACCAGATTCTGAATCAGTTGAAGGAGGTCTATGGTCCAAACTGTGTGCCCGTTCAGTATCCTATCCAGACAGGTGCTGGCTTCAACAGCGTCATCGATGTATTGTTGATGAAGAAATACTCTTGGAAGCCCGAGGGTGGTGCTCCCATCATCGAGGATATTCCCGCCGACCAGTTGGAGAAAGCCAAGGAGTGGAAAGCCGCTTTGGTTGAGGCTGCTGCCGCTGGCGACGACACGCTGATGGAGAAGTTCTTCGAGAGCGAGGACCTCAGCGAGGACGAGATGCGTGAGGGTATCCGCAAGGGCTTGGTAACACGCTCTATCTTCCCCGTATTCTGCGTCTGCGCAGGTCGTGACATGGGTGTTCGCCGTCTGATGGAGTTCCTCGGAAACGTGGTTCCCTTCGTCAGCGAGATGCCCGTCATCAAGAATGCTGCCGGCAAGGAGGTTCCTGCTGACGCCAATGGTCCTGAGTCACTCTATTTCTTCAAGACCGGTGTTGAGCCTCATATCGGTGAAGTCCAGTACTTCAAGGTAATGAGTGGTGTTGTGAAGAGCGGTGACGACCTGACCAATGCCGACCGTGGTTCTAAGGAGCGTATGGGTACACTCTATGCTTGCGCTGGTGCCAACCGTATTCAGGTTGATGAGTTGCGCGCTGGTGATATCGGCTGTACCGTAAAGTTGAAGGACGTGAAGACCGGTAACACCTTGAATGGTAAGGACACCGACAACAAGTTCGACTTCATCAAGTATCCGAATAGCAAATTCTCTCGTGCCATCAAGGCCGTCAACGAGGCTGAGACCGAGAAGATGATGGCTGCTCTGCAGAAGATGCGCCAGGAAGACCCCACATGGGTTGTCGAGCAGTCTAAGGAGTTGCGCCAGATTATTGTTCATGGTCAGGGTGAGTTCCACCTGCGTACCTTGAAGTGGCGTATGGAGAACAACGAGAAGATTCAGGTCGAGTATCAGGAGCCTAAGATTCCTTATCGTGAAACTATCACGAAGATGGCTCGTGCCGACTATCGTCACAAGAAGCAGTCTGGTGGTGCTGGTCAGTTTGGTGAGGTTCACCTGATTGTCGAGCCATACACAGACGGCATGCCTGATCCTACCTCGTTCACCATCAACGGCCAGGAGTTCAAGATGAACATCAAGTCGAAGGAAGAGAAAGATCTGGAGTGGGGCGGCAAGCTCGTCTTCATTAACTCCGTTGTTGGTGGTGCCATCGATATGCGCTTCATGCCCGCTATCCTGAAGGGTATCATGGAGCGTATGGAGCAGGGCCCGTTGACAGGTTCTTATGCCCGCGACGTTCGCGTGATTGTTTACGATGGTAAGATGCACCCAGTTGACTCTAACGAGTTGTCGTTCATGCTCGCTGCACGCAACGCTTTCTCGGCTGCCTTCAAGGAGGCCGGTCCTAAGGTGCTCGAGCCTATCTACGACCTCGAGGTGCTGGTTCCCGGCGACTACATGGGTGATGTAATGAGCGACCTGCAGGGACGCCGCGCCATCATCATGGGTATGGACAGCGAGGCTGGCTATCAGAAGCTCTCTGCTAAGATTCCTTTGAAGGAACTCGCTTCTTACTCGATTGCCCTGTCGTCTTTGACTGGTGGTCGTGCATCGTTCACCACACAGTTCTCAAGCTACGAGCTCGTGCCGAACGACATCCAGCAGGCTCTCATCAAGGAGCACGAAGCCGAGATGAAGGAAGAAGATTAATTTCAAATAAAAAGGCTCTCCACACGGAGAGCTTTTTTATTTGTCTTATGCAATTGCAACACTACACTTTGACTTAGTCAATGAATTTGACAAGTATTCGAAATACTTTGGCGGGCGCTGCCATCCACTGCTGCATGGCTTCTTCGGCATGCTCAGGTGTTACTTCGTTGCTAATCAAGATATCCCAGGGGATGGTGCCCTCCACGAGATTATCAATCTCGCGGACTCCTCCCTTCTTCTCCAGATAGCGAATCACGCCCTCGAAATCTTCTGGCTGTGCATTGCGTGAACCACGGATGTCGAGTTCTTTTTGTACGAAGAGTTTAGTGGTAAACGATACGTCCTGCTTGGCATAACCGATGCAGACAACGCGACCGGTAAAGGCCACCTCATTGACGGCCATCTGATAAGTGACAGGAGCACCGACGGCCTCAATAACAACATCAGGACCGGCACCATTTGTAATTTCCTGCAGACGCTCGTGGACATTCTCCTTGGCGGAGTTGATAGTGTACTCGGCACCAAGGCCACGAACAATAGCTAGTTTCTCGTCGTCCATATCGCATGCTATGACCTTCGATCCGCGCATAATAGCACGAACAACAGCACCGACGCCCACCATGCCACAACCGATGACCATAACAGTATCAGTATCGACTACCTGTCCACGACTGACGGCGTGGAAACCTACCGACATCGGCTCAATCAGGGCAGCATGTTCGACAGTGATATTGCCAATGGGAATAACCTTCTGCCAAGGTACGGCGATATATTCTCGCATGGCACCATCACGCTGAACGCCTAGTGTTTCGTTGTGCTGACAGGCATTATAACGACGATTCTTGCACGAAGGACAGTGTCCGCAGTTGGTATAGGGATTAACGGTTACTGTCATACCGGCCTTCAGGTGAGCAGGTACATTAGCACCTGTCTCTGCTATCTCTGCACCAATCTCATGGCCAGGAATAACGGGCATCTTGACCATGGGGTTCAAACCGCGATAGGTATTCAGGTCGCTACCGCAGAATCCGACGTAATGTATCTTGAGCAGCACCTCGTCTGCTCCGCATTGGGGTTTCTCAATGTCTACAACCTTCATCACCGAAGGTTCTGTAATCTGTATTGCTTTCATTATTTTTGTATTTTTTGCAGCGGACAACAACGGACAAACACGGACAGTCCGAAAAAGTTCGCTGTCGTCCGCTGCATGATTATTCACTCATATTCTTAATGTATGGTAATTCTATTAATTCGCCGAAGCCGAAGAACTGCTTGGCATTGTCGCAAAGGAACAACTGCTTTTCGTCATTTGTCAGTTCCTTCGATTTCGTCACGAAGTCATACGACATCTTGTACGTGATGGCTGTGATGGTGCGCGGATAGTCCGAGCCCCACATCAACTTGTGCCACCCCACCTCGTCAGCAGCTTCTTTAATAGCGCGGATGGCTGATGGGAAGGGGTAGAACTCATCGTTGAAAAGCCACGTGATGCCACCACTCTCTATGTAGACATTCTCATGGCGAGCAAGACGTATCTGCGACATCCAGTTCGGACGTGTCACCATACCAAAGTGACCAATAGCAATCTTCAGTTGAGGACATTCCTGAATGACAGTCTCCATCTGAGCCACCTGTGCGTCACCATCCATCAGTTCGATGCCAAGGATGATGTTGTGTTGCTCTATATAGTGGAACATCTGCATCATCTCGTCGTTCAAGAACTGTTGAGGCAGACGGGCTGCAGGAACCTTGATGCCACGAAAGCCCTGAGCAATAAGGCGCTTTGCCTCATCACAGAAGCCAGGATTGCGCAACTCAGGCATACCGAAACAGAAGAAACGGTCAGGATAGCGCTGCTGTACCTGCAAGAGATAACTATTCTGCAGGCCGTCGATGAACTCCTGGGTGATGACAGCCGCTGACACCTGCGCATAGTCCATATTAGAGAGGAAACGCTCAGCGGTATTCTGACCATCAATCATGTAGGGAGGCAACATCTGGCGCTCCTCTCCAAAGAACAGACTCCTGCTGCGGTTGGGCTCAAGAGGGTGAATGGGGGAACCATTTACCACCGTATCTACGTTAAGCCATAAGTGGGCGTGGGAATCGATAATCTTCATAATAATTGTTTTTGGGCAGCGGACGACAGCGGACTAACACGGACAGTCCGAAAAAGTCCGCTGTCGTCCGCTGCAAAATTATGTGTTGGCCCAACTGACTCTCTGTTGGTCACCAATAATCTCGCGCACATCCTTCACCAATTGCTCATCCATCGGTTCCTCAATATAGGCGATGTTCGTCTTGATAGCCTCAGGACGCGTCGTACTAAATACGGTCGAAGCAATACGCGGGTTGCTACACGAGAACTGCATGGCCAATTTCTCGATGGGGTATCCCTTGGCCTTACAATACTCAGCAGCTTGTCTGCACACTTCAACCAATGGTTTGGGAGCAGGATGCCAGTCGGGCACACCACGCTCAGTCAGCAATCCCATAGAGAACGGTGATGCGGACAGAACGCCAATGCCACGCTCGTCGAAGAAGTCCATGAAGTCAACAAGTTTGTCGTCGCACAGACAATAGTGGCAGAAGTTCATCACACTCTCCACCATCCCAGGCTCGGCATGTTCGATGACCCAGCGCAGGTTCTCCAACTGTAGGTCGGTAATACCAACATGCTTAACGACACCTTCCTTTTTCAATTCGTGTAGAGCAGGCAGAGTCTCGTCGACCACCTTTTGCAGTCCACCTTCCATACGTCCCTGAAACTCGATGTCGTGAACGTTGATGATGTCAATATAGTCGATGTGCAAACGTTCCAGACTCTCGTACACGCTCTCCTTGGCGCGCTTAGCTGAGTAGTCCCATGTATTGTGACCATCCTCACCGTAGCGACCGACCTTCGTTGACAAGTAGAATTTTTCACGAGGAATATCCTTCAAGGCCTTACCCAATACGATTTCAGCCTTATAGTAGCCGTAATAAGGCGATACATCGATGATGTTAATCCCCGCATCTACTGCAGCGAAAACGGCATCAATACCACGATTCTCATTGAAAGAGTGGAACACACCACCCAAAGAAGAGGCGCCGAAGCCCAGCTCCGACACCTGCATTCCCGTTTTTCCTAATTGCCTATAATGCATATACTTCTATTTTTATGCAACAGACTGCAAATAAATTATAGCGGCATCATGTCACGCTCGTCGGGGCGGTGAGCCTTACCATCTTCACCCAAAACATACACTTGCAGGTCCTCGAAGTATCCGCCCGTCTGCTCAATCAGCTTCTTCAGTTCGTTCTTCGTGTCCTCGAAGCCCTTGAACTCCTTTGCTGTTGCCAGATGGTTGGTAAACTCCAGTTTCTTATTCTCGGTGTCCAATACTGAGATCCACTCATCTTTCGTGCGGTCTCCAATTAAGAATTTCTTGCTCATAGTTTTTTCGATTTAAACTGTTTTCGTGGTGCAAAGATAGTGCAAATCGAGTGAAATGCAAAATAAATCGCGATTTATTTTCATTTCCGAGATGCAGCCTATCTTGTCCTTTTGGGGACAAAGGTACAACATATTTATGAATTACGAATTACGAATTACGATTTTTTTCACGTAATCGTTATAATTCTCAATTGCCGATTGTCAATTCTCAATTATCTTTCGTACCTTTGCACCATGACAGAACAAATAACGAGCATTCAGAATCCGAAAATTAAACTGTTGGCAGCTTTGCAGCAGAAGTCCAGTGAACGTCGCAAGGCAGGTCTCTTCGTGGTCGAGGGTCAGCAGGAACTGCAACACTGCATGGATGCCGGCTATGAGATTGACACCGTCTTTTTTTGTCCAGAACTTGGAGCCGAAGCACCCGATGGCGTCCGATCATTTGCCGTCACGCGGGCCATCTATGAAAAAATAGCCTATCGTGGCTCAACAGAAGGCATGATTGCCGAGGTGCGAACAAAGATTCTTCATCTGGCAGATTTGAATCTCCCTGACCAACCGCTCATCGTCATACTTGAAAGCATCGAAAAGCCAGGCAATCTTGGCGCTGTACTACGCTCAGCAGATGCGTCGAATGTTGATGCCGTCATTGTGTGCGACCCACTGACCGACCTCTATAATCCCAATTTGATTCGCTCGTCCGTTGGTGCCGCCTTCACGGTTCCGTGCGTAGCCTGCTCGTCGGAGGAATGCATTTCTTTTCTAAAGCAGAGGAACATCAAGATTCTCACCGCCCAGTTACAGGACTCCCATCTTTATTACGATACTGACATGACCTGTGGCACAGCTATTGTCATGGGGACTGAGCACGACGGACTGACCGACCAGTGGCGCAAGGCAGCCGATGCTCATATCCGCATCCCAATGCTGGGAAAGATAGACTCGCTGAATGTAAGTGTCAGCGCTGCCATACTGATGTTTGAAGCAGTAAGGCAGCGCCAAAACAAATGATGACGGTGGGACAACCACCATAAATGCACAAATCCTTACGGAATCAGTTCCTTAGCCTCGTTAGTCAGGAAGGGACTGATTTTTGAATAGGGAATCTCGAAGGTGATTATGCCAGCGGCGTATGGCGCTATCTCGTATTGTGTATAGCAGAACACGACACCAGTCTTCGAGAAATACGGTGCATTGGCGGGCAAGGGAATGCGGTTGATATCGTCCACCTGCAGATAGTCGGCCAATTCAGCATCATCCTTCATTGCCTGTCCACACGCCTTGAAGTAGCTCAACACGCCAGCCTTGATGAGGGCGTAGAGCTTTGGAGATTTCATGTCCTTCAGTAAATTGTCACCTTTGCGTACGATGTTGAAGTGGTCGTCGTAGTCGGTTTCGTAGCCTATGACTTTACCGTCGCTCTTGCGGAACGTCTTGCCAACGTGTCCGGCCATGCCGTGGGCACCACCTGTGTAGCTGGAGTGCTCGCCGTAGAAGGTAACGAACGCAGGCATTTCTACCAACTGCTCGACCTCGGCTGCCGACGTGAACGATGGACCGTCCCCATCTTCGTACGTGCCGTTCCACGATTCGACAAGACCGTTGTATTCTACGTCGACAATATCCTTGAAGTCCGCTTTAGTACCCTTGAATTCCTTATCCTTAATGCCACAGATATCGCAGATGAACTGGCGGACGCTCTTGACCAGCGCCTCATTGCCACCCGTGGGCCACTGGATGTTCATCGACACTTCAGCCATAGAATCGCTACGCTCAATGCGGATAGTGTCAATCAGGAGTGCAGGCTTCACTTCGGCAACAACGGAATCAACCTTAGTGCTGTCGATGTAAGCCGAATCAGCCTCCGCACTGTCCGCTGTAGAAACACGATGGCCGCAAGCACTGAACGCTGCGACCATCATGATATAGATAAATGTTCGTTTCATATATTATTCGCCCTTGATAGCTGCTACGCCTGGGAGAACCTTACCCTCGATAGCCTCGAGCAGAGCGCCACCACCAGTAGAGATGTAGCTAACCTTGTCGGCCAGGCCGAACTTGTTGACACAAGCTACAGAGTCGCCACCACCAATCAGTGAGAAAGCGCCCTCAGCTGTTGCCTGAGCGATAGCATCGCCGATAGCACGTGAACCAGGAGTGAATGTGTCGCACTCGAAGACACCAGCAGGACCGTTCCACAGAATGGTCTTGGCGCCCTTGATAGCCTCAGCAAATGCCTTCTGGCTCTCAGGACCGGCGTCAACACCCTCAAAACCAGCGGGAACCTTGTTGGCAGGGCAGGTAATGATTTCAGCACCGGGCTTCACGGTCATCGTGTCGAAGTCCAGACCGTTGGTAGCGGTGCAGTCGGAACCCAGAACCAGCTCTACGCCATTCTTCTTAGCCAACTCCTCTACGCCCAGGGCTACGTCCAGCTTGTCCATCTCAACGATAGAATCGCCAATTTCACCACCGTGAGCCTTAGCGAAGGTATAGGTCATACCACCGCAGAGGATGAGCTTATCAACCTTACCCAGCAGGTTCTCGATGATACCGATCTTAGAAGATACCTTAGAACCACCCATGATGGCAACGAAAGGACGCTTGATGTTGCTGAGCACGTTGTCAACAGCCTGAACCTCCTTCTCCATCAGCAGACCCAGCATCTTGTTGTCAGCGTCGAAGTAGTCAGCGATAACAGCGGTAGAAGCGTGCTTGCGGTGAGCTGTACCGAAGGCGTCCATCACGTAGCAGTCAGCGTAAGAAGCCAAAGTCTTGGCAAACTCCTTCTGGCTGGCCTTCATAGCCTTCTTGGCCTCGTCGTAGGCAGGATCGGCCTTATCGATACCAACGGGCTTGCCCTCTTCCTCAGGATAGAAGCGCAGGTTCTCCAGCAGCAAAGCCTCACCCATTTTCAGAGCCTTGGCAGCGTCCTGAGCCTTAGCGCAGTCAGGAGCGAAAGCTACGGGAACACCCAGAGCCTTCTCTACAGCCTCGCGAATTTGTCCCAGCGACTTCTTCATGTCTACCTTACCCTTGGGCTTGCCCATGTGGCTCATGATGATGACAGCACCACCATCGTTCAGAATCTTCTTCAGGGTGGGCAGAGCACCGCGGATACGGGTGTCGTCAGTAATCTTACCATTCTCGTCCAGGGGTACGTTGAAGTCTACACGTACGATTGCCTTCTTACCGGCAAAGTTGAATTCGTTAATTGTCATAATGCTTAATATTATAGATAATGTGTAATGTTTAGTCTCAAAAACGAATGCAAGGACAGTGCAAACGAATGCAGAATCAAGCTTGCTTGTTATGCTGAGTGCAGCCTGTTCTCGCAAAAACTTTTGCAAAGTTACAAAAAATAATTGTAATTTGACAATTGATAAATAATAATTTAAGTCTTTTTTGCGTACTATATATAATAATGTAAGGCCGACTTTACAAAAGTACGCAGATTCCTAGTTTCCCATACCATTGAGGACATTTGCGCAGGGCATGCGTCTACATTATATATTTATATAGGATAAGACAAACAATGAACACTTGGAAACAAAACCTCGACGAAACCAAACAGCACTACCTTGACTGGTGGGCACACCGCGGCATAGTACTCAACATGTGGGAGCACTTCCAGCAGGGCGTCCAACCGCATGCCGACATTCCTGCACCACCAGCACCGCACAATCTGGACCAGCAGTGGTTCGACCCAGAGTGGCGCGCAGACTACCTGGACTGGTACGTCGCCCATTCCTGTCTGAAGGCCGACATCCTGCCCGTCGCCAACACACAGCTAGGCCCCGGCTCGCTGGCCGCCATCCTCGGTGGCGTGTTCGAGGGCGGCGAGGACACCATCTGGATTCACCCCGACCCCAACTATACCGACGACATCCACTTTAATCCTGAGCATCCGAACTACCTGTTGCACAAAGCATTGCTGAAGGCATGCAAGCAACGGGCACAAGGCCACTACTACGTCGGCATGCCCGACCTGATGGAAGGTCTGGATGTGTTGGCAGCCATCAAGGGTACGGACAAGGTGCTGCTCGATACGGTTATGCAGCCCGAAGTGCTGGAGCATCAGATGCAGCAGATTAACGACATCTACTTCCGCGTGTTCGACGAACTATACGACATCATCCGCGAAGACAACGGCGAAATGGCCTTCTGCTACTTCTCGTCGTGGGCACCTGGCAAGATGTCCAAGTTGCAGAGCGACATATCCACCATGATCAGTCAGGACGACTACCGCCGCTTCGTACAGCCCTTCATCCGAGAGCAGTGCCAGCGCATACCCTATACGCTATACCACCTCGACGGCGTCGGCGCCATGCACCACCTCGATGCTTTATTAGAGATAGACGAGCTGAACGCCATCCAGTGGACGCCTGGCGTCGGCGAACCACAGGGCGGCAGTCCCAAGTGGTACGACCTCTACCGCAAGATACTGGCTGGCGGCAAGAGCATCATGGCCTGCTGGGTAACACTCGACGAACTGCGTCCCCTACTCGATGCCATCGGCTCGGACGGCGTCCACATCGAAATGGACTTCCACACCGAAGCCGACGTCGACCAGGCCCTCGCCATCGTCGACGAATACCGCCACGCCCGTAATCTCCATCCCGCAGCTTCTGTGTCCGCTGCTTCTCCAACGAGCCTCACCGATGTCGATGCTGAGGTCGCCGCCATCATCCGCCGCGTCGAAGCCACCGTTTCCACCGGTTCTCCGGCGGGTTCCACCACGACTTCCGCCGCGTCAGCGTCGGCCCCTGCCCTCCCCTCCAACCGCATCCTCGTGCTCGACGGCGCCATGGGTACCATGATACAGCAATACCAGCTGCGTGAGGAGGACTTCCGCAGTGTTCGCTTTACCAACCACAGCTACGACTTGAAAGGGTGCAACGACGTGCTGTCGCTGACGGCTCCCTTTGTGGTTCGCGACATCCATCGCAAATATCTCGCCGCTGGTGCCGACATCATCGAGACGAATACGTTTAATGCCCAGCGCATCTCCATGAGCGACTTCGGTTTGCAGGACTACTGCAGGGAAATCAACCTAACTGCTGTCCAGATAGCACGCCAGTGTGCCGAGGAATATTCTACGCCAGAGAAACCACGTTTTGTGGCAGGAAGCATCGGACCTACAAGCAAGACCTTCGTCAGTGAAGAGGGAAAAGATAAGAGTGAGAAATTTGCTGCTGCTCTCCGTGAGGCCTATGCGGAACAGATACAGGCACTAGTTGACGGAGGTGTCGATGTGCTGCTGATAGAAACCATCTTTGACACGCAGAATGCACGCATCGCTTTCGAGGAAGCCAAGCGCATCGCACCTGATATGCCTATCATGCTGAGCTTCTCTGTGTCCACGCCCGACGGACATAACATGCTGGGACAGGACATTCAGGAGTTTATCGGCACCTTCAAAAAGGGTGACCTCTTCTCAGTAGGTATCAACTGTGTAAGCGATATCAAAGCTATGACACCCCTAGTTTGTCAACTGGCTCGTTTCGGTACAAAGGTGAGCATCTATCCCAACGCAGGCATGCCCGACGGAAAGGGTCGCTACAACAAGACACCCGAGAGCCTCGTCGCCGACCTATGGCCTTTACTTGAGAACCATTGCCTAAGTATCGTAGGTGGATGCTGCGGCACGACTAACAAGCATATTAGTTTAATAAGCAAGGTAATAGAACCCATAGCTCATGTTTTTCTTTCACCATTGAATACGGAGACCCAGCCAACTGTTGTATTCTCGAAAGAGCCTGGGTTATCTAGTAGCTCTAGTAGTACTAGTCCTACTAGTGAGACAAGTGAGGCCACTCCCGAGGAACGTCTCTTTGAAGCTATCCTGAACGGTAAGAGCGACGATGCAGCATCTGCCACGAAGGAGGCTATTGCCCTGAATATTGCCCCACAAGACCTTATCAACGGCCAGATGATTCGTGCCATGAGTGAAGTAGGCCAGCGTTTCCAGGACGGTAAAGCTTTTGTGCCACAATTGCTGATGGCCGGACGTGCCATGAAGGCTGCACTGGAACTATTGAAACCCCTGTTGGCTGGTAGTGCCAACACCTCTTTGGGTAAGGTAGTGATAGGCACTGTAAAGGGAGACCTCCACGACATCGGTAAGAACCTCGTGGCCTCTATGTTGGAAGGCTGCGGCTTCGAAGTCGTCAACATCGGCATCGATGTCTCTGCGGACACCTTCATCAAGGCCGTCCGCGAGAACCAGCCCGACATTCTATGTATGTCGGCCCTACTCACCACTACGATGGGCTATATGAAGGAAGTCATCGATGCCCTTGAACGTGCCGGCATCCGCGACCAAGTGAAAGTAATGGTCGGCGGAGCCCCCGTCACACAAGGCTTCGCCGACGAAATCGGTGCCGATGGCTATAGCGACAATGCCAATTCAGCAGTCACCGTCGCCAAGCAATTGCTCGGCAAGCTTTAAATTAAAGAAAACGCAACGTCCATCATGTGCGTAAAATTGTTCTGACGCTCCTCAGCAGTGGTTTCCTCACCCGTGAGAATGTGGTCGGAGATGGTGCAGATTCCCAAGGCGCAATTGCCCGATCGAGCGGCATTCATGTAAAGCGCAGCAATCTCCATCTCGACAGCTAGGACACCCATGTTGATCCACTTGTCGGTGTGGGGATTCTCGTGGTAGAACATAGACGACGACAGGACATTGCCCACCTTATAATGATAGCCGAACTTCTCGCACGATTCAACAGCCTTGCGAATCAGGCCGAAGTCGCCGATGGGTGCGAACGTACCAGGCATCTCGTACTGAGAGGCATAGTTGCTATTAGTGCAAGCACCCTGTGCGATGGCGAGGTCGCCAATGTGCAGATCGTTGTTAATACTGCCGGCAGAACCCACGCGGATAATGGTCTTGACGCCATAGAAATTATAGAGTTCGTAAGTGTAGATGCCGATGGAAGCCATACCCATGCCGTGACCCATCACGCTAACGCGCTTGCCTTTGTACGTGCCAGTGTAGCCTAGCATACCACGCACCTGATTAAAACATACCGCATCGTCAAGGAACTTCTCGGCCATAAGTTTCACACGTAGCGGGTCGCCCGCCATGATAACTGTCTCGGCGATTTCGCCGTACTGTGCCCCGATGTGGGGAGTTGGAGTGTTTGCCATAATCGTTTCGTTTTTAGTTAAGATGCTGCGAAGATAAGCATTATTTTCGAGATATGCAAGAAAAATGTCAATTATTTCTGCAATAACGCTCTATTAGATAGATGACAAAAAGCCGACGTGCGCGTCTATATATAAAAAGGTGATATGACAAGACATCTGCTAACCAGCATTTTTCTTTTGATAACAAACTACGCTTTCGGCGGCGACATCATCGTCAGCGAAGGCGGGAGTATACACGATGCCCTGAGACAAGCCCGTGAGTGGCGCCGCACAAACGACCCTCGCTGCAAGGGAGGTATCACCATCACCCTCCAGGAAGGCCGCTACTATATGAGCGAGCCGTTATTCCTCCGTCCTGAGGATAGCGGCACCAAGGAGTCACCCCTCGTCATCCGTGGTATTGGAGAGAAGCACACAAGTGTCATTTGTGGCGACCCTCGCCAAAAGCACAGGCAGATATGGCCGTTAAAAGAACAAGATGATGGTCTGCCGAAGATCGCACCATCACCATTCCCACTCCACCCCAGCATGTTCTCCAGACCAAGAATCTGGAGATGGTGGTCCACCAGCGTTGGGCTATCGCCATTCTGCGTGTCAAGGAAATGAAAGTGGAGGGCGACAAGACCATTGTTTCGTTCATGGAACCTGAGAGTCGACTGGAGTTCGACCACCCCTGGCCACAACCCGTCATCGGAGGAGAGAAAGGCAATAGTTCTTTCCTGCTTCGTACCACGGAACAGCGCGACGGCATTGAACAGTTGGTGATTGTGGACGGTGCCAACTACGTGAGATTCGAAGACGTAACCTTCAAACACACGTGCTGGAATCGTCCATTACATAAAGGTCACGTCACCCTACAGGGCGGTTTTCCTCTCGTTGATGCCTACAAACTGGCGGTCCCAGGTTTGCCCTGGGACAAAGACCTTGAAAACCAAGCCTGGGTAGAGCGCCCTGTGAGTGCCGTCACCGTGCGCAACGCCCACCACGTTGACTTCCACTCGGTGCTGTTCGAAAATCTGGCCGCTACGGCCTTGGACTTTGTCGACAACGTCAGCGATTGTGTAGTACAGAAATGTACTTTCGGCAACATTGGCGGCACGGCTATCATGGGAGGTTCTTTTGCAGAAAGCCCCCGCGAAGTACACCGTCCCTACACCGACCTGGCCAAGCGCTGTCAACGACTGACCATCAAAGAAAACTTCGTTGTTGATGTCGCCAACGAGGACTGGGGCGCCGTGGGCATTGCATTGGGCTATGTACGCCACTGCACCATCAGCAAGAACCACGTGTTTTTCCTCAGCTACTCGGGCATCTGCGTCGGTACCGTCAAAAACTATGCCCGTCAACTTTACGACGCCGGTGGCATCTATACGCTCAGCAACCAGCCTGGCTCTGTCATCAGCGACAACATTATTGGTGCGCCCTACCCTGCTCCCTATGCCACCAACGACCGCGGCTTCCGCATCTATCTGGATGCACGCACCGACGGCTTCACCATAGAAAATAACAAAACCCCTGTGGTTGATGGTTCCCCCATCAATAAAAAACCATCCACCGCTGAAGCCCTGCGCCCCATCCGCCGCGACGAGATAGGCGACAACAACCCAGGTCCTAACCTCATATTCAAACTATGAAACAAACAAACTATCACCTCTTCGACTTCATGGACTTTGACCCGTCCTTGCAGAAAGACGAAGCCTTGTGGAAGGCTTACGCCCCATCGAAGATAGAAGAGCGCGATGGCGACATCGTCGTCACGATACCCTATCAGAAACAACTGCATCAGGAAGACATGGCGCCCGATAACGGTGCATCGCAGCAAAGCTACGAACTTATCATCCGCGCTTACGAGCCTGACATCGTACGAGTTTTTACAACGATGGTGGGCGATGCGATGACAGAAGCTGACGATATGTTGATGATGGCAAAGGAAATAAAGCGCCTGCCCCTGACCGTTCGCTCGTTTCCTAAGGGTTCTGTAGGCTACGATGTCATCGCTGCGAACGGCAAGAAGGTAGCCACCATCGACCTTAACGCACCAGTGTTAGACCACTGGAGCGACCTGCTGCCGCCCCCGCAGCCCGCACCCTTCATCACCTTCTATCCCGATGGTGACGAGACGAAGGGTATTGCCTTGAGCGACGACCACTTCTCGCCGCCCCGCTACGATGCCCTACCCCTTGGTTTCTGTTCCGTACGCCGAGGCACTGCCTCGGCCACTATGAACGAGCGCGCCACCATCAGCTTCAATTGCACCCCAGACGAGTGTTTCGTCGGTACTGGCGAGCGCTTTCGTAAGATGGATCTCAGCGGACAAACTTTCCAGCTAAAGAATCAGGATGGTCAAGGAGTGAACAATCGGCGCTGCTACAAGAATATCCCGTTCTATATGAGCAGTAGGATGTACGGTTGTTTCTATCATACAAGCGACTACTGCAAATTGTCATTGGCCGACCACAGTACGCGCTCTGTACAATTTATGTGCGACCGTGCGACACTCGACGTATTCCTCATTGGAGGAGAGACGCCAGAAGAAATCCTGCGCGGCTATCGTATTTTGACGGGATTCCCCGCTATGCCGCCATTGTGGTCGTTCGGCATTTGGATGAGTCGCATGACGTACTTCAGTGCCGATGAGGTTAACGAGATTTGCGACCGCCTGCGCAGCGAGCACTATCCCTGTGATGTCATCCACCTTGATACTGGTTGGTTCCGTACCGATTGGCTTTGCGAATGGAAGTTTAATCCGGAGCGGTTCCCTGACACCAAGGGCTTTATAAAGAGACTAGCTGAAAAGGGCTTCAAGGTCAGTCTTTGGCAATTGCCATATGTAGCCAAGGGTGCAGAACAATTAGAGGTAGCCAAGGAGAATAAGTATATCGGTCCTTTGCTGAAAGAACAGGCCTCGGAGGGCTCTAACTTCTCCGCACTCGACTATGCAGGCACCATCGATTTTACCTACGACAAGGCAACGGAATGGTATAAGAATACACTACTGAAGCCCCTACTCGATATGGGTGTGAAGTGTATCAAGACCGATTTCGGCGAGAATATTCATATGGATGCGGTATATCATGATATGACACCAGAACGGCTTAATAATATCTACGCATTGCTGTATCAGAAAGCGGCATACGAGATAACGAAGGAGGTTACTGGCGATGGTATTGTTTGGGCCCGCGCCGCATGGGCCGGTTGCCAGCGCTATCCGCTGCATTGGGGTGGCGACAGCGCTTCTTCATGGGACGGGCTGGCAGGAAGCCTGAAGGGTGGTCTGCACTTCGGACTCTCAGGCTTTGCCTTCTGGAGCCATGACGTGCCAGGATTCCACAGCATTCCTGATTTCATGAACTCGCCCCTCGACGAGAACGTCTATGTTCGCTGGACTCAGTTTGGTGTTTTCTCCAGTCACATGCGCTACCACGGTACCTGCAAGCGCGAACCCTGGCACTATCCCCGCATTGCGCCCATCGTCAAAAAGTGGTGGAAGTTGCGCTATAAGCTATTACCATATATTATTGATCAGGCCGAGACGTGTACTAAGACCGGTTGGCCAATAATTCGTGCTTTGTTGATACATCATCCATATGATAAACAGGTATGGCATATTGATGACGAGTATTACTTCGGTTCAGAGTTCCTCGTCTGTCCTGTGATGAATGCAACGCCACACTCCGACCAGCAGTCAGAGAACGCTGTTGGCGTTCGCGACATTTATCTACCTGATGGCCTGTGGGTGAACTTCTTCACAGGTGAAAGACTTGACGGAGGACGTTGGTACTACGACGTCGAAGTACCGCTCGACCAGATGCCTGTCTTCGTACGTCCTGGAGCACATATTAAGATTTATCCTGACGATGTGGACTCTACCGACGACATGGATCTTACGAAAGCAATAACTATTGAAATAACCAAAGACTACAAAGGAATCTAAATGGAAAGTCACTACATGCAAGGCCTTGACTGGCTCATTCTAGGAATCTATTTTGCTGTGCTCATCGCCATCGGGCTTTGGGCCAGTAGTAAACGTAAGAAGGGTGGTTCGCTGTTTTTGGCCGAACACAGCCTTAGATGGCACCATATCGGTTTCTCGATGTGGGGCACTAACGTAGGTCCGTCGATGCTTATCGCCAGCGCCTCTGCAGGCTTCACAACGGGTATTGTGTCAGGTAATTATGCCTGGTATGCATTCGTATTTATTGCCTTGTTGGCCTTCGTCTTTGCCCCCAGATATCTAGGAGCGAAGGTGCACACTCTTCCTGAGTTTATGGGTCTGCGCTTTGGTCAGTCAACACGCAACATTCTGGCGTGGTATACCATCGTCACCATCATCATTTCCTGGCTGGCTCTGACGCTCTTTGCTGGCGGCATTTTGATTCGTCAGGTGTTCGACATTCCCATGTGGATGTCAGCCCTTGTCCTGTTGCTCATCTCGGCCTTCTTCACCATGCTGGGCGGACTAAAAGCCGTGGCTTATACCAACGTCTATCAGATGATACTGCTCATCGTCGTTTCGCTGGTGTTGGTCATTGTGGGTCTTGACAAAGTTGGCGGCATACAAGCATTGGTCGACAAGGTGCCCAGCGACTATTGGATTATGTTTAAGCCCAATTCCGACGAAGCCTTCCCGTGGTTGCCCATCGTGCTGGGCTATCCCGTCATGGGCGTATGGTTCTGGTGTACAGACCAGTCGATGGTACAACCCGTTTTGGCTGCCAAGGATTTGCGCGAAGGACAGTTAGGCACCAACTTCACAGGATGGCTGAAGATACTCGATGTAGCCCTCTACATCCTTCCTGGTATTCTTTGCTTCGCCCTGTTCCCCACCCTTGAAAATCCTGACGAGGCCTATCTGACGATGGTCGAAAATCTCTTCCCTGTTGGTATGGTCGGCCTCGTTTTCGCTGTGCTCACTGCCTGTTTGGTATCAACCATTGGCTCTGCACTCAATGCCCTGAGCACTGTATTCACGATGGACATCTACGTCAAACGTTTCAACCCCGATGCCTCGCAGCGCCGAATCAACATCGTAGGCCGAACGGTCACCGTAGTGGGTGCTGCCTTGGCCATCATCCTTACTGTTGCTATCGACAGCATCAAGGGACTCAATCTGTTCAATGTCTTCCAGAGCGTGCTGGGCTTCATTGCTCCCCCTATGGCTGCAGTCTTTGTCCTGGGCATTTTCTGGAAGCGAGCCACCACGCGTGCTGCCAATTTCGCCCTCACCATCGGCACAGCGTTCTGTCTGATTGTGGGTGTACTCTACCTCTGGCCACCTGAATGGCTCTCCTTCCCTTGGCCTCACTTCATGCTGTTGTCGTTCGAACTGTTCGTCATTCTCGTTGTCTCTATGATTATCATCTCGCTGACCGATAGCGACAAGACGCAATATACCATCCCCGAGCCTATCCATGAAGGCTGGTCGAAACTGGCTGTGAGCCTATGGATAGCGCTGGCTGTCGTCATGATTTCCCTTTATGTCTACTTTAATTAACCCAAAGATATGAAAAGAAAGCTATTAATATGTATAGTTTGCTGCGGTTTTGCCGCAGCCTCAACGTCTCAAGGTCTCACCGACATGAGCCGCAGTAAGCAAGCCAAGATGCAGAACGTGCCCTTGGGTTCAGCCCAGTGGACGGGCGGCTTTTGGGGCGACCGTTTCCAGATGCTTTCCACTACGGGCATCTGGGATATGTGGAACACCTGGAACACCCCCTGGGAAGTCATCGACAATATGGGGCTGCACGGCAGCAATGGTTTCCGCAATTTCGAAGTGGCTGCAGGCACCGTCAAAGGTAAGCATCACGGCCCTCCCTTCCACGATGGCGACATGTACAAATGGCTCGAGGCCTGCGCATCGGTCTATGCCGTTACCAAAGACCCCAAGATCGATGCCCTCATGGACAAGTTCATCGAACAGGTTGCTCTTGCCCAGCGTGCCGACGGTTATATCCACACCCCTGTGGTTATTTCTGAACGCAATGCCGGCATCGATTCGCATGCCTTGACGGAGAATGCGGCAGGCATCGAAATCGGCAAAGACCAGAAACATGCCTTTGCCTCGCGTCTGAACTTCGAGACCTACAACCTTGGTCACCTCATGACGGCAGGCATCGTCCACAAGCGTGCCACGGGCAAGACCACCCTTTTCGAGTGTGGCAAGAAAGCTGCCGACTTTCTCTACAACTTCCTCACCAACGATGCTGCAGAGCTCTCGCGCAATGCCATCTGCCCCAGCCATTATATGGGTGCAGCCGAGATGTATCGTGAAACGGGCGACGAGAAATACCTCACGCTGGCCAAGGGCTTGATTGCCATTCGCGACAGCGTGACCAATGGCGAGGACCACAACCAAGACCGTCATAAGTTCCGCGACCAGTACGAGGCTATGGGTCATGCCGTGCGTGCCAACTACCTCTACGCCGGTGTTGCCGACCTCTATGCCGAGACGGGCGAGGCTCAGCTGATGAAGAACCTCAGTGCCATCTGGAACGACATCGTGAACCATAAGATCTACATCATGGGCGGTTGCGGAGCATTGTACGACGGTGTCAGCCCTGACGGCACCACTTACAACCAGCCCTCCATCCAGCAGATTCACCAGGCCTACGGACGCCAGTTCCAATTGCCCCAGGAGGCTGCCCATAATGAGATTTGTGCACAGATTGGCATGATGCTCTTCTCCTGGCGTTTGTTCCAGACCACGGGCGATGGCAAATACATCGACAACATTGAGAACGAGCTCTACAACGGCATTCTCAGCGGCATCTCGATCGACGGCCGCGACTTCTTCTATACCGAGGCCCTGCGCCGCACCAAGGAGTTCCCTTATGTCATGCGCTGGCCCAAGCATCGCCAGCACTACATCACCTGCTTCTGCTGTCCTCCCAACACCCTGCGTACGCTCTGCCAAGCTCAGGAATACGCTTATACCTTGGGCAATGGTTCAGCCGACACCCTGTTCGTCAACCTCTACGGTCAGAACACCCTGAAGACCAAAGACCTCGAGATTACGCAAGAGACCAACTATCCTTGGGATGGCGACATCAAACTTACCGTCAAGAAAGCCAAGAAGCTGTCCACCATCATCCTGCACAAGCCTGATTGGTGCGACAAATACAGCGTCAAGGTGAATGGTGAACAAGCCGACCTCGCCATCACGCGCAAGTGGAAGAAAGGCGACGTCATCGAACTCTGTCTCGACATGCGCCCCCGTCTCATCGAGGCCAATCCTTTGGTCGAGGAAGCCAAGAACCAGGTTGCCGTCATGCGCGGACCTATTGTCTATTGCCTGGAAGGTCAGGACATTCAGGGCGGTTATCGCATCAACGACATCGCCCTCAACAGCGATATCGAGCTGAAGGAAGTCAAGATGTCCATCGCTGGCCACGACTTCATCGCCCTCGAAGGCGAAGCCAAGCTCGTCAACAACCAGCAGTGGAACAACCAGGCTCTCTATCGCGAGCTCGCCAAGTCACCAGAGACCAAGGTCAAGATTCGCCTCATTCCCTACTACGCCTGGGACAACCGCGGCATTGACGACATGAGCCTATGGCTCCCTTTAGCACGTTAACATCATGAAGAAGGTCATTATTATCATTCTCCTTGCCTGCGGGCTTACTACCACTATATCCGAAGCATCAGCTTCGGCTTCCACCGCCGACATCCATATTACCCCCGACTCCTCCCTCGCTGATGCCGTCCGAAAGGCCCGCGAACTGCGTCGTCTGGGTCAAGCTACCGATGTCACCATCCACCTTGCACCTGGCACCTATTTCCTTTACGAGCCCCTTCGCCTCCGTCCCGAGGACAGTGGTCTCATTATTGCTGGCAATAACGCGGTTATCAGTGGTGGGCTGAAGATTACGAATTGGAAGAAGCATGGAAAACTGATGGTTGCCGACGTTCCAGACTTCAACGGTCGCCCCATCGACTTCCGCCAGCTGTGGGTTAACGGCAGCAAAGCCGTCCGTGCCCGTAGCGTGTCCGTCGGTATTGCCGATGGGAATGACCCTTTTGAACAGATGCCTCGCATCCGCACCTACGACAAGAAGAACCACATTCTCTGGGTTCCCAAGACTGCTGTCACGAAAATCTTGAACGCACCTTACGCAGAGATGGTGCTACACGAAATGTGGTGCACCAGCAACCTCCGCATCAAGAGCATCGATATTCAGGGTGACTCTGCCGCCGTGCGTTTCCACAACCCCGAGGCGAAGATTCAGTTCGAACATCCCTGGCCCTCGCCTATGACGCCCAACACGGGTCACCCCTCGCCCTTCTACCTCACTAATGCCAAAGAGCTCCTCGACGAACCTGGCGAATGGTATCACGACATCCGCGCCCACAAGCTCTACTATATGCCTCGTCAGGGTGAAACCGTCCGCGAGGCCATTGTGCCTGTTTTGGAAACGCTGGTCGATGTCGTTGGCAGTGCTGAACGACCCGTTCGCAATATCACCATGAAAGGCATCACTTTCGCCCACACCACATGGATGCGTCCTTCAGAAAAAGGCCACGTCCCCTTGCAGGCTGGCATGTATCTTACTGAAGCCTACAAGCTCCGCCCACAGATTGACCGCCCCAACAACCACAAGCTCGACAATCAGGGCTGGCTAGGTCGTGCTGATGCTGCTGTCGAACTACGCTACACTGAGGACGTCAACTTCGACGGTTGCCGCTTCGAGCACCTCGGCGGCTCTGGTCTCGATTATGTCGTTGCGTGTCGTCGTGGCACGACATCAAACTGTACCTTTACCGATATCGCCATGAATGGCTACGTCTGCGGCTCCTTCTCCCCTGAAGGTCTCGAAACCCACCTGCCCTACGCGCCCACCGACTTTCGCGAAGTCTGCACAGGACAAACTGTCAGCAATAACGAATTTTACGACGTCACCAACGAGGACTGGGGCTGTGTTGCCATCGCAGCGGGTTACGTCGCTGGTATCAACATCGAGCACAACACCATCCACGACGTTTCATACACAGGTATCTCGTTGGGCTGGGGCTGGAACCGCGACCTCGTATGTATGAAGGATAACAAGGTTCACGCTAACCTTATCTATAATTACGCGCAGCACATGTACGACTGCGCTGGCATCTATACCCTCGGCAACCAGCCCGGCACCGTCATCAGCGAGAACGTCGTTCGCGACATCGCCCGTCCTTCGTACGTCCACGACCCCAATCACTGGTTCTACCTTTATACTGACGAAGGCTCGTCGAACATCACTATCCGCGACAACTGGACACCCGAGGAAAAGTTCCTTAAGAACGCCAACGGTCCTGACAACGTCTGGGACAACAATGGCCCACAAGTAAACGAAAACATCAAGCGAAATGCAGGTAAACAATAAACCAACATGGATCTGGTATCCAGGCGATTTCGAGATTTGGCTCGGCAATATTTTTAACAACCGTCGTACCGAGCGCGGCGCTATGTTTCCTCCCTTTTGGAAACAGGATAGTCACTACGTAACGGTAGAGTTCTCGAAGGCATTTACCCTCGATCACGAAGAGACCATCACCATCGCTGCCGAAGGCCAGTTCAACTTCGCCCTCGACGGCAAGCTTCAGTTTCCTGCTAAGGAATACACCATCCCTTCCGGCAATCACAAGCTGAACATCAAGGTTTGGAATCAAGCCACTCCACCCGCCCTCTTCATCGCTGGTGACACCATCCACACCGACACCACCTGGCTCGCCACCTACGAGGACAAACTCTGGATTGATGAGAACGGCGTCGCTCACGGCTCTGGCATCTACGTCCCTGCTGCCTCGTGGCACTTCGACGCCATCGACACCCCACCCTCTTCCTATCGTCTGGAGCGCGAAGAGCGCCGTCCTGTCAGTCACCATGCTATAACAACCAACGGCACGCTCTACGACTTCGGTCAGGAAACCTTTGGCTACCTGAAGCTAAAGGGGCTGCAGGGCACCGTCCGCATCTACTATGGCGAGAGCCGCGAAGAGGCATTGGACAAAGAACATTGCGAAACGCTGGACGTAGTCAATGGACAATTAGCTACGCAGAAAAATGCAAATCATAATTCTCAATTTTCAATTGTCAATTGTCAATTATCCAAGGCTTTCCGCTTTGTCTATATCGAGAAAGATGGCGACGCCACTTACGACGACGTACTCATGGACTACGAATACGCCCCCTTCGACGCACAGCACTCAGGCTCCTTCCGCTGCTCTGATGACGAAATCAATCGTATCTGGGATGTCGCTGCCTACACGATGGACCTCACCACCCACGAGTTCTTCATGGACGGCATCAAGCGTGATCGCTGGACGTGGTCGGGCGACGCTATCCAGTCGTACCTCATGAACTACTACCTACGCTTCGACGCGGAATGCGTCAAGCGCACCATCCGTCAGCTTCGCGGAAAAGACCCCGTCACAGCCCACGTCAACACCATCATGGACTACACCTTCTATTGGTTTAAGTCCATCCACGACTATTACGAATACACTGGCGACGTCGACTTCGTCCGCGAGATGTGGCCCCGTATGGTGACGCTCATGGACTACGTCGAAGGCCGACTTAACAGCGAAGGTATGGCCGAAGGTCAGCCCGACGACTGGATTTTCGTAGACTGGGTCGACTTCCCCATGCATAAGCGCGGCACGCTCTGCTTCGAGCAAATCCTCCTCATGAAGGCGATGGAAACGATGGCCATTTGCGCCAAACTTCTAGGCATCAACAAAAGCGATTACCGCGTCAAAGCCGAAGAGCTTCGAAACAAAATCAAGCAGACCTTCTGGAGCTACGAACAAAAGGCCTACTACCACGCCATCGAAGACGGCACGATGAACCGCCAAATCACCAAGTTCCCCAACATGTTTGCCATCCTCTACGGACTCGCCTACGAGGAAGAGCGTCGTGAAATCATGCAAAGCGTCATGCTTAATCCTGCCATCGACCCCATCACCACACCCTATATGCGCTTCTACGAACTCGAGACGCTCCTCATCGATGGTCGCCACGAACAGGTGTTAAAGGAGATGCGCGACTACTGGGGCGGTATGCTCCGCGAAGGAGCCACCTCGTTCTGGGAGAAATATGTTCCGTCAGAAAAGGGCACCCAGCATCTCGCCATGTATGGTCGTCCCTACGGCAAGTCGCTCTGTCACGCCTGGGGTGCTTCCCCCGTCTACCTCCTAGGCAAGTACTACCTCGGCGTCCGTCCTACCAAGCCTGGCTACGAGGAATTCGAGATACGCCCGTCGTTAGGTGACCTCGACTGGATGATGGGCGACGTTCCCACGCCTCACGGTATGATACATGTTGAAATGAACCGTCACGAGGTGAAGGTTCTGACCACTGAGGGCAGCGGTACGCTCTTCATTGCAGGACAACAAATTCCCGTCAAGAGCGGCACCACAGTCAGCATCACTTACTGATCTTTCCTTTTGTTCATGTAGATGACCACGCCGATAACGACGAGGACAACTACTGCTATGATGTGAAGTAAGTCCATATTAGAAAAATATTATGTGGTGCTGCGTTGAGCCAGGCGTTCTTTGGCTCTGTAGTAAGCGCGATAAGAAGTGAAACCACTGGCTTCTGCGGCAGCTTCCGACGTCGAATTCGGATGTTGCTTCATATAATGGTCATAGTAACTGAGACGAAGACCATTAACGTAGTCAGAGAAGCCACCAAAGCGTTCCGTAAACACTCGCGACACATAGCTACGGCTAAAGCTGCAACGCTCCACCACTTGCTCCAGTTTCAGATGGGGATCCAAATAAGCAGCTTCAGTATAGACGAATTGTTCTATCTCTGTTGCTATCCTACTTGTACGTTCTTCAGCCAGTTCATCATGCGCATCAACCTCAACATCAAAATCCTCATCTTCCACACTGGTAAGAATAGCCGCACGTCGCCATACAGGCATCACGTTTAGCAACAATACGATGTTGAATATAGCCAATAGTACGGACATCACAGCCATTACTTTTGGTGAATCCATCACGTATGCAGGCCATAGCATCGGTGTCAGCACGACTGGCGCCAGCCATACACGATGTGCATACTCAGTAGGAAAATCCTCTGGATTAGAGTAATTCACATCGCGCGATTGCTTCATCCACAGCCACACTTGCCACATTGCCACTCCAGAAAAGCCCATCATCAGGAAACTGACAGCCAAAGCGACCTTATTCCAAACACTGATAAATGCCGGGGTTAGCAGTCCATCTGGCAACCAGGCATGCACGATGAACGGCAACATCGCTAATACCGTAATAATGGTGGCCGTCCAAGACGTTGTGTTCCATTTGCTCCACTGTTTGACAGAACCGAAGAAGCAAAATATCAGTATACCACAATAACAATAATATGTACAAGGGAAATAAGTCTTCATCAACAGCCACGCTGCCTCACTATGCGGATTCAAAACGTATGGCAACAAAACGGTCGCATGCAAATAAATCGTTACCTGCATCTTGCGGTCAGGCCAGATATAGTCTCTGCTATCCTTTGGCGTACCACAATTGTGAACACCTCTGACAACTGAGAATATCCAGCATGTGACTATATATATCATTGCAGTCACACCATACCAATAAAAACTGTCTGTATATATCATATCTGAGTGCAAAGTTAGTGGAATTTTAGCAAAAATACAAAGAAATATCGCACTTTTTGTACTAAAAGTCATTTCTTTGTACCAAATGACATCCCATATTTCGAAGAAATAGTGTAATTTTGCACCCAAATTATAGAAATATGATGAAACGATTGAACCAAATCTTAACCACGCTCCTGATTCTGGCAGCGATACTCTTTACATCCTGCGAAGAGCATCAGGCCAGCCAACACAAGGATATAGCTGCCGATAGTCTGATTAATTCAGCATATAAGGTACGCGACTATAACTTAATTTTGAATCTCGCCGATTTGCACCAGCAAGCAGGTACCCTTTCCAATCAAAAAGCCTGCTATTGGCGTGGCTATGCATACTCTCGTCAGCGCAAGATGCGAATGGCCGAAATGGAATGGAAAACGGCCATCTCTCTGAGCATTGAAGATGAAGAAGATTTGGAATATTATGCCCATTCTGCCAACCGCTTGGCTGGATTGCTTTTTTTGAAGTCCGACTATAGTGAGGCCATCCGCGTGGCGGTGGCTGCCACGACACTTCTGAAAAAGGAAAATTACACCATGAATACCGACTATGCCAATCTGCTAACCTTCATAGGCAGTTGCCAATTGAAAATAGGGCATTTTGGCGAGGCAGCCAACAACTATGCTTTAGCCTGGCAACACTATCAGCAGATAACCGAAGAAGACAAGTCCATTGTCAATTATACCAGTTCCATCGTCGGGATTGTCAACATTGTTGATGCGTATATCCAGACAGCCCACTACCATGAAGCCATCGAATGGATCAATCGCTTTGACGACATGCTACAACTGTGCCGCCTGCATCCGCAAGCCAAAGAAGAATTCATCGATAAGCAAACGGCCCGACTCAATCTCTATCGCAGCTGCGCTTTGGAAGGCTTAGGACGTAAGAAAGAGGCAGAAAGAGCCTACAAAACAGCATTAGGAACCCAATACGCCAAGACCAGTGATGGCAAACTTGAAGCAACCAGTTATCTGATGGCTGCACAAAGATGGAACGAGGCTGCCGACAAATTTCAAGTCCTTGAAACACAAGAGAACCGTTATGACCTTAAGATGACACTTGACAACATCCAGACCTATCTCTTGCCAAAATACCTCGCCAATGTAGGAGCACACCGCATAGATTCAGCCATTGTCATTGGAACCCGCATTTGCCATTCACTTGATTCTGCCATCATGTGGCAGAAACAGGACGATGCTGCAGAGTTGGCAACCATATACGAGACACAGCAAAAGGAATCTGAAATCATGGAGCAACAAGCCAACATATCTAAAATATATTTCATTGGCACAACTATAGCCTTAGTGCTCGTCGTCTTTGCTTTTTGTCTTTTCATCTTCTTCCGCCATCGTTCGTCCATGCGTTTGGAAGCAGCCTACCACGACCTGGAACTTGCCAATGCCCGTGCCGAGGAGTCATCACGCATGAAGAGTGATTTCATCCAGCAGATTTCCCACGAGATACGTACGCCACTCAACGTTCTGTCAGGATTCACACAGGTGCTTACCACACCTAACATGATGTTGGATGAGACGACCCTCAAGAATATCAACAAAAAGATAACCGAAAACACGAACCGAATTACAGGATTGGTCAACAAGATGCTCGAACTCTCCGAGGCCAAGAGTCATACCGTCATCAAGCGTAGCGACATCGTCTCTGCCGAGCAAATTGCAATAGAAGCCACCAATGCTTCAGGCATCACCAATGCTTCCCATCTGATTTTCGATATGCAGATTTCGCCCTCTGCCAAAGCTGTCAAACTACAAACCAACCAGACGGCAGCCATCCGCGCTTTATCACTACTACTCGACAACGCCCGAAAATTCACAGCTCCTGCCGAGGCACGCATGCAAGATAATACGAGTGAAATAAAACAACGAGCTATCTTGCGTCTGTCAGTAGCCTCAAAGCGATTGTTTTTCTCTGTCGAAGATACAGGTATCGGCATTCCGCGCAAGGAGGCTGAACGCATTTTCGAAGAGTTTGTACAGTTAGACGAGTATTACGACGGCACTGGCATCGGACTTACCGTTGCCCGTTCCCTAGCCCGTCGCATCGGTGGCGACATCATGCTCGACACAGCCTATATTGGTGGTTCCCGTTTCGTTATGACATTGCCTATCGATGCTGTATAAAAATCAGGATGTGTCAACACTCTTAACTGGCTCGCGCCTCGTCCGCTCCGTGCGGAGGGTCCTTCCGCTCCGTGCGCGTGGCCTGCGAGCGCCGTGCGCGTCACTCTTGACGTTTCTGCTGCAAATTAATACATTGCCATTGCGGTTCACGAATGCTGGCGGCAGTTAGTGCTGGTCATTTTGGGTCATTTGTCATTTGTCAAAATCGAAAACGGATGCTGTCAAAACCGCCACTATAATATAAATATTCTATTTATATATAGTGAGCAAATAACCGCGTTCCCGGAATCGAAAATGACCAAATGACCATGACCACTTTGACCACTGAATAATCAGAAGGAACCAGCATGGACGAAAGCATGTGGGTCGAACTTTCGGCTGACATCCCGAGCCATCATTCAGCCTAACGGTGGCACAAGTGAGGTACCTCGAACTAAAAAAAAGTGAATCACCCGACATTTCGAGTGATTCACTGTTACCCTAAAAACCAATTATCTTAATTCATATCTGGACGGGGACCGCGCTGGCCACGTGGGCCTCCGAAACCTCCACGACCGCCGCGTCCACCACGACGCTGGTTCTGCTTCTGATAGGTCTTATACTGATCGTCCGTCAGAATCTCCTTCAACTTCTTATCGTACTCCTGACGCTTTTCCATCATCTGCTGCATCTTAGCGCGCTGTTCTTCAGTCATCTGAGGACGCTCAGGACGCTGCTGGTTGTTGTTATTCTGCGAGGCACCTGTCTGTCCATCAGGACGGGGACCGCGCTGACCTCTGCCGAAGCCTCTGCCCATGCCTGGGCCGCCCAGTACGTTCTCGTACTCCTTATTCAGCTCGAGCACCTTCTTCTGCTGCTTGTCATCCAGCTTGAGGCTCTCAGTCATACGGGTGGTCATCTCCTCGGGTGTGGGCTTCTTGAACTCACGACGCTGACGATTCTCACTGTTGTTGTCTTGTGCGACGGCTGCTGTCATTGTCAGCAGGGCTACCATTGTCATTACAATCTTTTTCATACTTTTTTTAGTTTTTGAATTGTTATTAATAAAAGTTTTTGCGTTTTATCTCGTTTTGTGATTCGTTATCTTTGACGCAACAAGGATATGAAAAGTTTAACCGTCCACCGATTTTTTCAGCGAACGGTTAATATTTTTCTGCGAACAGCCAAATTTTTAACTCTTACCTCCGCAACGCGATGTTGTAGTTGTAATACTGCGGATTACCCGTAACATCCTCGATGACACGAATGAACGGTGGGAAATTAACGCTTTCTTGCTGAGCCACACCCTTCGTCTCAAGTAGGACGAGGTTATTGATGGGTTCGTGGAAAGTGTCAATCTGGAAGAACTGACCACGCCAAATGAAGCTGCGACGCGTCTTACGGATGGTGGCACGATAGGGGTCGGCCTGTTGGAGCAGCGACTCGTAGAGGGCATTGCTGACCTGACGCTCTGTTTCCAGCACTTCGGTAGAAGATATGCGTTTCTTGGTCTTGTGGACGTTGACCACTTCCCCACTCCACGAACGGCGACGCAGGCGTATCTCACAATCAGGGTCGGCCACAAGGTAGGTCTGGGTAATCTCGCTCTTGATGCTCTCTGGTAACTGACCTGTCAACTCTACGATATACGTGCGCTCATCCTCAATGGGCTGTGGAATCTCGAGCACATTCGAAATCTCCTTCAGCACACGGTTAATCTTCGTGTCGAAATTATCATGGTTGTTGATGACACGCAGATGCGGATGGCCCGTCCAGGCCTTATTGACCTTCTTGTCCAGGTCGCGCGCTATACGCAACCCTTCCTCGTTAGCCTGCTCGTAACGGGTACTGTTAGTAGCGGTGGTATAATATTGCTCGGCACCATCTGCAGCACTCACCAAGTGAAGCACGGCATCATAGCGCTGACGCAGTTCATTGGAGTCGGTGCCACACTTCTGGCACAGTTCCTCCCACATCTTCTTGTCGATATAGGCAGAGATGTCCATCGTACCACGATCGCAGACGATGAATGTCGGCTTCGTACACGTCTCGGCCAACCGCATAAACGAATTTTCCAGCGCAAGTTGTGTACGCAGGATAGCCAGTTCGCCCTCGTAGTAGAGGTCGTGGTTGGGTGTCAGGTAGCTCCAGCCTCCCTGACTGTACATCGTAGGAACTTCGGGCACGGTAAACACCTTGAAGCCCAGATTCGAGAAATGCTCAATGATGCGCACCAGCGCCGTTGTCTTACCTGCGCAGGGACCGCCCGTCAATACAATTCGCTTGATATCTTTCATCGTGTTTTAAGTTATATGACTGCAAAGGTACGAAAAAGTTTAGAGTTTAGAGTTTAAAGTTTAAAGAAATTTGTACCTTTGCAGCAAAATAGTTTTGAAACAATGAAAAGAACACTATTAATGAGTATGGCAATCATAGCCACAACCATGATGCAGGCACAAGGCTTGCAGTATCCGAAGGCCGCCAAGGACGGCACAGTAGACGAATATTTTGGCACGAAGGTGGCCGACCCCTACCGTTGGTTGGAGAACGACACCTCGGCACAGACTGCCGCTTGGGTGGAGGCCGAGAATCGAGTGACGGCTGATTTCCTCAGCCGTATCCCCTTCCGCGGCAAGTTGCTGAAACGACTGACCGAACTCGCCAACTACGAGAAGATTGGAGCACCACGCAAACGTCACGGCAAGTGGTACTTCTACAAGAACGACGGTCTGCAGAACCAGTATGTGCTTTACCAGATGGACGAACTGGGCAGTGAGCCACGCGTCTTCCTCGACCCCAACACGCTGTCGACGGACGGTACGGTGGCGCTGAAAGGGACGTTCTTCTCGCACAACGGACGCTGGATGGCCTACGCCATTTCGCGCTCAGGCAGCGACTGGCAGGAGTTCTACGTCATCGACCTGAAGACAGGACAGCTGACCAGCGACCATATTGAATGGGCCAAGTTCTCGGGAGCAGCATGGTTGGGCGACGGATTCTACTACAGCTCGTACGACCGTCCCACGGAGGGTAAGGAGTTCTCGAACGTCAACGAGGGCATGAAGATATACTATCACAAGATGGGCACCCCGCAGTCGCAGGACGTGCTGTTCTACCAAAATCCTACACAGCCCAAGCGATTCTATGAGGTCAGCGTCAACGAGGAAGAGACGCTGATGTATATGTACGAGGCTGGCGCTGGTGCCGGCAACAACCTGTTTGTACGCGACTTGCGCCAGAAGGACTCGCAATTCATACAGCTGACGGACAACATGGACTACCAGTATTCGCCCATCTATAACGAAGGCGACAAAATCTACATCTACACCAACTACGGTGCCCCCAAGGGACGCATCATGACGGCTGACATCAAGAAGCCTGGCGTACAGGACTGGCAGGTGCTGATAGCTGAACAAAAGAATGTGTTGGGTGGTGTGGACGTCGTCAATCGTCAGCTGATTCTGACCTATGCGCAGGATGCCTGCGACCACGCCTTCGTCTATGGATTGGACGGACAGTTGCGCCACGAGGTGAAACTGCCTATGGTGGGCAGTGTTGGCTTTACGGGCGACGAGAAGCAGCCCGAATGCTTCTACACCTTTACGTCGTTCACCATGCCTGGCACCATCTACCGCTACGATATGGCCAAGAACGAGAGCACGCTCTATGCACAGCCCAACGTGAAGTTCCGTCAGCAGGACTACGAGAGTCAGCAACTGTTCTTCCAAAGCAAGGACGGTACGCGCGTACCTATGTTTATTACATATAAGAAAGGACTGAAGCGCAACGGCAAGAATCCCGTATACCTTTACGGCTATGGTGGTTTCAACATTCCTCTCGGTCCTGGCTTCTCAGCTATGCGCATTCCCTTCCTCGAACAAGGCGGCATCTATGCACAGGTGAACCTGCGTGGTGGTAGCGAGTATGGCGAGGAGTGGCACTTGGCAGGCACGAAGATGCAGAAGCAGAACGTGTTCGACGACTTCATCTCGGCAGCTGAGTATCTGATTAAAGAGGGCTACACCTCGAAGGAGAAACTGGCCATCGTGGGTGGTTCGAACGGCGGACTGCTGGTGGGTGCTTGTATGACGCAGCGTCCAGACCTGTTCCGTGTGGCCATTCCACAAGTGGGTGTGATGGATATGCTGCGCTACCATAAGTTCACCATCGGATGGAACTGGGCCAGCGATTACGGCACCAGCGAGGATTCGAAGGAAATGTTCGAATACCTGAAAGGCTATTCGCCCCTGCATAATCTGAAGAAGGGTACCTCCTACCCTGCCACACTGGTTACTACTGCCGACCACGACGATCGCGTAGTACCAGCCCACTCGTTCAAGTTTGCAGCAACCCTGCAGGAGTGTCACGAAGGCCAAAATCCTGTTCTTATCCGCATCGACACAAAAGCAGGACATGGTGGTGGCAAGCCCCTGACCAAAGTGCTGGAGGAACAGGCTGACATCTACTCGTTCATCCTCTATAATATGGGGGAGAAATGGAAGAAGTGAGATGTAAGAAGTAAGAAGGATGATGTAAAATGTAAATAATAAAGCCCCGTCACGTTGGCGGGGCTTAACTATTTACTTGTCTTTCTTGGGCTCAGGATTCTGCTTTTTCACTTCCGTAGCCTTATAACCAAACTTACTGAAGCTCTGAATCAGCTTCTCAGGGGTGGTCTTCTCACCATCGTATGTGATGGTCACCATCTGCTTAGGAATATCACACTGAATCTCCTTGACGCCCTTCTCGAAACGAAGGTTGCCCTTGATTTTGTTCTCACAGCTGGCGCAATGCATCTGTGGCAGCGTGGTTACTACTAATGTCTTGATGTCCTTGGCCATACCAACCAATGCGGTCAGCATCATGGCGCTTAATACAAATACTTTTTTCATAATCGTTTTATTTTAACTATTCATTATTCACTATTAACTATTCACTATTAAAGTCTCCCAATGTTAACGCGTACGCCTGCATAGAACATAGCACCCTGAACGGGTCCCCACACCATCGTGGGGTCGAAGGTGCTGCTGAAGGGTTCAGCAGCGTTGATGATGGTCTGCTTCTGACGGAAACCTGTCAGATTCTCGCCACCGATGTAGACGGAGAAATGGCGGAACCAGCGGGTAATCTGTGCCGACACTTGTTCGTAAGCCTTGAAGCGGTCTTCCCAAAGGCCATTAACGGGCGTGGGCATACGTCCGCCACCATTCAGTTGCAGCGTGGCATCAAACTGCCAGAGACCGAGGGGTGTCTTGTAGCTGGCCGTGACGAGACCCTTGTAGCGACTGGTCAGCGGTTTCTCCATCAGTTCGCCGCCGTAGGTACACTTCACGTCGTTCCATCGCCAGGCTGCGGTCAGTTCCAGCCCCTTCACTATCGGGTAGGTGGCATCCACCTGTACCGTGTTGGAGTACGACTTACCATCGAGGTTAGTGATGCGTATCTCGTTGGGATTGCTGTCGTAGTCGATGACGGCCTGCTGACTGAAATGCGTGTGATAATATTCGGCATTCAGTTTCAGCGTCTTGCCGAACATCGGAATGTAGAGCGAACTGCTGATACCATAGTTCCAGGCACATTCCTGTTCCAAATCGTCGATCACCAACTGACGTCCGCTAGCCAGAAGATTATTGTTCTCGGCTAGTGCATGCACAGTACGATAGCCTTTACCTGCTGAGAGACGCAGGCTGACAATCTCGTTGGGGGTCAGCTTCAGATGGAAACGGGGCGTGACGAAGGTGCCGTAGCGACTGCTGTGGTCAGCACGGATACCAGCCATTGCCACAATCTTATCGTTGAGATTGTAGGTGTACTGGGCATATATGCCAGGCGTCGTCTCTTTATCATCGCGAGTCAGATAGTCGTAGTTTAGCGAGAGACCTGTCGAGAGGTTGTGCTGCTCGTTGAAGTTCGTCTCGAACAACAGTTGTGCATAGACGTTCTTCTGATTCACACTATAGTGCTTTTCTCCATAGTTGGCATCCAGCAGGTGCATCGAGGCATTACCCATCACAGCGATGTTCGTGCCGTGCTCAGGGTCGAGAATGAAGGCATGCTTCATATAGCCTTCATAACGGTCGGTCTCTACACCTATTTTATATAGATGGTGAACATCGGGTGCCGTATGGTGCGTCTGTCCGCCCTCGCGCTTCTCCTTCACCAAGGCGAGACCACCGTGGAACATATAGTGCGCACCCTTCCACTTCCAGCGGTTCTGCAGGTTCCACTGGCGCACGTTGGGCTGATCGAGGAATCCATCATTATTTACGTCGTGATGGCCGAAGTCATCCTGATAATGCGCCAACACTTCCGTACTCAACTTATCGTCCAAATGGATGTTGGCATCGACATTGGCCTCCAAGCGGCTCATGGTGTTGCCGTAGAGGTTTACCGTCAAGCCCTCATCGTTATCGGGCTTCAGATATTCGATGTCAATCTGGCCCGTAATACTCTCATAACCGTTGCGGACGGACGAAGAGCCCTTCGACACCTGTATGCTGTTCATCCAGGGGCCAGGGACATAGTCGAGCGCAAAAGGAGCTGCCGCCCCACGGAAGTTAGGCAGGTTCTCGGTCAGCATTTGCACGTAGGTGCCGCTCAGTCCCAAGAGTTTAATCTGCTTGGCACCTGTGGCAGCGTCACTATAATTCACGTCAACTGAGGGATTCGTGGTAAAACTCTCGCCAAGGTTACAGCAGGCAGCCTTGAAGAGTTCTTCACGGTTAATAATCAGACCGTTTACGGCACCATTTACCTTACGAACACCTGAACGGCGCGAAGTAATCGTTATATTCTGAAGATTCTGCGTCTTCATCGTGTCAGTCTGCAACGAATCTAGGTCTTGTCCGAAAACAGACAAAGTCAGCATCAGAACGATGCTAGTCATAAAAAATCTCATTGTGTCATTCGTTTGATGTTAATATGTTTAAACCTCCCCACAAAATGAGGATAAGACATCTGCCAAAGGGCAGCAGACTGCCCCTTGGAAACATATTACAATCAAATCAGAAGCACTTGTATGAAGTTCAGATAGTCACGAGGTGGACTTTTCCACACATCCGGATAGTACTGAACTTCGGCCTTGTTCTCCGTTGGCAGCAGCCATTCTGCGACAAGGCTTGGCAGAGTGGCCAGAATGGGTTGAATGACGTGGAAGTCGTACGAGACAGTCTGTGCCATATTCGTTGGCGAAAGCTCGAAATGTTCCACCGTCATACAGGGGGAGTTCATACTACAACTCATGTCGCTCATAGCACCGTTACTGAATACGGTCATCATCTTGACCGTTCCAGTATGGGCACAGCGCGTGATGTTCACACCACTTCCGATGAACAGCAATGCCAACGAAAGTAGCAGCGATAACATGATATGAGTGAACTTCTTCATTTCGGATGCAAAGATAGAGACTTTTTCCCAACTTTGGGTATTTGATACAAATTCCTTAAACAAGTTTAACTAAAAAGTCCCCCCAAAAAATCAAGGTTTCCTAATAACCCATTCCTTATACAGACCATAGCCCGTCTTACAAGCATCATAGCCCAGCCAGCCTATGATGATATTGTTAGTGAACAGAGTTGGCAGGAGTTTGAAAGCCACACGTGCCAGCCAGGGGCGCGTCATATATTTGTTGGCCTTCCGTTCCAGACGTTTCAGGTCAGGAAGGAGTTCAAGGGTATAATCAGTAATCTTCTCGATAGTGAAGCCACAATTCTCGAAGTGCGTGTTCCACTCGTCGAGCGACTCAATCATAGCCGAAGCCCCACCCTTGGAAATCAAGGCGATAGCGGTCTGGATGTGCCAGTCGAAAGTCTCGAAACGATCGCTGAGCGCATAGTCGTAGTTGACCATTACACCACCAGGCTTCATGATACGGTAGAGTTCGCGGAGCACTTTCTCCTTATCGCTGCAATGCACCAAAGTCTCCAATCCATAGACGACATCCACCGACGCATCAGCAATCTGTGGCAGACTGCTGTAGTCTTGTTCGAATATCTGTGCATTGGCAGGCAACGTCAGATTCTTACGTGGCTGCAGGTCGAAGCCCCAGAAACGTGCTTCAGGACAGCTCTGGGCCAGATAGATGAGGTTGGCGCCCTGTCCACAACCCAACTCCACGACGAAGTCACCTTTTTTGATATATTCATAGACGGCATCTGGCTGGTGGTAGACATCCTCGTCAGTAAAGACAGCGTTCTTGGATATACGGAAGTGCATGAAACCGTCCTGTGAATGATAGTGCCTATAGGCCCAGTGGTTAATCTTGTAATAGGAACGGATTTGGTCTAGAGAATTCTTGTCACCCTCGATAATCTTCTTCAGATCGAGGAACTTTGACATCTCGTCGACTTTCGAATGTAACCTGTAAATACTGTAATTGTGATTCATATCATAACATAATTTTCTCCCCAGCCACTGGTCTGCGGCTGGGGAGAAAGGGGATTGAAACTACTCTTTGTCGAGCAGAATCTTCATCATTTCAACAGCTGAATAAGGCACAGGAGTACCAGGGCCAAAGATGCAAGCAACACCAGCCTTGAAGAGGAAGTCGTAGTCCTGAGCAGGGATAACGCCACCAGCGGTGACCATAATATCCTCGCGGCCCAACTTCTTCAGTTCCTCAATAAGCTGTGGAATCAGCGTCTTATGACCAGCAGCCAGCGATGATGCACCAACGATGTGCACATCGTTCTCGACAGCCTCGCGGGCAGCCTCAGCGGGCGTCTGGAACAAGGGTCCCATATCGACGTCGAAACCACAGTCGGCATATCCCGTAGCTACTACCTTTGCACCACGGTCGTGACCGTCCTGACCCATCTTGGCGATGAAGATACGTGGACGACGACCTTCTTTCTCAGCAAACTCGTCGGTCATCTTCTTGGCCAACTCGAAGTTTGCATCATTCTTTGATTCTGAACTATACACGCCTGAAATTGTTCTGATTACTGCTTTATAACGGCCTACGATCTCTTCGCAGGCATCTGAAATCTCACCTAACGTACAACGCAGCTGCGCAGCCTTAACGGCCAGGTCAAGCAGGTTGTTCTCACTCTTACGGCCTTCTTTGAAGTCGCGGACGCATGCTGTGATAGCCTTGAGGGCTTCCTGACATGCGGCCTCGTCACGAGCGGCACGAACCTCCTTGAGGCACTCTTCCTGCTGCTTGCGCACAGCGGTATTGTCAACCTCAAGAATATCGATGGGATCCTCATGCTCCAAACGGTACTTATTAATACCAACGATGGTCTGCTGACCAGAGTCGATACGAGCCTGCGTACGAGCCGAAGCCTCCTCAATACGCATCTTGGGCAGACCAGTCTCGATGGCCTTAGCCATACCGCCCAGCTTCTCGATTTCCTGAATGTGCTCCCAAGCCTTGTGAACGAGCTCGTTGGTCAGGGTCTCCACATAGTAAGAACCTGCCCATGGGTCAATCTGCTTGCAGACCTTAGTCTCGTTCTGGATGTAAATCTGGGTATTACGAGCGATACGAGCCGAGAAGTCAGTAGGCAGAGCGATGGCCTCATCGAGGGCGTTGGTGTGCAATGACTGGGTGTGACCCAGCACGGCTGCCATCGCCTCGATACAGGTACGACCTACGTTGTTGAAGGGGTCTTGCTCGGTGAGTGACCAACCTGAAGTCTGCGAGTGAGTACGGAGAGCCAAAGACTTCGGATTCTTAGCACCAAAGCTCTTCACAATCTTAGCCCACAACAGTCGGCCTGCACGCATCTTGGCAATTTCCATGAAGTGGTTCATACCGATGGCCCAGAAGAACGAGAGGCGAGGTGCGAAGGCATCCACATCAATACCAGCATTGACACCAGTACGCAGGTAGTCCATACCATCGGCCAGCGTATATGCCAACTCGATGTCGGCTGTGGCACCTGCCTCCTGCATGTGGTAACCTGAAATAGAAATGCTGTTGAACTTAGGCATCTTCTGAGAAGTGTACTCGAAGATATCAGCGATAATCTTCATCGAGAATGCGGGTGGGTAGATATAGGTGTTACGCACCATGAACTCCTTCAGAATATCGTTCTGAATGGTTCCTGCCATCTCCTCCAACTTAGCACCCTGCTCCAGACCAGCTACGATGTAGAATGCCAGGATAGGCAATACGGCACCGTTCATGGTCATAGAGACAGACATTTTGTTCAAGGGGATGCCCGAGAAGAGCACCTTCATGTTCTCCTCATTGCAGATAGACACGCCAGCCTTACCCACGTCGCCTACCACACGGGGGTTGTCAGGATCGTAGCCACGGTGGGTAGGCAGGTCAAAGGCCACAGAGAGGCCCTTCTGACCCGAGGCCAGGTTACGACGATAGAAAGCATTTGACTCCTCAGCAGTAGAGAATCCGGCATACTGACGGATGGTCCACGGACGGAACGGATACATCATTGAATACGGACCACGGAGATAGGGAGGAATACCGGCTGTGAAGTCAAGGTGTTCCATACCTTCGAGGTCTTCTTTAGTATAAACAGGCTGAATGTCAATCTGCTCGGGCGTACGCCAGTTAGCGCTGATGCCATTCTCCTGCTGCCACTGCTGACCATTCTTCTGCAGAATGCCAGCGTAGATATCAATATCTTTAAAATTCTTACGTGCCATAATTAGATTCCGAGTTTAGCATTGTACTCTTTCAGAGTGCCGAGCTGGTTAGACTTAACGTTAATAAAGTTCTCGATGCCAGCGGCCTTCAGGTCCTCAGAGCAAGCGGGAGCACCAGCTACTACGAACATGGCGCGGCCGTTGAGATACTGGAAGGCAGGGATGGCATACTCAGCGTACTCATCGTCGCTGGAGCAGATGACCACGATATCGGCATTGGCAGCGAGGGCTGCATCGACACCTTCCTCGACGGTCTTGAAGCCGAGGTTGTCCATGACCTTGTAGCCAGCTGCAGCCAGGAAGTTACAAGAGAACTGGGCACGAGCCTGACGCATAGCCAAATTGCCAATGGTCAGCATGAAAGCGATAGGCTGCTTCTTGGCCTTCTCTGTAGCCAGACGCAGAGTCTCAAACTCAGAAGCCAGACGAGCCGTATTCAGAGCGGGCAGTTCCGTCTCACTTGTGGCACAGCAACAAGCAGAATATGGGGTCTTACCTTCGCTGGTTTCCGTAAAGTTCGGGAACTGGTTGGTACCCAGCAGGAACTCCTTACGCTTAGCAGCATCAGCATGACGCTTGGTATTTGATTCGTTAACGGCATTGGTGATGTTACCTTTCAAGGCCTCAGCCAAGAAACCGCCAGCCTCCTCGACAGCCAGGAACAACTTCCAACCTTCCTGAGCGATAGCGTCAGTAAGATGCTCGATGGTATAAGAACCACCAGCCACATCAACAAGCTTGTCGAAGTGAGCCTCCTCCTTCAGCAGCAGTTGCTGGTTGCGAGCAATACGCTCAGCAAAGTCTGTAGGCTGCTCATAAGGCTTATCAAACGGTGTGACGATGATAGAGTCGACATTGGCCAAAGCAGCCGACATCGTCTCAGTCTGCGAACGGAGCAGGTTGACATAAGAGTCGAACAAGGTCTGATTATACTCAGAGGTGATAGCACAGACATGCATCTGACAAGCGCAGTCGCACTTGGGCTCATACTGCTTCACAATCTGTGCCCACAGCAGACGGGCTGCACGGAACTTGGCAATCTCCATGAAGTAGTTCTCACTGACACCCATGTTGAACTTGATGCGCTTGGCAGCCTCGGTAGCGTCGATACCAGCCTCAGTGGCAATATTCAGGTACTCAGCACCCCAAGCCAAAGCATAGCCTAGCTCCTGATAGATATAGGCACCGGCATTATTCAAAGCTACAGAATTCACGTTGATACACTTGTAACCGGGCAGTTCCTTCAGAGCCTCAATAAGGGGCTTCACTTGAGCAATGACAGCAGAAGTGTCTTTGCCCTTCTGTAGAATCTTGCTGATGGGGTCGAAGTTGATGCTACCCTTCAAGTCAGCCAAAGGATAGTCCTTCTCCTTGAAGTAAGCCACCAGAATGTCAGCCAGTTCTACACAATGGCGCTGACAGGTCGTAAAGTTCAGCTCCACATACTGCGGCATAATGTCATTAAGGAGCGTAGCGATGAACTCCTTGCTAACGTCTTTGCCTTCAATCTTGAAGCCCAGTGAGTCGACACCTTTGTTCAGAATGTCGAGGGCTTTGGCATTGGCAGCCTTGGCATCCTCAACGATGATGTCCTGACGGACATACCACAGGTTGTTGTCTTTCTTGTTGCCACGAACGAAGGGGAATTCGCCTGGAAGTGAATCGACAGCCTTGAGGTCCTTCAGATCCTCGCGGCGATAGAAGGGTTGTACGTTAAACCCTTCGTTGGTTCTCCACACGAGTCGCTTCTGGAAGTCGGCACCTTTCAGGTCCACTTCAATCTTGTCCAGCCACTCTTGGGTGGTCGGCGCTTGGAACTCGCTAAAGAGTTTTTCTTTGTTAGCCATAAAAAATTTGTGTTTATTATATAAGATGTTATTGTTTTTAGTATTTTGATGCAAAGATAGTAACTTATTTTTGAACAAACGAACTTTTTAGCGAAAAAAAGCATTATTTACTAAAAAATTTGTGTACCTTTGCACTCAGAAATAGCTAAGGTGCCACCATAAACCTTAGTCAACCAAGTGAAATGAAACAAAAATTGCGCTATATATTACTTGCTACACTCATGCTGATACTGCCTCCTACAGTATCACGAGCAGAGGATTTTGTGCTCACTACCGCTTGGATTGCCCAATCACAATTTGCAGGTTACTATATTGCCAAGGAAAAAGGCTTCTATCGTGAAGTGGGCCTGAATGTCATCATCCAGCACCCTTCGTTGACCAGCTCAGCCTTCAACCGACTAAAGACGGAACAATGCGATGCAGCAATGTTCTCAATGATGTCGGCTATGGACTTTATATCTCAGGGCATTCCTTTGGTCAATATCTTCCAAGACTCCATGAACAGCAGCAACATCCTGGTATCGCGATGGGATACTGATCCGTTGAAGATGAAAGGCAAGAAGGTGGCCATATTTAACTCTGACCCTAACTACCTTACTTTTATAATGAGCAAGAAGGAGGGTATGAACTACGAGTGGATACGCTTTACTAGCAATATCAATCTCTTCCTTTCGGGTGCCGTTGATGCCACGATGGTGGTGAGCTACAACGAGTATTACCAATTGATACAGGCAGGCTATAAGCTGTCTGAAGAGAACCTCTATCGCTTTAGCGATCACGAATACAACATTCAGGAGAATGGTGTCTATGTCAAGCGGGAATACTTCAAGAACCATCGTGAGACCTGCCGCAAATTTGCCCAAGCCAGTCGTAAAGGCTGGGAATGGGCTGCTGCTCACCAGAAAGAGGCGTTGGACATTGTCATGAAGTATGTGCGCCGCTACAATACCCCAACCAACCATGTTATGCAACGACTGATGCTGGAGGAGATATTGCGGCTACAAATCAACCATGACACCAAGCAACGCGAATTCCGCGTCCGTCAGGACATGGTTGAGAAAGCCAGCCGCCTGATGGTGGAAGCCGGTATGCTGCGTCGTCCTGTCACTTACAAAGAACTCATTGGCCAATGAACAGGATTCTGAAATATATCCACCGCTCGCTGTCGACAAGACTGAGTCTGCTGGTCGTCACATTTGTGGCCATCATCTTCATTGTAGCCTACGGACAGATCTTCAACCAGACACGACAGATGGTCAGGGACAGCGCATGGAACAAGGCCACCGCGACCTTGGACGGAACGGTACTGCATATCGACAACACGATGCATGCTATCGAGGTGGCTGCCAACAATATGCTAAACGTCATAGAGAATAATCTCGACAAGCCCGACAAGATGTTTGACTATAGCCGTCAAGTGCTCGTCAATAATCCGGAACTGGCGGGCTGCAGCATCTCTTTCGACCCGTTCTATTATAAAAGCAAGGGACGCTACTTCTCGGCATATTCCTATAATAATGGTGACAGCATACAAACAGAGCAGGAAGGTACGAACAACTACCAGTATCACTGCATGGACTGGTATCTGATTCCAAAACTACTCGATCGGCCCTATTGGATTGAGCCTTTCATGGAGGATGCCCAGGAGGGTATTATCGTGAAGGACATCTTTACGTCTTTCAGCCAACCCATCCACGACAAAGACGGCAAGTCTGTCGGCACCTTCTCTGTAGACATCTGCCTGGATTGGTTTGCCCAGACCGTATCGGCAGCCAAGCCCTACCCCAACTCCTATAGCATTCTGTTAGGCAAAGGCGGCACCTATCTCGTTCATCCTGACAGTACACGACTGTTTTATGAAACGATTTTCACCAAGACTATAGACCAGCCCGACTCCGCATTGACCGATTTGGGTAAGAAGATGCTGGCTGGCGAAAGTGGTAATAAGACGATGCTGATAGACGGCGAACTGTGTTACGTCTTCTACAAGCCTTTCAAGAACACAGGATGGAGTGTGGCCATTATCTGTCCTGAGAGCGACATCATGGCATTTTACTACCGACTAAGAAGTGCCCTGCAGTGGATTGCCGTTGTCGGTCTGATAATCCTGTTGGTATTCTGTTGGTACATCACCTGGAACCGTCTTTACCCCTTACGTCATTTGGCAAGATCGGCACAGAGTCTGGCCCGCGGACAGTTTACTGGTATCGTACCCGACACGAATCGTCCAGACGAAATCGGACAACTCCAACGTGGTTTCAAGACCATGCAGCAGTCATTAAATAAGAACATACAAGAAGTTCGGAATCAGACCGTTATACTTGAAGCAAGAAACAAAGAATTACTAGAGGCTTACGAGCACGTCAAGGAAGAAGAACGCGTCAAGACAGCCATTCTCCACAACATGCCAGACAAGATGTCGGCATCGGTGGCAGACATTTCTATGACAGCTCAAAAACTCTGTGACGAGCACAAGCAACTGAAAGACGAAGAGATTAGCGAACAGGTGGAAAAGATTGAAGCCAAGGCCCAACAGGTGACAGAAATGCTGGACGAGCTACTCAAAACCGCCCAAGAAGAGACACATTCACATCATGTAGAACGAACCGACGTCACGCCATGACAGAACTGATTAAGAACATACGAAAATCATTGTCGCTACGACTGAGCATCAGCATTCTGGGCTTTGCCGTTGTGATATTCCTTGTCTGCATCGGCTTCTTGATCTATCGTTCCCGCACGTCCGTACAGCAGGCGGCCATTGAGCACACCACACAATTGCTGAACAATACGGCACAACACATGGTTGGCATATTAAAAGAGGTAGAGGAAGCCACCAACAATACCGATTGGCTTGTGATGCAAAATCTACAGCCAGATGCTTTGTTCGACATCTCACGCCAAATCGTGGAGCTGAACCCCGTACTTAACGGATGCAGCATCTCTTTCGAGCCCTATTTCTTCAAGGACCAGGGCAAGTACTTCTCGGCCTACTCAAACAACAATGACGGACACATCGAGACTGAGCAAGAGGGCAACGATGATTACATCTATTGGGACATGCCGTGGTATAGCGAGGCCATGAAAACCCGCAAGCCATGTTGGACAGACCCCTTCCGCGACTATAACCCTGACGGCATCTACGACCGCGACATGATAGCCTCCTATTGTAAGCCGCTCATAACCGACGACGGACGCTGTATTGGTGTGATTTCAACCGACCTCTCGCAACGGAAAATCTCACAGATTCTTTCTCAGGAACAGCTGTCCCGTAACTCATACTACGTCATGATAGGCAAGACCGGGACCATCATTGCCGCCGGCAAGGACGATGTAGTCAATGACGATTTGAGCCGCAAAGACTGTCTGGTGTTACGTAAACAACTGGAAGGAACCGGATGGACGCTTGCCATCGTCTGCCCCAAGGATGACCTCTTCGGCAGCTACAACCAAGTGCTTTACCTCGTTATTACCATCATTGCATTAGGTTTGATACTCATGCTGGGATTCACCTATTTCATGGTCAGCCAAGCCATTGCACCTATCCATCAACTAGCCCATCAGGCACACGACATGGCAGAAGGTGTCTACGACGGACACCTCACGAAGTCACCACGTGCCGACGAGATAGGACAACTGCAAAACAGCTTCTATACCATGCAGCAGTCCATTGCCAGCTATGTAGCTGACCTCACAAAGGTACAGTCAGAAACGAAACAGCGCGGTGCCGAGCTACAGATAGCCAAGACCATGGCCGAGGAAGCCGACCGCAAAAAGACGGCATTCATCCAAGACCTGTATCATCAGATTCGCACGCCGTTGAACATCATCAGCGGTTTTGCCCAGGTGCTACGCGATGGTCATAGCATGATGAAAGACGACGATTTCAAAGTCATCACGCACGACATGCAGCAAAACAGCCATACTATTTCTAACATCATCGACAACTGGACCAAGACAGTGTCTATGGAAAGGATAGACAACATTGAGCGTCACGATAGTGTCAGCTGCAACGAACTATGCAGATTGGCAGCCCAAAGCATCAGTCTGCGCAATCCTGAGAAAGTAGAGCTGATAGTCAACCCACATACAGCTGACGACCTTCTCATTCTGACAGACAAGGCATGTGTACTGAAAGTGCTGGGCGAATTGCTGTACAATGCTAATAAATTCACGGAACAAGGTTGTATCACCATTGAATGTTTCGAAAAGGACGACAACAACGTTTGTTTCTCTGTCAGCGACACCGGTTCAGGCATTTCCTATCACGACCAAGAGCGCATCTTCACACAGTTTACCAAGCTCAACGACTTCAACGAAGGTCTGGGCATGGGACTGACGCTCAGTCGCCAGATTGCCCGCGTGCTGGGCGGAGAGCTTGTACTCGACACGACATACACCGATGGCGCACGTTTCGTATTGACACTGCCCAAAACGTAAAAAAAGTAAAAAAGCAGAAAATAACCTGCATAAATATGCCTGTTTTGCGCAATTTCTTTGTACCTTTGCACGCCGTAAAAGAAAATAGGTTATGGAATCATTTCAATGGTTAAAAGATTTGTTCACGACAACGGACTCCGTAGCACATATAGCACTGCTATATGCTATTGTCATTGCCGTTGGTGTTTATTTAGGTAAAATCAAGGTTGGCGGTGTTTCTCTGGGTGTCACCTTCGTCCTGTTTGCAGGTATCGTGGCAGGACACATCGGTTTCACAGCCCCCACACCCATCCTGACGTTTGTGCAGGACTTCGGACTCATCCTGTTCGTCTTCATGATAGGTCTGCAGGTAGGTCCTGGTTTCTTTGAGAGTTTCGGCAAACAAGGCATCAAGCTCAACGGACTGACCGCATTAGCCGTCCTGTTGAACATCGTAGTGATGTTCGTCTGCTACTACATCTTCTTCGACACCAGCAACAAGATGAACCTGCCCATGATGGTCGGTACGCTCTACGGTGCCGTCACCAACACGCCTGGTCTTGGTGCTGCCAACGAGGCCCTGGGCACCGTCTTCGGACCAAACGCCCCACAGATTGCCTCTGCCTATGCCTGTGCCTACCCCTTAGGTGTGCTGGGCATCATTGGTGCCATCATACTGATCAAATACATCTGCAATGTCAAGCTAGAGAAGGAGGAAGCACGCCTGAAAGCTATGGACGAGCAGAGCGCCAAGCAGAAGCCATATAAGATGCACCTGGAGGTGACCAACAAGTATCTGGAGGGCAAGACACTCCTGCAGGTTCACGACTTCCTGAACCGCGACTTCGTAGTGTCCCGTCTGGTATCAAATGGCGAGCTCATCATCCCCAACCGCGACACCGTGTTCCACCTGGGCGACCAGATGCTCGTCGTGTGTGCCGAAGCCGACCAGGAAGCCATCATGGCCTTCATCGGTCCTAAGCTCGACATCGACTTTGAGCAGCAAGACCAGCCTCTCGTGTCCAAGCGCATCCTCATTACCAATCCTGCCATCAACGGCAAGTCACTGGCCTCCATGCATTTCTCCAGCGTCCATGGTGTCAACGTCACGCGCGTCACCCGTCACGGCCTGGACCTCTTTGCTTCAGCCGCCTTGCCCCTGCAGGTAGGCGACAAAATCATGGTTGTCGGTCCTGAAGATGCCGTAGACCGCGTGGCCAACAAGATGGGCAACTCAGTGCGCCGTTTGGATGCACCCAACATCGCCACCATATTCGTCGGCATCATCATCGGACTCATCTTCGGTTCCTTCCCCCTGGCCATTCCCGGCATGCCTGTTCCTGTCAAGCTCGGTCTGGCTGGTGGACCGCTCATCATCGCCATCCTGATTGGCCGTTACGGCTATAAGATACACCTTGTGACCTATACCACGACATCGGCCAACATGATGCTGCGCGAGATAGGACTAGTCCTGTTCCTCGCTTCGGTAGGCATCAAGGCAGGCGCCACGTTCTTCTCGACCGTAGTCGAGGGCGACGGACTGCTCTACGTGCTCACCGGCTTCTTTATCACCATCATCCCTATCCTCATCGTAGGACCCATTGCCCGTCTAAGGTATAAGTTCAACTACTTCACCATAGCAGGTATGATAGCCGGCACCTATACCGATCCCCCTGCCCTGGCCTACTCCAACAGCATCTGCTCCAAGGAGGCTCCCGCCCTGGGCTACTCCACGGTATATCCGCTAGCCATGTTCCTCCGCATCTTCACGGCTCAAATCGTCGTCCTCTTCTTCTGCGGATGACAAGAGAGAATACAGATACATCCCCGCAAATCCTTTGAGACTTGCGGGGATCTTTTTTACTTGTAGTACCCGATCCTGACATCATGTCTTGGCTCGGCGAAGGGTTCCCACGATATGTGGAGCCAGCCGGGGCCAGTCAGCAGCTGGTCGGTATACGGGCAGGCGCGGAGGATGTCGACCAAGTGCTGGAACTGGCGCGGATCTTTGGGGCGGATGTCGGCAGCTTGGCCCAATAGGTGCTGAGAGTTCTTGACGCCTCCGACGAGAGCGTTGACACGAGGGTTGCGGAAGCCGCTATTGACGATGATGGGGCCAACAACGCGGCGGGCAGGCTCCAACAGGTACTGGCAACCGTACTTCAGGTTAAACAAAACCTGCACGGTAGACAGGTTGTCGGGATACTTCTCCAAATTGAGGAATTCCGTCAGCTGAAAGTGCTGAGACAGTCGAATGTCATTGATTACTGTGTTTTCCATTGATTTTTCGTGTAATGAGTTTAACATAATAGTCGAGGCCGAAGATGCTGGCGACGAGCAGGAAGGCCTGGGCCACGTAGACCAGCAGACCGCTGGACACGTCGTCAATCATGATGACCTGATAAGACACCAGCGCAATGCTGCTCACAATGAGCAGCACCGCACAGGCATACTGAGAGATTTTAAAGTGTGTGTTTTCCATAGTACAGAGTTTTTTGCAGCGGACGACAGCAGACTTCTTCGGACTTCTTTTTCTGCAGCAGAATCTTTAGTCCGTGTTTGTCCGCGTAAGTACAGGGCGCTGATAATGTAACCTGCAATCTGAAGAATCGTTTTTACTGTTTTGTTCATAATTCTGTGTGTTTTTAAATTGTTAATTACTAGGGTTATTTTCGTGGTCTAAACCAGCTCTCTTTTACCCTACAAAATTACAAAAAAATATCGAGAAAACCAAGCGTTTTCCCGATTATTTTCAATGCGCACAGGGTGCCTGTCCCCGTGTGACCCTCTGCTTGCAGAGGAACGACCTCGTAATCATGACATTTTTTCAATATTATTTGGAACTTTCAAATATACTTTGTATCTTTGCACCCAAATACAGGTAA
>CACWOS010000027.1 GCA_902762565.1 uncultured Prevotellaceae bacterium
CAAAACAATCTTGACCTGCGGTCGAGCCTGCTCCCACTCGGCAGAGTCGAAACTAACTTCACTCTGCACTCGCTTACTCGCAGCCTTTAGCCTGTTATATTTGTGAATTTCCATTTGCTTTTAGTTATTCTTGCCCAACATTGAGCGTTCTGTGCGCAAATATAATCAAAAATATCGAGGTTATGATAATTCGTGAACATAAATTAAGAAAAAGAGTGGTCTTTTCTCTTGATATGGTATCATTTCGCACTAATTTCTATAGAAGGGTGTAGCTAATACGCATCTTTCTGGCAGGTGCCACAAAAGATGCCGCACTATATGAAATGAGCGATGAGCAAGCTCAGAAGAAAAAGTTGAGTCTGGATTTGGTTCTTTCAAAAAGAATGATTACCTTTGAGACGATGTCTCGAAGTTACTCACGTTCGAAAATACTCAAACAAATTTGGTGTTTTGCTCACTTATTCGTAACTTTGCACCCGATGATGAGTCATAGTACGGCTGGTGGCTCACCGTCGGGTGTTCATTGAAAGCAATTCATAGCAGATTGCAACGCCACACTTCTACCTTTAGGTGGAAGAATGTGGAATTGAGTACGGTTGCCAATTCGTAACCCAGTTTTTCCTCAATCCCCCAGACAGCCTTTATACAAAGAAAAGCTGAGAATTCTTCCAAAGTTACGAAAAAACGAGCGAAATGCAAAAGGAAAGTTCACTTTTCTTTTCATTTTTGAGCAGAAAATGCAATTAATGTGTATCAAAAATTATCAAAAGAAAAAATGATGATTTTTTTAGTAAAACGTCATATTAGTAGTTATAATCCTGTTAATCATTAAGTTAAACTATGACGTTTAGTGTTTTGAAACGTCATACTAATGTCATAGAGATTAAGGATGAAAATTGGATAAAGGCTTCAAAAAGCATTCAAGAAATATGTAAGTCGCTTGTTTACTACGAGTTATCGAGTCGTTACCACGTAGGGAACGAACCGTTTCCACGGAGGAAACGAACTGTTCCCACGGAGGGAACGGACTGTTTCCACGAAGGGAACGGACTGTTTCCACGAAGGGGACGATGTGTAACCATCAAGGGAACGACGGTCAAACTCCCACCAAAAAAGCGACTTATAAGGATAATATGACATTAGTATGACGTTTCAAAACAGCAAACGTCATAAGATAAATAGCTGATTATAAAAAGATTAAGTATCATTATGACGTTTGATGGTTGTTTTTAAGAAATTTTTCGCAAGGAAATTTGCATGCACAAAAATTATTTTGTAACTTTGCAGTCAAAACGAAAAAACGCCAAGATTCTCAAAGGAACACGTCTCACATATGCCGAAAATCTCAATATGTAACAATCAAATTCGCCAGATTAACGGAATATGCTTTTCCTCCATCAATGTGTGAATTGGAGATGGCTAAATGAGGTTACGATTTAGAAACCTAACTCCTTCACCAATCCTCCCTAATTTGCTTTTAGTCCAAATTTGAACTTCCCCGTTTTTCCCTTGATTGCCTTTATTTTAGGCTGAATTGCGTTAATCTTCCAAAATCGCTTCGCTTTTACAACCTTTTTTCGTAACTTTGCATCCGAAATGGGCATATTATATATAGTACCCACGCCCGTGGGTAATATGGAAGATATGACATTAAGGGCTATCCGTATACTGAAGGAAGCCGATGTCGTGTTAGCTGAAGATACCCGTACATCGGGTGTCCTGTTAAAGCATTTCGACATCAAGAACCATCTGCTGTCACACCATAAGTTCAACGAACATGGCACTTCCGCATCAGTGATAGAGCGTCTGCAAGCAGGTCAGACAGTTGCACTTATCAGCGATGCTGGAACACCAGGTATTAGCGATCCGGGCTTCTTTCTGGTTCGCGAAGCAGTACGCGCTGGTATCGAAGTTCAGACGTTACCAGGAGCCACTGCTTTTGTGCCTGCTTTGGTGTCGAGTGGCTTGCCATGTGACCGCTTCTGCTTCGAAGGTTTTCTGCCGCAGAAGAAAGGACGTCAGACAAAAATACAATCATTGGCAGATGAGGAACGCACTATGGTGTTTTATGAGTCACCATATCGAGTATTGAAGACACTGCAGCAGTTTAGTGAGGTCTTTGGACCAGATCGCCAGTGTAGCGCTTGTCGCGAAATATCTAAGGTACATGAAGAGAGCGTTCGTGGCACGTTGGCAGAGGTTATAGCCCATTTTCAAGAACATGAGCCGCGAGGTGAATTTGTCATTGTAGTAAGTGGAAAAAGCGAGCAACGCTTTAAATCATAAAATAAACGATAAAGATAATATGAAGTATAATGTTTCAATATTTGCCCTTATACTGTTATTTGTAGGGTGCGGCCAGAAAACAGACAATTCTAAAGAACTGGCCTTTGCGCAGCAGCGTGATTCGCTGGAGAACATTATCCAGCAAAAGGATAACGAAATCAATGACATTATGGGTACGATGAATGATATCGAAGCAGGATTTCGTGCCATCAACGAGGCAGAACAACGCGTCTCGGTAGCTCGTCAGGTAGAAGGCACATCTTCTACGGATCGTATTCGTGAGAATATGCAGTATATCCAACAGTCTATGCAGCAGAATCGTGAATTGATTAATAAGTTACGCAATCAGTTGCGACAGGGCAGCGTGCATAGTGACCAGTTGCGCCGTATGGTCGATAATCTCACTTGCCAGATGGAAGATAAAGATGCTCAGATTCGTCAGCTACAGGCTGAATTGCAAGCTAAGGACATGCAGATTGGCGAGCTGACGGAAAAAGTGGAAGACTTGTCGAATAGTGTCAGTACCCTTCGCGAGGAAACCACCCAGAAGTCGCAAACCATCTCTACACAGGATAAGCAGCTGAATACGGCATGGTTTGTGTATGGCACTAAGTCAGAACTGAAGGAACAGCATATCATACAGGATGGAAAGGTCTTGCAATCGAATTTCAATCGCGAATACTTTACTAAGATTGATATTCGTGTTGATAAGGAGATACGTCTATATAGTCGTTCGGCCAAATTGCTCACCTCGCATCCCGCATCCAGCTATACCCTTGTTCAAGATGCTCAGAAGCAGTATGTGCTTCGTATTCAGAATCCACAGCTGTTTTGGTCGACAAGCAAATATCTGGTGGTTTTGGTTAAGTAATTAGAGAGTTAAAGGATATTTTCAAAGTGCAACAAAAATTGCCTTTTATCGCACGTTTGTGGTAGGTGAATCGTCATTTGTGTTAATTTATTGCATGAAAATGTAACTTTTTAATAAATTTATTCGTTTTTTACAATCGAATATAGTACCTTTGCAAGTTGTATGTCTATGCAGGGGTATAAGATCCTTTGGTGGGCTAAATATAATAATGTACGCGATCATATATTTATTAATCAAAATAAACAAGAAAAAGAGAACGTAATATGAAGAAAAGACTAACAATGTTTCTTGCCTGTATGTTCTTAAGCCTTGGCGCTGTCTTGGCACAGAACAAGATTACAGGTACTGTCTTTGAGGAAAGCGGTGAACCGTGTATTGGTGCCACTGTTATGATTCAAGGAACGAAACAGGGAACAAAGACCGACCTTGAGGGACGATTTACGCTTGCAGTTCCTGCGGGTAAAAAACTTGAAATAAGTTATGTCGGTATGACGACTCAGACAGTTCCTGCGAAAGATGGCATGAAAGTGACATTGCGTAATAGTGCAGAACTGGAAGAAGTTGTAGTAACAGGTATGACTCGAATGGATCGCCGTATGTTTACTGGTGCGGCAGACAAAGTAAAAGCTGAAGATGCTATACTTAATGGTGTTTCAGATATTTCTCGTTCGTTAGAGGGACGTTCGGCTGGTGTGAGTGTGCAGAACGTATCTGGTACATTCGGTACAGCTCCTAAAATTCGTGTTCGTGGTGCGACATCTATATATGGTTCGTCAAAACCCTTGTGGGTAGTTGATGGTGTCATTATGGAAGACGTGACTGATATTGACTCTGACGCTCTTTCTTCTGGTGACCCTGAAACATTGATTTCTTCTGCTATTGCAGGACTGAACTCTGATGATATCGAGTCGTTCCAGATTTTGAAGGATGGTTCTGCAACCTCTATCTATGGCGCCCGTGCTATGGCTGGCGTGATTGTCGTAACTACCAAGAAAGGTCAGGCTGGTCAGGCTCATATTAATTATACTGGTGAATTTACTATGCGTTTGAAGCCTTCGTACTCGAACTTCAATATTCTTAATTCACAAGAGCAGATGGGCATTTACCGTGAGTTAAAGGACAAAGGATGGCTTGGCTTAAGTTCTGTTCTAAATGGATCCGACTATGGTGTCTATGGAAAAATGTATGAGTTGACCAATACCTACAATCCTGCAACGGGAACCTTTTTGCTTGTAAATACCGAGGAGGCACGCAATGGGTATTTGCAAAATGCCGAATTCCGTAATACCGACTGGTTTGACGAATTGTTCTCTTATGGTATTCAGCAGAACCATTCTATTAGTGTTAGCGGCGGTACTGCCAAATCAAATTATTACGCTTCAATTTCTGCTATGTTGGATCCAGGTTGGTACAAACAGTCGGAAATTAATCGTTATACCCTGAATATGAACATGAGTCATAAAATCCTGGACAACTTGACACTGAACCTCATTGGCAGTGGCTCCTATCGTAAACAGCGTGCTCCTGGTACGTTGAGTCAGGATGTAGACGTTGTCAGTGGTAATGTAAAGCGCGATTTTGATATTAACCCCTATTCATATGCTCTGAATACATCACGTACACTTGATCCTAATGAGTATTATCATTCCAACTATGCTCCGTTCAATATTCTGCACGAATTGGAAAACAATTTTATTGATATTAATATGATTGATGCAAAATTCCAAGCAGAGTTGAAATACAAACCTGTTCAGGACTTAGAGTTGTCTGCATTAGGAGCTTTGAAATATACGACATCCGCTCAGGAATACAAGATATTGGATAGTTCTAACCAAGCAGAGGCCTATCGTGCTATGGGTAACTCGCTTATTCGAGATGCCAATAAATACCTGTATACCGACAAGGATATAAATTATGTTCTGCCTATCTCTGTATTGCCGTCGGGAGGTATGTACAAGCGTACTGATAACCGCATGCTTGATATGAACTTCCGTGTTATGGCCAATTATACACATACTTTCAACCGCATTCATTATGTAAATGCTGTCGCAGGTATGGAAACCACAGAAATACAGCGTTCACGCTCGTGGTTTAATGGTTGGGGAATGCAGTGGAGTAAGGGCGAACTTCCTTATTATGTTTATCAGTTCTTTAAGAAGAGTTTGGAAGAGAATACTGACTATTACTCTCTTGCTAACAGCAATTCACGCTCGGCAGCTTTCTTTGTTAATGGTACTTATAGTTTCAATAACCGTTATATAATTAATGGAACATACCGCTATGATGGTTCCAATGCCATGGGTAAGAGCCGTTCAGCTCGTTGGACACCTACATGGAATGTATCTGCTTCATGGAATGTTGATCAAGAGAAATTCTTTGAAAAGTTTGAAAAGGTGCTCTCACATTTAAAACTGAAAGCCAGTTACTCATTGACAGCCACGCCACCACCCACTAGTTACACCAGCTCGACAAATGTGTTTAAAGCGTATAATCCTTATCGCGTTTTTACTGTAGACAAGGAAACGGGTATTCAACTTGTTGACTTACAAAACGATGATTTGACATACGAGAAAAAACATGAGCTTAACTTTGGCCTTGAGTTAGGATTGCTACACGATCGTATAAATATTGCTTTTGATATTTATACACGTAAGAATTTCGATGAAATCGGACCTGTTGCTACACAAGGCGTAGGAGGACAAGTGATTCGTTGGGCCAATGCTGCTGATATGAAGTCGAGTGGTGAGGAACTCTCAATCTCAACTACTAATATTAAGACCAATGATTTCAGTTGGACTACCTCATGGGTTTATTCTCATACAAAGACAGAGATTACAAATCTTGCTAGTCAGGATCGTGTTATTGACCTTATCACTAATTTTGGCGGACGCGTGGAGGGCTATCCTGTCCGCTCATTGTTCTCTATTCCATTCAAAGGACTGGATAATAATGGTTTGCCAACGTTTGTCAATGAAAATGGTGAAATAACGACAGATGACATAAATTTCCAAGAGCGTGACAATATCAGCTATCTGAAATATGAAGGTCCTACGGATCCTACAGTACAGGGCTCATTGGGCAATATGTTCAAGTGGAAGGGATTCACGCTGAACATCTTTATGACTTACTCGTTTGGAAATGTTGTACGTCTTGATCCAGTATTTGCAGGACGTTACACGGATCTTACCTCAATGACAAAGGAGTTTAATAATCGTTGGATGGTGCCTGGCGATGAGTTAAAAACTAACGTGCCTGTTATACTGAGTTATCGTCAATATAATGAGAATAGCCAGTTGCGTTATGGCTACAATGCCTACAATTATTCTGACGTTCGTATTGCCAAAGGTGACTTTATTCGTATGAAGGAAATCTCCTTGTCTTATGATTTCCCCAAGGCGTGGATTAAGCCTTTAAATAACCTCTCACTGAAATTACAAGCCACCAATTTGTTCTTGATATATGCTGACAAGAAACTGAATGGTCAAGATCCAGAATTCTTCCGTTCTGGTGGTGTCTCAGCACCAGTACCCAAACAGTTTACTGCAACACTGAAAGTTGGACTTTAATGAAGGTAATAAAGAGAAAAGCTAAAAAAGTTAAGAAATGATTATGAGAAAATATATTGCATTATCTTTTATTGCACTAAGCATAGGGCTTGTTTCCTGCGATGACTGGTTGGATAAGTTGCCAGACAACCGTATGGAGTTGAATTCTCCTAGCGATATCAGCGATCTCTTGATTAGTGCCTACGCCACTGCTCACCCTGCTTATCTGTTGGAAATGTATTCAGATAATACTGACGAGTGTATCAATACAGGATGGAGTGAGGCAGACCGTTTTCAGCGTCAGGCATTTAGATGGAACGACATTACTGAAATTAATGGTAGTGAGACCCCACAAAATCTGTGGAATAGTTACTATGCTGCTGTTGCTGCGGCCAATGCAAGCATAGAGCATATTGAGTCACAGTCTCCTGAGAAACAGAAAGATTATCAATCACAATTAGGTGAGGCTTTGATATGTCGCGCCTACAACATGTTTATGCTGTCATTAGTGTTTTGCAATGCATACACAACGGAAAATGCGGCAAAAGAATATGGATTACCTTATCCCACTAAGACAGAAACCAAAGTCGGTCAGCAGTATGAGCGTGGTACTTTGGCTGAGCTATATGCTAATATTGAGAAGGATCTGCTTCGTGGCTTACCCTTGCTGACTAATGTATATAGTAAGCCCAAGTTCCATTTCAATACAGATGCTGGCAACGCCTTTGCTGCTCGTTTTTATCTGTATTATTGTCAGCCAGAGAAAACTATTCAGTATGCTAATAAGGTTCTTGGCAGCAATGCTGCAGCAAAATTGCGCGACTGGGATTCTTATGATGCGTTGAACGCCAATGGCATGATACAACCGGAGGCCTTTGTTAATGCTAACGAGCGTGCAAATTTGATGTTGCAAGTCGTCTATTCCCAATGGGGTGCCGTTCATGGCCCTTACCGCCTTGGCGAGCGCTATGCTCATGGACGAACTGTCTCAACTTACGAAACCATGCAATCAACAGGTCCTTGGGGTGCTAGCCGTGACTTTAAATACACTGTATGGTATAATGACGCATTGTCCAAATACATATTCCGAAAAGTTCCTTATGAGTTTGAATATACAGATTTGCAGGCTGGTATTGGATATGCACATGCGGAATATGCCGTTTTTACTACCGATGTGCTTCTTATGGAGCGTGCTGAGGCATATGCGTTGACAGGTAACCTTGAGGCTGCAGTGAACGATATGAATACAGAATTGTCTGCTTTTCATTCTAATCCTAACAAGCTGACAGTTCAGAATGTGACAAATTTCTACAATAACATAGATTACTATCAACCATATTCATATACTAAGACTGAGAAAGATGAGAATGGTCATGATGTAGATGTTACTCTAAGGCCTACTCCTAAGAAGCATCTTCACCCCGTCTTTACAACGATTGACGCTGATGGCAGTGAACAGGAAAGTGTGCTACAGTGTGTACTTCATTTGAAGAGAATATTAACGCTGCATGAGGGATTCCGTTTACAGGATATCAAACGTTATGGAATAACCATGTATCGCAGAGTTATGACAAGTAACTATGAGATCTCGCAAATTACTGACACGATGGAAGTTGGCGATAAACGTCTTGCAATTCAGCTGCCACAGGATGTGATGACAGCAGGTCTGGAAGGAAATCCTAGAGCAGAAATAAGTCAAGAAGGCAATGAAGTCTCAATGAGTGTCGTTGTAGATCATATAGATAATTGAGAATGGAGAACAGAGAAGATAAAAGTATTATGAATAGAATCAACAATATCAAGAAATATCTGCTGCTTTTGGCAGTAGGTTGTGGTTTGGCAATGGGATTTACTGCATGCTCTGATGACGACGATCCTAGTGGAGATACTATTTTTCCTACCACATCACCACAACGCGACAACTTTGAGGAATGGTTGCTGAAGAATTACACCTATCCATATAGCATCGATTTTCAATATAAGATGCAGGATATCGAGACAGATAAGAAATATACGCTAGTTCCTGCCGATTCTGCTAAATGTGCTAAGCTAGCGATTATAGTGAAACATCTGTGGTTTGATGCCTATAATGAAGTCGTCGGAATAGATTTCCTCAAACAAAATGCTCCGCGTGTTTTGACGCTTGTTGGATCACCGGCATATAATAGTGAGGGTACTATGGTACTTGGAACTGCTGAGGGTGGTTATAAGGTAACCCTCTACATGGTTAATTGGCTCACTGACGAGACTTTGTCCAATTATTCCACGTTGACAGACTACTATTTTACTACGATGCATCATGAGTTTCAGCACATTCTGAATCAGAAAAAACCTTATGATACGTCTTTTGACCTCATTAGCGAGGGCGATTATGTAAGTGGTGACTGGTATCTGCAAAGCACAGAAGAGGTGGCACAGCCCAAGGGCTTCATACGTAACTATGCTATGGTAGAACCGCGCGAGGACTATGCGGAGACCTACTCTCAGTACATCACTAATCCTGATGATCTGTGGGAATCTAAGCTTATAAATGCTGGGGCTACAGGACGAGCTGTTATTCTCGAAAAGTTAGAGATGATTCGTACCTATATGCTTGACACATGGGGATTGGACATCGATAAACTGCACAAGGCTGTGATACGCCGAGGTCAGGAACTCAATTCACTTGATTTGGATCATTTAAACTAACTCAACGTTATGAAAAAATTATATATATACATCACACTAGCTATAGCAACACTGACTATGCAGTCTTGTTTGCACGACAATGATGACGTGTTTGACAAGTCGGCAGCCGAGCGCATTGACGAAGCTGTGGCAAACGCCAAACAAATGCTCATATCAGCTGATAATGGATGGAGCCTTGAATATTATCTTGGTTCTGATTACGTTTATGGAGGCTATAATATGCTGGTGAAATTCGGCAAGGATGGCAAAGCTCATCTGTCGTCAGAAATCGCAAAAAGTGATTCCATATCATCTTCTTCCTGGGATATTACTAAAGACCAAGGTCCTGTATTGACATTCCCAACTTATAATGCTTTGCTACATGAGTTGACACAACCCTATCAGGATGAAGTTAATGGCTATGAAGGTGATTATGAGTTTGTTATTATGAAGGTTACTCAAGACACCATTTTCTTACAAGGAAAGAAGTGGAAAAATGAGATGATAATGACACGTATACCCCAGAATATGAACTGGGTAGATCATTTGGACAGCATTGCTACTGTGCGGGACAATTTTATCTATCTATACAAGGGTAATGTTGGCGGAAAGAATTTTAAATTTACACTTGACGCTGATAAGCAGTTTACTGCTACCAGTGAAGAAACTGTAGAAGGCGAGGAGATTAAATCACAATTTATTTTCACAACTAAGGGTATAAAACTGCGTAAGCCTGTCGTCATTAATGGAGAGACGATTAGTACATTAGAATATAAGCAAGATGAAAGCGATGTGCGCAAGTCTATGCTTATAAGTGATGTTAAAGACATTACACTTGAGGGTGATTGTCCATCGTCATTTCAATTGTTTAGTGATTTGGAAGGTTCTTACCTTTTGACTGCTAACAATAAATCGGCGATGGTGATGCTTGAGCCTATTCAGTCATGGCATGGTAAGGAGTTTCGTGTAAAGAATATGCTCAAGGACGAAAATGGTGAAGATGTTGATGTCTTGATAGGTTATGATCCAGTTTATGGTCGAATGACACTTCAAGCACAGTATCTAGGCTCAAAAGATCAGACGGCAGTTTACCTTGGTGCTTGGGCTTTGGCAGCTGGTGGTAGTATTAGTTTCTCAGCTGGTGTTGTTCTGAAATGGAACGGAGATGCAGTTGCTCCTGTCTATTCTTTTGAACCTAACGGTGCGTTCCAGACAGATTCTTTTATCCTTTTTGGATATACCAACGAAGATTGGGACTCGTTTGAGGATTGGACTTTTACGGCCACCGGCAGTTACAAGTTACCCTATCTTTCAAGCATGAAAAAACTATAACGCCAAACAATCAAAATGACACAGATTATGAAGATTAGGATTCTAAACATAATAACAACGGCGGCTATAATAGTGTTTGCCGCATCATGCAGTAGCGACAATGACTATAGTGACCGTCTCAATTCTGTAATGGTTACGGCAGCCAAAACAGAGATGCCCGTTGAGGGCGGTACTGGGACGATTTCCGTTACGGGTGATGGTATCAGTGCAACGTCAGATGATGACTGGCTTGCAGTTAGTGTCAATGGCAACGTTATTAATATGACGGCTTTATCAAACGATAACAAACAAAGTCGACACACCATTGTTTCCATAAAAGCTGCTAATGGTGACTGCGCTGTGGTAAATGTGTCGCAGGCCGGATTGGTAATGTGTTCAGAAGTTAAAGATACCTATTTGTTTGAGGCTGTAGAAAATACGAGCGCTGAGTTTTTTGATATAACAAATGTACCATACGAAACTAGTATAAGTGATAGCTGGCTGCATTTTGAGAAAAGTGAAAAAGGCTACACAATCCGCGTAGACAATAACGAGGGTGCATATCGTAATGGTACCATTGTATTAAAGTACAAAACCTTATATAGCAAGACTATCCATATTGGTCAGTGGGGTGAATCATTACCTTTTACCTCTCTAACCACTGCAACCTATGAGGATGAGGAAGGCAATACCTATCAAAAGGCTGTTACAGTAGTTGCCGATGAAACTGACGAGACGGGTAATACCTATCTCATTAATGGACTGATGGCTGAGGGCCCTTTGTCATTAAAGCTCAATACAAAAACAACGGATAAGGTAGAGTATTATGTGGCTTCAGGTTATTCTCCAGGTAAACTGACAGAAGATGGCACGACATACACATTGCGTTGTCTGATGAGTTGTTATAATGTAAATACGGGTAATCGCTACTATCCTACACAGGTTACCACGTTAGAGTCATCTGCTTATCGTATGGCATTCGAGTGGCAGGTTGACGAAAACGCTATGCCTTCGTTCAACTATGTCCGTAATAATTCTTTGTCCCAAACTTATCGTACTGATGGTATTATTGTGTGCAAATTCAGTAGCACTTCAGGTGCTTCCGCTGCTGCTCGCAAGGGTATTGCCTATCAGTTCTTGAATCTCAAGCTAACATATTAATTTTATACTAGTATTAACATCTAATTTTTTTAGCGTATGAAAAAGTTTTTACTTACATCGCTGGCAGCACTCTTTGCTGTCGTTTCGTTCGCACAGTTTAAAGTGACGAAACAAGTAGTTACACCGATGAATGAGACAACACCTGTTTCTAGAGTGTTGGACCGCCAGCCGGTGGTTAAGAATGTCAAGGCTCCTCAGAGCAAGAATGTATTTGCTAAAAAAGCACTTCGTCGTGCTGCTATTGGTAGTATTGATGAATTGCAGGGAGAATTCATCGTTTGTAATAACGAATTCTCTTATGATTCAGAAGCACAAAAACTCGTTTCTGCTCCAATCTCTAGAAAAGGTATATCAGCGAATATTGAGGTAACTGGTGAAAACACCATTGCAATTTATGGTATTGATGGCAACGCTTCTGAAACATCCATTACTGCAACCGTCGATATCGTGAATTCGACGATTAGCATTGCACCAGGTCAGCTTATATGGACTTATGAAGATGAAGAAAGCGGAGAGAAAACCGACTTCGTTATGGCTAATGCTGAGTCTGAAACTGGAACAGACCCTATAACAGGTAAAATCTATGAGGGAGGTATCATCGTCCTTGATCAATTGTGGTATGAGAGCTACACGGAGGAAGGTAACTCATATCGTAATGGCTATTTTAAAGGTACGTCTATTGCGGTGGCCAACGGTGTCATGGAGTTTGGAGACAAAGATAAAGACGGAAATGTTTCTGTTGTTGCTCAAAACGTCTTAGTGGTTCAAGATCCTGAGACCAAGGTCGCTACAGTCTGGAACTTCCATAACTTTGTAAAAGGTCAGGTCGTTGAGATTCCTATTAATCACGACAAATCTTTCTTAATTGAAAGTGATACGCAATTAATGTATATTAATGGTGAGAATTATATTTATCTTTGGGGATTTGACGGTAAATATATTACTGATGTAACAGGTACTGTAAACGAAGATAAGTTGATATCTAATGTCGGCTTGGCATATATTTATACTAGTGGTGGACGCAGAGGATGGTTACTCCCCGAAGCTCAGTTTACTATTACATTGACTGATGGCTCTCAATTTGCACTACCTGATCTTGAAGAGGGTGAGCTTGTTACGCCTCCTGCAGGTTTGGTAACTAAGGAATATCCTTTGTCTGTAGCAACATGGTATGATGAGAATGGGGCTCAGGGAGCATATGAAGCAACGGTGAAGATCGGTGTCGTTGATTCGGATGTTTACTTCCAAGGTATTGACAAGGATCTGCCAGAGGCATGGGTGAAAGGTGTGTTGAATGCCACCAAGGATACTATTGTTGTCCCTGTCACATACACTGGTGCTTTCAATGATGCAGCTCACTTTATTGGAGCTTATAGCAAGACAGGTCCGAGTGAACTTAAACTAGTCTATGATGCAGATGCAGACACTTACGAATACGGTGCAACAGTGATGTGTTATAAGGGCTCAAAAAGTTCTTCTTTCAATTACTATATGAATGGTATGTTTATTGGTGTGAAGCCTGCTCCTACAGCGGTTCCCGATGGCTTGGAGACTGTAGAGATGCCTTTCAAGGGTAACTACAGAAGCGATGAAGATGATGAAGCATACGAATTGGAAGGAACTGTTAATGTCGGTTGGGATGGCAATGACCTGTATATTCAGAACCTCTTCTCCATAGTAGAAGATGGTTGGATTAAGGGTACACGCAACGGAAATAAGATTGTTTTTGCTAAGAATCAGTATATTGGTAACCTGTCTAACAGCCTGAGTTGCTATCTTACAGGTTATGATTCTGAGGCTAAGGCCGTAAGTGATGTTGTCTTCACTTATAACGAGAATGACAATTATTTCGTAGCAGATATGCCTGTTATTGCTACTCGCTTTAAGAGCAGTACAAAGTATGAGGCTTTCTTTGCAAAAGGCTTGGTTATTGGTACAGACCCAGCTGCAGGTATCTCTACTGTTAAGGCAGAAAAGGCTGGTAGTGGTATTGTTTACAACCTCGCTGGTCAGCGTGTTGGTAAGGAGTATAAGGGTCTTGTTATCAAGAACGGACGTAAGCTCGTAAACAAGTAATCCTTTCTGGATATACATAGAACAATAGAAAAGATGTGCTCAACGTGTTGGGCACATCTTTTTTTGCTTTTTATTGTATAACTCGAAAAAAATGCGTACTTTTGCAGCAAATTAGAATCGTATGATGAGAAAAATATTATTATCTCTGGTTTTGCTGTTGTCGTCAATGCTAGTTATGGCGGTTCCTGCTCATCGTGGCATTGCAAAGGTACTTCAGCCTGATGGAAGTTATTTGTCGTTGCGTCTGTATGGTGACGAGTGGTTGAGTTTTAATACGACAGCCGATGGATATAGTGTCGTGAAGGATAGTAAAGGTTACTATGTCTATGCCCAGTTGGATGAAGGACGTCTGCTGCCTACTGAGCATGTGGCTCACGATGCCCCAGAGCGTTCTGCTGCAGAGAATCAATGGTTGGAAGGTGTTCGTAAATTCCAGGCACCAGCTATGAGTGAGCGCAACAAAGAGTTGAAGACTGCTGAGGTGAGCCGTCGTTCTGCTACACTCGAAAAACGTCGTGCCGCTCAGTATGACTATACGAAATTTCGTGGTCTGGTGATCCTTGTCGAGTTCAACGACTGCTCGTTCAGCCGTGATGATTATCAGCAGGTTATGGACGACATGCTGAACAAGGAGAACTATGCAGGTTATGATAATACAAAATATGGACGTTATACGGGAAGTGTACGTGACTATTTCTCTGATAATTCCATGGGCATGTTTAATCCTCAGTTTGATTTGGTAGGCCCTATTCAAGTGGATTATAGTATGTATAAGCCTCATCGGACAGATTCGGTAGAAGTTATTAATCTTGATATTCTGAATAAGGCTGATGCACTAGTTGATTTCAGTAAATATGACGGTGATGGCGACGGATTTGTTGATATGGTCTTTCTGGTTTATGCAGGTCTTGGCTCTAATATTTCTGGTAATGATCCCCGTTTGGTATGGCCTCATGCTTCTGCTTTCGTAAATAAAGGCCGTTATATCCGAAAAGATGGTGTTTATTTGTGGCGTTATGCTTGTTCCACGGAACTTTATGGAACTGAAGAATCAAATATCCTTGATGGTATAGGTACTATCTGTCATGAATTCAGCCATGTCTTAGGACTTCAAGATCTCTATGATACCGATTATGAGAAGAGTGGTGGTGAGAGTAATCATCCTGGCGATTGGTCGATCATGGCTGGCGGTAGCTATCTTAACAATTCTCGTACGCCAGCAGGCTACTCGCTATACGAACGTTATTCGATTGGCTTCTCTTCTCCGGAGGTCATCAATGCCGAAAGTAGTATAACACTTGAACCACTTCCCCTTAGCAATAAGGGATACCGTATTGACTCATCAGTCAAGGACGAGTTTTTCTTGTTAGAGAATCGCCAACCCAATCAGTTTAAGTGGGATGCTTATTTGCCTGGTCATGGCATGCTTGTTCAGCGTGTTGACTCTACAAATAAGTCTGTATGGCAAAGAAATCAGGTTAATGCTAATCCCAGCCATAACTATTTCGTGTTATTGCGGGCTGGTGGCTCTGGCTACAACGTGGTTTCGGCTTCAGACCCATTCCCAGGCACTAAGAAAGTTACCGAGTTACATAACAGTACTAGTCCGGCTAGTTTAAAGACATGGAGCGGGCAGCCAACGAAATGGGGCTTGTTTGATATTAAGGAACAAGATGGCATCATCAGTTTCGACGTTCGTAACACTTTAGATATCATGGCACTCTCTCTGCCAGATTCAGTCACGGTAGGTGAAGGCTTGTTTGTAAAATTGAAAGCAATTCCAACTCCAGAATTTGCTGAGTTCACTGCCGAGTGGACTAGCAGCAATGACGAAGTAGCCACGGTTGATGAGAATGGAGTGGTGATGGGCGTTTCTGAAGGTGAGTGCCTTATTACGGTCACTGCGGCTAATGGCATCTCTGCTTCTTGTCATGTCACAGTCGAGGCTGTTACAGGTAAAACAATTGCAGAATTCAAGGCGATGGAAGAACAAGATGAGGCTATGCTGTTGTTAAACGATGCAGAAGTTTTGTTCTCTTATCAGACACGTGTATACTTGCGTGACTCGACGGGAGCCATTACTTTAAACAATATAGGCCTTTCTTTGAATCATAACGACCGTGTTAGTGGTCTTCTTTATGGAAAACTGACTTCCCTCAACAATATGCCGCAAGTTAGTCCTGTCGCAGAAACAACCGATATTGAAAACTTGATGGTAACGGAAGGGGAGGGAGTACACCCCCACGAAAAGACTCTTGAGGAATTGTCTTCAGATGACTATTCTGACTATGTCAAGGTTAAGGCTGTGAAATTGGTTAGAGATGTCTATTGTTATGCTGTTAGTGGCGACCGGCGTGTACGTGTCTATACCCGTTTCGGTACCAAAGGAGGTTCTTTGCCGTCTAATTATAATGGCAAGTACTTTGATGTGGAGGCCATTTTTGGCACGAATCGACTGAATGGCCAAATTATCGATGAATTGTATATCGTAAAGACTCCTACCGAAGTCGAGGCCCCGTCGGGTATTGTTGAGTTGCGTCAGGATGATGTGCGTGCTAATCAGCCTGTTTGTAACCTGCAAGGCCAACGCGTGAGTCCGACAACCAAGGGTATTGTTATTAGTCGGGGACGTAAATTGCTGAATCAGTAAGTACCTATTTATTATTATAAAGGCTTCGAACTTCGCATTAAAGTTCGAAGCCTTTTTGCATTTTTATTCACTATTCATTTGCTTTACGTTAATTAAATCGCCTTTTATTAAAAAAAATTAATTAATTCTTTTGCGTTTTCCTATTAATTCTTTATTTTTGCAGCCATATTTGTACAAAATCTATTAATTAATTATTAAAACGAGAGAGATTTATGAAACAAAGATTAACAATGCTTCTGGCAGCGATGCTCCTCATGGTAGGAACAGCGCTCGCTCAGACTAAGGTTAATGGTACCGTGGTTTCTCAAGAGGACAACCAGCCCGTAATCGGTGTGTCGGTTCTCGTTGTAGGTACAAACGTAGGTACTGTAACTGATGCAAGCGGTAAGTTCTCGCTGACCGTTCCTGCTGGTAAGTCTCAGCTTCGCTTTACCTATGTAGGTATGGAGACGCTTGAGGTAAGTGCTCGTCCTAATATGCGTATCGTGCTCCGCAACGGTGATACGAATCTGGACGAGATTGTGGTAACCGCTATGGGTATCTCGCGTCAGCAGAAAACGCTGGGTTATTCAGCTCAGACACTGAAGACAGATGAGTTGACGACAGGTCACTTAACTGATGTGTCTAATGCACTGGCAGGTAAAGTGGCAGGTGTACAGATTAACTCTACATCAGGCGACCCTGGTCAGACAACATCTGTAGTCATCCGTGGCTTCAGTTCAATTAACGGTTCTAACCAGCCTCTGTATGTTGTGGATGGTGTGCCTTTGCAGCAGACATCGTTCAATGGAGAAGATGGCAATATGTCATCACGTCAAGGTTATTCAAATACATTGGGTGGTATCTCAAATGTCAACCCGGAAGACATAGAGTCAATGACAGTGCTGAAGGGTGCTGCTGCTACAGCTCTGTATGGTAGCCGTGCTGCCAATGGTGCTATTATTATTACTACCAAGAGTGGTAAAAAAGGTGAAAACCGCAATTTTACTGTTAGTTATAGCGGAAGCGTTCAGGCTCGCAGAGTAACTAATCTGCCTGAGTTCCAGAATAAGTTTGGACAGGGTTGGAACGGTGCTCAGACATTCATTGAGAATGGTTCTTGGGGTCCTGAGATGGATGGAAGTACGCAGGTGTATGGTCCGCTAGTTGTGGGCAATAAGCAGCTTGTTCACAAATATGCTCCTGTTGAAAACAATATTAAGGATTTCTTTGATACAGGTTGGTCTACTAATCATAGTATAGCTCTCAGTGGCGCTTCGGATGACAACAAAACCACATATTATTTGAGTTATTCTTATTCTGGTGATGATGGTATCATGCCTTCTGACGCAGACTCATACAAACGAAATACTTTTTCGACGCGTGCCACTTACGAAGCTACGAAATGGCTGAAACTGTCGTCAAGCATTAATTTGGCTACGACTAAAACCAATACGGTTGGTAATTTCCAAGGAACATCGGTAATTGATGGTTTATTTGAGTTCCCACGTGATATCTCGTTGGTAGATCGTCAGGACCTCAGCAGTATTTTCAATACCCCTGAGGCTTGGTATACTCCTTATGGTATTACCAATCCTTATTGGGCTATTGCTAATAATTATAACCATAATGAAACTAAGCAGGTGTATGGTAAGATTCAGGCAGACATTCATCCTATTAAGCAACTTACGCTGACATATCGTTATGGTTTTGACTATACTGACTACGACTTGAAGGTTGGTGTGCCCCAGATTGGTGTGGATGACAGCCGCATCTTGGATGACATGGGTTATCCTCCCTCAGAGATGAACCAGGCAGGTAGCGTATATTCTCGCTTCTTGCGCAAGCATGAAATCAATCACGATTTCATTGCAAACTGGAACGATAAGTATTTGGATGGTAGATTGGATGTGAACGTCAACGCTGGTGTGAACATCAATGAGCGCTATAATAAGTATATTGAGGCTGAAACTAGCGACTTGACCTTCTATTCCGATTTTTGGAAACTGACGAATGGAAGTACGAAGGGAACGTTGGCTGATAGAGAGTCGAAACGTCGTTTGGTAGGCCTTTTTGGTGATATTACTTTGGGTTGGGACGAAATGCTCTTCCTCGAATTGACAGCTCGTAACGACTGGTCTTCGACGTTGCCTCTTGAGAAGAATAGCTATTTCTACCCAGGAGCAACATTGAGCTGGATATTTACAAATGTTTTGCCTAAAAATGACTATGTTTCCTTTGGTAAGGTCCGTTTAGCTTATGGTAAGACTGGTAACGATGCCGATCCTTACTATACAGGTCATCGTTTTGTTCAGGGCTATGCCAATGGCTATTACGGTACAGATATTGTGAAGTTCCCATTCAACAGTATAAACTCTTTCCAGGCTGCTTCATCTATCGGTTCTTCCGACTTAAAACCTGAGATGACAACTGAGTTTGAAGTCGGTCTGAATATGCAGTTCTTTAAAGGACGCATCGGTTTTGACTTTGCTTTCTACAACCGTGTTACCAAGGACCAGATATTCACATTACCAGTAGATCCTTCAACAGGATATAGTTTTGTTGTGACTAACTTTGGTGAAGTACGTAACCGTGGTATTGAGTTGTTGATTAATACAACGCCCTTGAAGATTGGTGACTTCCGTTGGGATTTGGACTTCAATTTCGCAAAGAATAAGAATAAGGTCCTCTCAATGCCTGAAAGCTTAGAAGGTGGCCGTACAGTCATTAACAGTTTCTCTGCTGGTAACGATGCAGTCTATATGTATGCTGAAGTAGGCAAGCCTATCGGTACGTTCCATACATATCTCCCCAAATACACGGATGATGGCAAGATTATTGTAGGTGCCGATGGTCAACCTCTGTTGTCCGACAAGGTGGTAGATACAGGCAAGACCATGAATAATGACTGGACTGGTGGCGTGTCAACAGCTTTCAGCTACAAGGGCGTTAAATTGAGTGCATCTCTTGATATCCGTAAGGGTGGATATATGTTCTCACGTACAAAGAATATCATGCAGTTCACTGGTAACGGTACTGTTACAACCTATAACGACCGTCGTCCATTCATCATTCCTAACTCTGTGTATGCTGACGGAACAGAGAATACCACTCCGCTATTTATGTCCGATAACAGCTACCAGACCTACTTTAACGATTATGGATATGGCAAGGGTGGCGAGGCTTACCTTATTGACCGTTCGTTTGTTAAATTGCGTAATATCACGCTGTCATGGACATTGCCTCGTGCATGGGTAAGCAAGATTTATCTGAGTGACGTCACTGTTTCTGCTTTCTGCAACAATGTGTTTACATGGACTGCATCTGACAACTACTTTATTGATCCAGAAATCAGTTCTTATGGTAATGACCTTGAAGGACAGTTCGGCGAACTCTACAGCAATCCTTCGTGCCGTGTGTTTGGTTGCAATTTGAATGTTAAATTCTAAACAAGGAGAGATTACAGTATGAAAAAATTATTAGTGATAGCAACAATTGTATTGGCTGGGCTTGCCACTACGTCGTGCGATAGCTATCTGGATATAAACCAAAGCCCGGACTCACCCACTGAGGGTAATATGACATCGAGCATCATGATGCCTGCTGCCGAGATGAACTTAGTGGCCTCGTATGGCGACTTCCTGCGTATTGCTGGTGGTTATCATGCCCAGTACTATTCGCAGTACTTTGGTACAAGTAACTACCTTGATTACTCGCAGTTTAATATGTCAGCAACCCGTAGTAGCAGCACTTATACCCAGTTGATGTCTCGCACGCTGAAGAGTCTGGATCAAATCCTGAAGATGTCTCGTCAGCAGCAAGAGTGGGGTACCTATTTAGCTGCCACCACCCTGAAAGCTTTTACCTATCAGGTGTTGGTTGACTGTTATGGAGAGGTTCCTTATACCGAAGCTATGCAGGATTTGAACAATATGTCTCCGAAGTATGATGACGGTACCATGATATATGATGCAATGATTGATAGCCTTGACAACGCTATGGCTCATATTGAAACTGGCGAAGAAAAGGTATGTACTAACATTCTCTATCCAAGTGAAGATCCTAGTGATTTGACTGTTTTCCCCATTTCTTATCCTTGGTATCAGTTTGCCTCTGCATTGAAGTTGCGCATGCTGATGCGTGAAAGCAAAGTGAAGGATGTGAAGGAGCAGGTTGCTGCCATTATTGAAGAGGGTATGTTACCTGACGAAGATATTAAATATGCTGGTATCTGGAAAGAAGAGAGCGGTCAGGCCAATCCTTTCTACTCAGAGGAGGAGTGGTCGAAATTCGGCTCAACTCAGAAGAATGTCATTGCTAATATTGCACTTATTGGAACAATGATTCAGACGGTGAATGGTCAGGGTTACGAAGACCCGCGTCTAAGTAAAATGTTCAAGAAGGGTGATTATGGTTGGGCTGGCGGCGTGTCTGGTACTAACTTCAGTACAACTAAGCAATATAAGGCTTCTTATTGGTGTCGTCCCCGTCTGGCTTTTGACGACCCTGTATATTTCATCACTGTTGCGGAAATCGATTTCTTCTTGGCTGAATATTATGCCAGCATTGGCGATCATGTGAATGCAGAGAAGTACTACAATGAAGCTATCGAGTCTTCTTTCGATACTTATGAGGTGGACGGTGCTGATGAGTATGTAGCTCTATTCCCCTACGATGCTGCTAACTATCAGAAATGTATTGGTGTCGCAAAATGGGTAGCCTTGGCTGGTATCAATACCTTTGAGGGTTGGTGCGAGGTAAGGCGTTTGGGCTATCCTGCTTTTGGCACTGTAATAGGTGACGATATTTACAATGAGGATACAGATGCCTATACTCCAGAGAAATATGTGCCTGGTACACTATATACACCTATCAAGGTGTTTAATCAGGTAGGTAGTGGAAAGTTGCTTCAGCGCTATCCCTATCCAGAGAGTTCATCTGCACGTAACGGTAATACGCCTGCATTCCCAGGTTATACCGCACCTGTATTCTGGGCAAAATAAAACATTCACTCAATCTAAATGAGAACAACAATGAAAAATATTTTTAGAAACTCAGTAATTTTGGCTGTGGCTGCCTTGTTGATGGTTAGTTGTGACAAGGATTCGGAAGGCTTGTCTACCATCTCGACCATTCCTGAACTGACAATTTTGGGTGATCCCATCGTTTCTCTTCGTTTAGGTGGAACTTATGTTGATCAAGGTTGCACAGCAACCTGCGATGGAGAGGATATTTCTAGTACTATTACTATGCGCAGTACTATTAATCCCATTGTGCCCGGCTTCTATAAAGTCATTTATACTGCTCGCAATTCTAATGGTGCCCCAGGTACAGCTATCCGTACAGTGATGGTATGTGATCCTAATAATTTTGCTAGCCCCTATTTTGGTGAGAGCCAGTATGGAAGTCGTCACTATTATAATGCCCCCATTGTTATCAGCGATTTGGGTGACGGTCTCTATGAGATTGACGACTTAGCTGGTGGTTTTTACTTCAATGGACGTTATCCTGGTTATGAGCCTACCTATGACTTCCATCTTGAGTCAACTATCAAGTTGAATGCAGATAATACCATAGAATTGGTTGAGTGTATTGGTGATAACTGGTTTTGGGGTGATGATATGACTCTCACGGAAGGTAGTTATGATCCGACTACAGGTACAGTCAAACTGTCTCTTGTATTTAGAGGCACCCCGCTCTATGTAACATTAACTAAGTAATTTGATTGAAGCAACAATTATGAAAAAGCTTATTTATTTTGCAATATTCATGCTTGCCATTGGTTTTAACTCATGCAGTAAGGATGAGATAGGTGGCACAGCTACGGAGGCATTGGCAGGGCAGTGGTATGTAAGGCTGAATGTCGTTAATGCCGATGGTTCAATAACCATCGACCCAGAGGGCTACGGCAAGAAAACTATCGCGACCTACAATACATCGGACAATTCGCCTTCTCAGATGTGGGTAAGTGATCAGCGTAAGTTTAAGAATTTTGCGGTAAAGGTAAAATGTGATGCTGGCACGCTGACTTTCAGCTCTGATGGTGAGGCTGCAAACAAATTGAATGATAACGTCAAGGTGACTATTACTAATGGTCAAATACTACGTGGAGCAGGTCGCCAGTATAATGGTTCGCCTGCAGACTCTATTGTCTTTGACGCTAAATTCAGTAACGCCCCTGCTACGACATATCGTTTTACGGGAATTCGCTATTCTGGTTTGGTAGAGAACGAAGATTAATTCCCTCTGAGAAATTCATAAACATTCGGGAGGCATGCCGCAGGGTTTGCCTCCCGTTTTTCTTCGTATTTTATGTAAATAATTCAGGAGGCTTGCCAGGGTGACTTAAGAAGTTGTGCACCTTTGCGGCATGTTGTGTGTCGCGCAAGAAAATTTTTTTTTTATTTTTGCTACCATTCTACCACCAACCATCCGGAAACGCCGATAGCAAAAGGGTTTGACGGGTGGTGGTGGATAGGTGGTAGATGGTAGATAGAAAAGTACGTCATCTTCGGGTCGTTCCAACGTCATCTTGCGGTCGTTCCGATGGTATCTACAACCCGTTCCGATGATACTTTACCCCCCTAAAGTATCATCGGAACAGTCGATAGATGACGTTGGAACGGATGGAAACAATCGTCGGAACGGGTGGAAGATGACGTCCCTAGCAATCTAAAGCTCGTTCCTCGTCGAGGAACGTTAATTCCACGACATGGAACGAGAATTCATCGTCGAGGATTTATCTTTTTCGCTTGTCCTTGAAGAACTGTTGCATCAGTTGGCGGCATTCGTCTTCCAATACTCCGGTATTAATTTCAAATACTCCCGCTTTATTTCCAAATACTTCCGCACTATCAGACAATATATCCCTTCTTCTTCATCCAAATAGGAAAGAAGTAGTCGTAAACATAATACTCGTTACGCTCGCATGTAATGAAATCTTTTTCCATCAATCCTCTGACGGCTGAGACTGCAGAACTTGAAGAAACAAGGCGATGCTTGCGAACGAACTGACCACTGGATATGTTTCTTGCCCGTCCCTCCTGTGCTATCGCTATGAAAGTGATACGTTGCTTTTCTGACATCTGGCTAAAGAGCATTTCATAATGCTCTGCGTTTAGATTGATGATGAACTCAATGGCATCATCTATCATATCAGCTGTACAGTGTTCCCCTTTCGGCGTGTTCATAAACAAAATCCTGCAATTATCAAAATTATAATTATCAAAAGTTTGATAATCATGTTTATGATATGAGCAAAGACGCTGTTTGAGATACAGCAGAAGTTACCTTTTGTCCTTGAAGAACTGTTGCATCAGTTGGCGGCATTCGTCTTCCAGTACGCCTGCCGTAACGGTGCATTTGGGGTGCAGGGCGTTGGGGGCGAGTAGGGTATAGCCTCGCTTGTCATCCGGACAGCCATAGACAATGCGGGGTATCTGGCTCCAGCCTAAGGCACCGGCACACATGGCGCAGGGCTCAACGGTGACGTAGAGCGTGCAGTCGGTCAGGTATTTGCCACCCAGTTCGTTGGCAGCCATCGTGATGGCCTGCATCTCGGCATGGGCTGTCACGTCGTTCAGGGTCTCTGTCAAGTTGTGGGCACGGGCTATGATATGGTCTTGGCATACAACAACGGCTCCAATGGGTATTTCGCCCTCGTCGTAAGCGGCCTGTGCCTCCTGCAAGGCACGGCGCATGTATTGTTCGTCTTTATTTTGTTGTTCCATGTTGCAAAGTTACGAAAAAAAATAGGAATTAGGAATTAGGAATTAGGAATTATTTGTTATCTTTGCATCGTGGAATGGAAAATCATTCATATTGACGAGACAGACTCGACGAACCGCTGGCTGAAAGATGATTTAGCAGCGGACTTACACGGACTTGTACACAAAAAGAACCGTCCCTTTTGTGTAGTTGCTGACTACCAGACGGCAGGTCGTGGCTGTGGCACGAATACGTGGGAGTCGGAGCGTGGCAAGAACCTGCTGTTTTCGTTGTTGATACATCCAGAAAATCTGCCTGCTAACAAGCAATTCCAGATATCTATGGCTATGTCGCTGGCTATTGTCGATGCCTTGGGACAACTGGTGGGCGACCTCAGCATCAAGTGGCCCAATGATATCTATTGGCGTAATGGTAAGTTGGGAGGAATCCTGATAGAGAATACGCTAAAGGGCAACCTCATCAAGGACAGCATCATTGGGGTAGGGCTGAATGTTAATCAACGGGAGTTCCATAGTGATGCGCCTAACCCTGTGTCGCTTTGGCAGATAACGGGTCAGGAAACCGATCGAGAGCAGCTGCTGAAGGATATCTTGCAGAGACTGGATAGTGGGGGCGGTTCCAAGAACCGATACATGCAAATGCTTTATCGTCGTAAGGGTTTTCACCCGTATACTGATAAGAACGGCGTGTTTATGGCTCAGATGACAGGGGTGGAAGACGATGGTCACTTGCTTTTGCTCGACGACAATGGCAAACAACGACGTTACGCATTTAAGGAAGTACAATTTATAATATAATTGCAGCGGACGACAGCGAACTTTTTCGGATTGTCCGTATTAGTCCGTGTAAGTCCGCTGCTAAAAAGAAAAAGATTATGGCAAGATTTAAAAGAATTCTACTGAAGCTCTCGGGTGAGAGTCTGATGGGTAAACAGGGCTACGGTATCGACCCTGAGCGTCTGAGCGACTATGCTCGCCAGATTAAGGAAGTGAGCGAGATGGGTGTGCAGATTGGTATTGTCATCGGTGGTGGTAACATCTTCCGTGGGCTGAGTGGTTCGCAGAAGGGCTTCGACCGCGTGAAGGGCGACCAGATGGGCATGTGCGCTACAGTCATTAACTCGCTGGCCCTGTCGTCAGCCTTGGGCGCTATCGGTGTAAAGAACAAAGTGTTGACAGCTATCCGCATGGAGCCAATTGGCGAGTTCTATACCAAATGGAAAGCCATCGAGGCTATGGAGGCTGGCTACGTCTGCATCTTCTCTGCCGGCACAGGTTCGCCCTACTTTACTACCGATACTGGCAGCAGCCTGCGTGGTATCGAAATTGAGGCCGACGTGATGCTGAAGGGTACCCGTGTGGATGGTGTCTATACCGCTGACCCTGAGAAGGACCCCACAGCCACCAAGTTTGACGCTATAACATATAAAGAGGTACTCGCGCGAGGATTGAAGGTGATGGACCTCACGGCTATCTGCATGTGTCAGGACAACAACCTGCCCATCTATGTGTTCAATATGGACATCGTCGGCAATCTGAAGAAAGTGATGGACGGTGAGGAAATTGGTACGTTAGTACATAATTAAGCCTCTTCGAACTCTACATATTCGCCATCGGAGTCGTCGAAAATTTTCTTGTTTTCGCGCTCTTGATGGCGATTATCTATAATTGTCTCGCCCGTGGCCGTCTGTGTACGACGTGCTTCTGGCTGGAATTCTTCTTCTCTTTGGTCTGAATAGGTGTTCTGGGATGAATGGGCATTTTGGGCACTATGTGACTGCTGACGCTGGCTGTACTGCTGACGCTGTCGCCCCGTTTCGGTACGTCGTTGTTGTTCCTGTTGATCCGCTGCCTGTTGGGCTGCTTTCTTAGCTTTCTGAAAAGCGCTGTAAACGCGACCGCCAATCAGAATGGCGATGAATACGAAGACGAAGAATATAAATAGCACAAAACCAAGGATTCCTTTCAACATAGTAATTTTAGTTTAGAGTTTAGAGTAAATATTCTAGGGTTTGGAGTTTAGAGAATCGGGGGCATTGAAAAAATGCGCGTTGATGGCCGAAAGGATGACATACCAGGCTATGATAGCAGCCAGTCCGCTGACGCCTAGCAACAGTAGCAGAGGGATGCAGGTAAGCAGGAAAATGTATTTTACCTCGTTGCCCTTCCAGCCCCACGTTTTGAACTTCAGGGCGAACATCGGTATCTCGCTTACCAGCAGGTAGCTGCTGATAGGAATGAGCACTAAGACGATGTAAAGCCAAAAATCGGGAAGCAAATAAGGCTCAAACCATCTCTGCCAGTCGAGACTCCAAATCAACGATCCCCAAAACAGGGCATTGGCTGGCGTGGGCAGTCCGATAAACCCTAAGGCTTGACGTTCGTCAAGATTGAACTTGGCCAGTCGCAAAGCTGAAAAAGCAGCCATGATGAATGCCAAATATGGTATGAATTGATAATTGACAATTGACAATTGAGAATTCAGGAAACTGAACACAATGGCCGACGGTGCAAAGCCGAAGGTAATGCAATCGGCTAATGAGTCGAGTTCTTTGCCGATAGGGGACGAGACATGCAGTAAACGTGCACTCATGCCGTCGAAGAAATCAAACACAGCACCGATAACGATAAATAGCAGTGCCATGCTGTAGTCTGCCTGAAATGCATAATAAGTGGCTATGCAGCCCGAAATCAGATTCAAGCAAGTTATCGTATTGGGGATATGCTTCTTTAACATTAAACATTAAAGATTAAAAGATTAAACATTATGCCAATTTTGCAATAACTGTTTGGTCGCCAGTAGTTGGCTGATTCATCGTGACACAGGCACGAGCCGTCAGCGGCAAGTACACGTCTACACGCGAGCCTAATTTGATAAAACCTAAGTGCTCGTCAATATAGCACTCTTCGCCTTCTTTGGCATAAGTAACAATACGACGCGCCATAGCACCTGCTATCTGACGTACCAGAATTTCCTGACCGTCAGCCGTCTCAATCATGATGTCAGCATGCTCGTTCTCTTCGCTTGCCTTGGGCAACCATGCCTTATGGTAGTTACCATTGAAGTGCTTCACAAACTTTACCTTACCGTCGACGGGAAACCAGTTGGCGTGCACGTTCAGCGGACTCATGAAGATAGATATCATGAGGCGCTTGTCGTGAAAATAGACATGTTCCTCTACATCTTCAACCACTACAATCTTACCATCGGCAGGCGCAACAACCAGTTTTTCTGTGTCACCGTTGAAATAGCGGATAGGACAACGGTAGAAATTGAGCATTGACAACCAGATAAAGGCTCCAATGCCACAGGTGAAAGGCATCACAATGTGACGGGCAATAGGATGAATAGCATCGAGGGCAAACCAAAGAACCAAATTGATGGCAAATATGGCAAGTCCACTATACCATAACTCGCTGGTGCCTTCGCGATGTATTCTGATTTTCTTGAGTTTCTTTATTCTTGTTCCCATGAAAGGGTGCTTAGTTATACGTTTCGATATGCAAAGGTACAAAAAAAAGTGAAAAGTGGAAAGTGAAAAGTGAAGAATTTTTGAATATCCCCTTAATTATTATAAATTTTTTTGGTATTCTCGTCTTTTCATCGTATCTTTGCCCATAATATGGAAGACTTTATACACTTACACGTACATACTTATTACTCGATATTAGATGGTCAGTCGAGCATCAAGCGGCTTGTAGACAAGGCTATAGGCAATGGTATGCGAGGCATGGCTATTACCGATCATGGCGATATGTTCGGTATCAAGGAGTTTCACGACTATGTAGGGGGCATTAATAAAGGACGTAAGAAAGATGGTCTGGAGCCCTTCAAGCCTATCTTCGGTTGTGAAATGTACGTGTCGCGCTATGGTTCGAAACTACTCAAGGATGACAAGAAACATCAGGGTGGTTATCACCTCATTGTATTGGCTAAGAACTATGCTGGTTACAAGAACCTCATCAAGCTGGTGAGCCGTTCTTGGGTGGACGGCTTCTACATGCGACCACGTACTGACCGTGAGGATTTGGAGAAATATCATGAAGGCTTGATAGTCTGTTCGGCATGTATCGCAGGTGAGGTGCCTAAGAAGATACTGAATGGTGACATTGCTGGCGCCCGTGAGGCTATCGAATGGCACAAACGTGTGTTTGGCGACGACTATTATCTGGAGTTGCAGCGCCACGAGGTAAAAGACCCCACAATCCGTGCCAATCGTGAGACCTTCCCCATGCAGCAAAAGGCCAACAAGGTGCTCATTGAACTGGCGCGGGAGTATGGCATCAAACTCGTCTGTACCAACGATTCCCACTTTGTAGACCAGGAGAATGCCGAGGCCCACGACCATCTGTTGTGTTTGTCGACGGGTAAGGAACTCGATGATCCCACGCGTATGCTCTACTCCAAGCAGGAGTGGTTTAAGACCCGTGAGGAGATGAACGACATCTTCCAGGATGTCCCTGAGGCGCTGTCGAATACTCTTGAGATATTAGATAAGGTAGAAATATACAGCATCGACCACGACCCCATCATGCCGTTCTTCCCCATTCCTGAGGAGTTCGGTACGGAGGAGCAGTGGCGCCAGAAGTTTACGGAGGACGACCTGTTCCGTGAGTTTACCTCTGATGAGAATGGGGAAAATCCATTATCACAGGAGGACGGCGAGAAGAAAATCAAGAAGTTGGGTGGTTACGACAAACTCTACCGCATCAAGTTCGAGGCTGACTATCTGGCTAAGTTGGCTTACGAGGGAGCTGCCCGTCGTTATGGCACGCCATTGCCTCAAGAGGTTGACGACCGCGTGCGCTTTGAGTTGCACATCATGAAGACGATGGGTTTCCCTGGCTACTTCCTGATCGTGCAAGACTTCATCAACAGTGCCCGCGACAAGTTGGGCGTAATGGTAGGCCCAGGACGTGGTTCTGCGGCTGGTAGTGTGGTAGCTTACTGCTTGGGCATCACGAAGATTGACCCACTGAAATACGACCTCCTGTTCGAGCGTTTCCTGAATCCTGACCGTATCTCGCTGCCTGATATCGATACCGACTTCGATGATGACGGACGCGGCAAGGTGTTGAAATGGGTGGAGGATAAGTACGGCCATGAGAATTGTGCACATATCATCACCTATGCTACAATGGCCACCAAGAACTCCATCAAGGATGTGGCTCGTGTCGAGAAAGTGCCGTTGAGTATCGTTAATGCCTTGTGCAAGGCGATTCCTGACCGTTTGCCTGACGGCATGAAGATGAACCTGCCCAACGCTATCAAGTGTACACCTGAGTTACGTGAGGCTGAGGCATCGAACGATACAGCCCTGCGCAATACCATCAAGTATGCCAAGATGCTGGAGGGTACTGTGCGTGGTACGGGTATTCATGCCTGTGGCTTCATCATCTGTCGCGACCCGATTTCCGATTGGGTGCCTGTGTCGACAGCCGATGATCCCGACTTCAAGGATACGAAGACGAACTGTACCCAGTACGATGGTCACGTGATTGAGTCGACGGGTTTGATCAAGATGGACTTCCTTGGACTGAAGACGCTGTCCGAGATGAAAGAAGCCTGTGCAGTTATCAAGCAGACACGTGGCATTGATGTCGACTTGGATACCATTCCCATTGATGACCCCAAGACCTTCGAACTCTACCAGCAGGGTCGTACCATTGGTACGTTCCAGTTTGAGTCGGCTGGTATGCAGAAATACCTGCGTGAACTCCATCCCACCGTGTTCGAAGACCTCATCGCCATGAATGCCCTCTATCGTCCAGGACCGATGGACTATATCCCTTCGTTCATTGCCCGTAAGAACGGCAAGGAAGAGATTAAGTACGATATCCCCTGTATGGAGAAATACCTGAAGGATACCTATGGCATTACCGTCTATCAGGAGCAGGTGATGTTGTTGTCGCGTCAGTTGGCAGACTTCACCCGTGGTGAGAGTGATGCCCTGCGTAAGGCGATGGGTAAAAAGAAGAAGGATATCGTTGACGCCATGAAGCCCAAGTTCGTGGAGGGCGGCAAGAAGAATGGTCATGACCCCAAGATACTGGAAAAGATATGGGCCGACTGGGAGAAGTTTGCCTCGTATGCTTTCAATAAGTCGCATGCTGCCTGCTATTCGTGGGTAGCCTATCAAACGGCCTACCTGAAGGCCAACTACCCAGCAGAGTTCATGGCTGCCATCATGAGTCGTCGTCGCGACCAGATTACGGAAATCACCAAGTTGATGGACGAGTGTAAGCAGATGGGAATCGATACGCTGGGTCCTGATGTCAACGAGTCGTATCAGAAGTTTGGTGTGAACAAGAAAGGCGAGATACGTTTCGGACTGGCTGCCATCAAAGGTATGGGCGACGGTGTGGCACAGGCAATCATTGACGAACGCGAGAAGAACGGTCCCTATAAGGATATGTTCGACTTTGTGGAACGCATCAACTTCGCTCAGGTCAACCGAAAGGCCTTCGAGGCGTTAGCGTTGAGTGGAGGCTTTGATAGCTTTGGCATCCGTCGTGAGGATTTCTTTGCCCAGAATACCAAGGGTGACAGCTTTATCGATGTCGTGATGCGTTACGGTCAGAACTATCAGGCTGAGAAACAAGAGGCTCTCAACTCGCTGTTCGGCGCCTTCGATGATATTGAAATTCAGCGTCCTGCTATTCCGAAGAGCGAAGAGCGATGGAGCGACATCGAGCGACTCAATAAAGAGCGCGAATTGGTAGGTATCTATCTTTCTGCTCATCCGTTGGACGAGTATAAGATAGTGCTTGACAACCTTTGCAATACACGATGTGGCGAACTGGCTGATGTGACGAAGCTGACAGACCGCGAGGATGTCATCTTGGGCGGTATTGTGACAGGTGTTCGTACAGGCTTTACCAAAAACGGTAAACCGTATGGCATCGTTACCCTTGAGGATTTCGAGGGTTCTGGTGAACTGGCTCTGTTTGGCGAGGATTGGGGCGACAAGTCGGGATTCTTTACCATTGGTGCCTCCGTCTATGTGACGGGAAAGATTAAACCGCGTTTTAGCTATAATGCCGATGGTCCTAAAGACTTGAAGATAACTGGTGTGGAGTTCCTTCAGACGGTGAAGGACAAGGCCATTGACCGTATTACGATTTCAATGTCTGCCGATATGCTTGACGATCGGATTGTGGCGGAGTTGGGTGAGTTGATAGCAGAGAATCCTGGTAATACGAGCTTGTTTATTCAGTTACACGACTCCACGGGTAAAAAGCATGTGCTATTGCGCAGTACAACGAAACGTATTGATGTGAAGAGTAGTCTGATACACTTTATTGAGCAGACACCAGCACTGGATTATAAGATAAATTGATAATTGATAGTTAAACATTTAAATTAAGGATTATGGAAGTAACAATCACAAGTGAGAATTTCGAGAGCTTGAAGAATGGCGATAAGCCATTGGTAGTTGATTTTTGGGCAACATGGTGTGGTCCTTGCCGCATGTTAGCTCCAGTGATTTCTGAACTCGCAGAGGAGTACAATGGTCGTATCGTTGTAGGCAAGTGCGATGTTGAGGAGAACGAGGAAATTGCGATGGAGCACAATATCCGCAACATTCCTACCATTCTCTTCTATAAGAATGGTCAGGTAGTTGACAAGATTGTAGGTGCTCAGGCCAAGGCCCGCATCCAGGAGAAGTTTGACGCACTCTTGTAAGGGTAAAAAGGTAAAAGAGTAAAAAGGTAAAAAAGTAGGGTTGTCGCTTTAAAAGCTGACAACCCTGCTTCCGTCTTCCTGCTCGGCGATGCTAACACGCACGGCATCGTCGGGTAGGATTTCTTCTATCAGTTCGGGCCATTCGATAAAACAGAGGGCACCGCTATAGAAGTAGTCTTCGTAGCCCATGTCGTACACTTCCTCTAACTTCTTGATGCGATAGAAATCGAAGTGGAAGATCTGAGGAGTGTTGAGTGTTGAGTGTTGAGTGTTGAGTGTATATTCATTGATGATGGCGAAGGTGGGAGAGGTGATGACATCCTCAACACCTAACTCTTCGCAAATAGCCTTGACGAAAGTGGTCTTGCCTGCACCCATCTTGCCATAGAAGGCAAACACACGACGGTCGCCGATGTGCTCGATAAATTCACGAGCAGCCTCGCGAATATGTTCTATATCCTTGATGACTATACTAATCATAATTCCTAATTCCTAATTCCTAATTCCTAATTCCTAATTCCTAATTCGTAATTCGTAATTCGTAATTCGTAATTTAAAATTATCTTTTCTTTCCTTTTAATGTGATGATTGGTATCAGCATCTCCTCCATCGAAATGCCTCCGTGCTGGAAGGTGTTGCGATAGTAGCTGACGTAGTAGTTGTAGTTGTTAGGGTAGGCGAAGAAGTCATCGCCTGTGGCAAACACATAACTGGTCGAGATGTTGGGCGATGGCAACATAGCCTTGCGTGGCTCTTTGATGACGAAGAGGTCCTTTGAGTCGTAAGCCAGATTCTTGCCCAACTTGTAACGTAGATTGGTGTTTGTATTGCGGTCGCCAATAATCTTGACGGGATTGTTAGCGCGAATCGAACCATGATCGGTGGTGATGATGACGCGATAGTCTGTTTGTGCCAATTGACGGAACAAGTCGGCAATGACGGAGTGACGGAACCACGAGAGTGTGATGGAACGGTAAGCCGACTCGTTGTTGGCCAGTTCGCGTACCATCTTCGACTCCGTACGAGCGTGGCTGAGCATATCGATGAAGTTGAATACCACCACGTTCAGGTCGTTCTTCTCCAGTGTGTTCAGCTGTTGTACCAATTTTTCTGCTTCTGCCGACGTATTGATCTTATGATACGAGAAGGTGTTCTTTCTGCGATAGCGCTCCAGTTGTGTCTGGATGAGTGGTGCCTCGTTGAGGTTCTTGCCTTCCTCCTCGTCCTCGTCGACCCACAAGTCAGGAAACATCTTGGCTATCTGGTCGGGCATCAGACCTGAGAAGATGGCATTACGAGCATACTGTGTGGCAGTGGGTAGGATGCTGCAATACAGGTCTTCGTCAATCACGAAGTCGGAGGCCAGTTCCTGCTCAAGCATCTTCCACTGGTCGAAGCGGAAGTTGTCGAGTACTACGAGGAATACTTTCTCACCTTCGTTGAGCAGCGGGAATATCTTGGTTTTGAATATTTCGTTCGACATCATGGGATGTGCGCTGCCCTGCACCCAGTCCAGATAGTTCTTCTTGATGTATTTGGCAAAGCCGTGGTTGGCCTCCTGCTTCTGCATTTCCAGCATCTCAGTCATCTGCGAGTCGGTCTGGCTGAGTTCCAACTCCCAACGTACCAACTTACGATAGATGTCGACCCAGTCCTGCCAACTGCTACAATCCATAATCTGCATGGACAGCTGTTGGAACTGTTGCTGATAGTTGGTCTGCACAGTCTCGGTCACGATTTCCCGACGGTGTATGTTCTTCTTCAGTGTCAGCAATATCTGGTTGGGGTTGACGGGCTTGATGAGGTAGTCGGCTATCTGTTGTCCAATGGCTTGATTCATGATGTCCTCCTCCTCGCTCTTGGTTACCATCACCACAGGGGTCTGTGGTGATAGCTCCTTGATACGCTGCAGGGTTTCCAGTCCTGAGAGTCCAGGCATCATCTCGTCAAGCAACACCAGGTCGAAGGTACGCTGTTTGCACTCCTCGATGGCGTCAGTGCCATTGGTCACCGTCACCACCTCGTAGCCTTTCTTTTCCAAGAACAACAGATGGGCTTTCAAAAGTTCCATCTCGTCGTCAGCCCAAAGTAACACTCCGTTCGTCATATTTCGTTCTTTTCATTTATCGTTTATCATTTATCATTTAGGGCGAAGCCCGCTTACCGCCAGAAGTCGTCGTCGAAGTCTGGGAAGTCGTTTTGCTGTTGTACAGGACCATTGTTGAAGAGCGGGTCGTCAGGCATGTCGTTGCCTGTCTGTGGGTTGTCTCCTGCAGCAGGTTTTTCTTCCTCCTCGTCAGCATCCTGAATGATGACCTCAGGCTCTTCGAGCAGTGGACGTGTGGATATTTCCACTGGTTCTATCTGCTTTTCGAAGAATAGCTCGTAGTCACGATAGCTGTATGAGGTACCCAGCAGGCGCAGGTTCTGCTCACTTACAATCAGACTGCGACAGGCGTGCAACAGCGTAGCAAGTGAACCTTCAACGTTGTACAACTGACGTGCATACTGGCGCGCTTCGTCGTAGCTTAAGAATCCGCTAATCAGCATACGGCACAGTCCGTTGGCATCCTGATCTATCTCGATATCGAAATTGCGGACCATATAGTTCGAGAAGTTGTGTTTCGCCATCTCGTAAAGCAGTTGGTTCTGGTTTACAGAATCAGGCTGATAGGCCAGCAGGAATATGTAGTTGGTCTCGCGCTCAAAGCGTAGCGTGTCCGTATGAGTCGAATCGCTGGCCATATCAATGGCACGGCGCGACCAGACATCACCCATGTCGAATTTGCCACCATGCAGGCGTCGCCCTTGTTGTACTCCCTTGATAATCATGCCTGCTAATTCGCTGACCTCGCTCTGCGGATACTTTTCTACCACTTGCTGCATGCGTTCCGTACAGCCCTTGGCATCGCCTTGATTCAGCAGGGAAAGGCCCTCTATGAAGAGGAATTTCGGACGATGTTGGCCCAATGGGAATCGGCTCTCGGAGAGTTCTGCATTGGCACGTACCTCATCGTAGCGGTCACCCTTGAAGGCATCGTAGGTAGCTGCATATATCGAGTCTTCTATATGTACGCCAAAGCGCTGGTTCTCAGCAAAGTTCGGGTCACTGAGCAGGATGGTCCACTGGCTCTCAGGATAGTCGTTCTGTAGTCGGGCTACTGATGAGTCGGCCTCTGCAGTCCGCTGTTGCCGTGAGTAGAGCAAGAACATGTGGTAGAGTGCCTCGTCGTTATGTTCGTATGACGGGAAGTCGCTCAGCAGACGGCGGAGTGTTTTCTCGCACATCGACAAGTTGTCGAGTTTATCCTTGAAGATGATGCCCGAGTGGAACAGACCGTCCTGTATCTGCAGGTTGCTGGCTTCTATTTGCTCCTCAGTGAAGGGAATCTGTGCCAAGTAGTATTCGCGGTTGTGTGGGTCGTTGGCAAGGGTGTCATTGGCGGCTTCCTCTTTTGTGGTTGTGGTGGAGTCGCTGACTTCAGAACCATCGGCAGCCATTTCCGGATGGTCCAGACTGTCTGGCATTTCCGCTGCTGTCGTGGCTACTACCGTCTTATTGATGCGCTGCCAGTCGTCGGTATTCTCACGACGGCCCCATTGCTGTTCGAAGGTTCGCTTGCCTTGATTCACTAACTGCGGATTATAGAAATACCACTGTCCATTGCCTGTGGTAGGCTGTTGCGTGGGTGTCGTATTGCGATTCTGCTGTTGACGGTTGCCGATTGCCGACTGTTGGGCCAGCACCTTTTCGGTCTCGGCTTCTTCTAGGGCGCGTCGCTCCTCCTTTTCTTTCTTCTTCAGGTCGTCTATCAGCTTGTCTATCACCTTTAAACGCTCTTCCTCGCTCATCTTGGCCAGTCGCTGCAGTGAGTCCTGCAACTCTACGGCACTGGTATGAGGCGCCAGTTCGTCGAGCACTTTCGAACGGTATGACAACTGTTTGTAGTCGGACCTGTCCTTGTCAAGCAGTCCGATAGCCTCACCATAACAGCGCTGGGCATCGGCATACTTCTCTCGTTCCCAGTAGATGTTGCCTAAGGTCAGCAACAGTACACCCTTCTCAATACCGCTGCGTGTGGTTTTCTTGACACCTTTCTCGTAGGCTTCGATCGCTTGCAAGGTGTCTTTCTGGGCCATGTATATGTTACCGATGGCATAATACACTTGGTCGAGATAGTCTTTGTTGTTGTCTGATGCAGCCATGCGCTTCAGTCGACTGATCATGCGCTTGGCGTTGCCTTCGGCCATCACTTCCGTTTGTGCAATACGGGCATTAAACTCCAATTCGTAGGGAGGATTCAGACGTGTCACGTGACGGAAGGCTTTATAGGCTTCTTCGCGATGACCCTGTCGGGCTTGCAACTGTCCCATCAGGAACCATTCGCGGGCCTTCTGCTTGCGACGTTTCTCGTGCTTGATGACCTGACGCAGATAGGGTATGGCCTGCTCGTATTGTTCGCTGCGCAGATAGTAGTCGGCCATCGTGTAGTCCCAGTCCTTACGAGCCCTGAAGTGCATGCTGTCGCGACGTTGCTTCACAATGATGTCCTCAGCATCGTATATCCAGTCTAGCTCCACATAGCTCTTGGCCTGCCAGGCACGTGAGATACCCAGGATGGCGGGTTGCGTGGCATAGAGGCGTGTCATATACGAGAAGGTGGCTGCGGCCTCTTCAAATTGGCCTTGTTGGAATTGCGACTTGCCCATCAACAACCAGGCGCGCCAGATGAAGGGATTGTATTCCTTGCGTGAGAGCCATTCTATGTCTTTCTGCGTTTTACGTCGGCCTTTGTTCCATTCCGGACGTGCCTTGATGCTGTGTTGCTTGATGGCCTTCTCCGATTTCTCTATGGCGCGTGAAAAATTCCCCTTGCCCAAGTCGCGACTCTGCTTGTTGCCTACGGTATAGAGCGGAATCAACTCAGTATAGTTGTCTTTGTTGCCGTTCTCTTTCTCTATGCTACCGTCGATAAAGGCTTGCTGACCATTGAAGTACGTGTTGTAGCGAGCATTGAACGACTGCCACCAACGGCTTTGTGCCGTGTTCTTCTTCGTCGAACAGGAAGTAGTTAAAAGTAAAAAGGTAAAAAGGTAAAAAAGTAAAACGGAAACACTCTTACATCTTCCTTCTTCCTTCTTCCGTCTTACATCTTCCTTCTTCCATCTTCCCTCTTCCTTCAATTCCGCCAGTTTGCACTCCGTCCTGCTGCTGCACGAGGCACAATCGCCCTCCTTGGTTACGATAGGCTCATCCTTGCCACCAATCGAAAAGATGGCAGCAATGGCGCCTAAGGCGACCAACGATATGACGACTATTAGCAGAAACTGCATAATTCCTAATTACTAATTCCTAATTCCTAATTCCTCACTGGCGGTAGCAAATTCTTCACTCTTCACTCTTCACTTCAAAGCCCGCTGCTTTGATGTCTTCCCAGAAATAAGGATATGACTTCGTTACCACTTGTGGATTGTTGATGCGAAGTCCCTCGAAACGCAGGGCGGCAGGCGCAAAAGCTAGGGCCATGCGGTGGTCTTCGTAGGTGTCGATACCTGCCTCCAGCGATGGCTCGCAGAGCTCTCCGTCCCATATCAGTTCACAATCGTTTGCACTGCGCACCACGTATCCCAACTTTCTCATCTCCTTCTTCATGGCCTCGATGCGGTCTGTTTCCTTGATTTTCAGCGTCGAGAGTCCAGTGAAGTGGAAGGGCACGTTCAGGAGCGCACAGCAAACGACGAAAGTTTGTGCCAAGTCGGGCGAATTGACGAAGTTGTATTCCAGACGGGGCACACAGTGTCCTGAATGCTTCAGCGTTACCGTTGTGGGCTCGCCTGGTCGCTTCGATGCAAAGATGGTCTTTACTCCCAGCAGACTGAATATATAGCGTACCTGCGAGTCGCCCTGCTTCGAACCGTCCATCAGACCTTCCAGCTTGATTTCGTCATCCAGATTACTTGTCAGTGCCATCATCTCATACCAATATGATGCTGCACTCCAGTCGTTCTCCGTCAGATAGGCCCTGTCCTTGTAGGGCTGGGGCTTTACGGTGATGGTGTCGAAATCGCTCCAGTCAGCATCAGCACCAAACTCGCGCATCGTCCACAGCGTCAAATCGATATAGGGACGTGAAATGACGTCACCCGTCATGTGAAGCGTCAGACCATTCTTCAGCTGCGGACCTATCATGAGCAGGGCTGAAATAAATTGCGAACTGATGTTGCCTGCCACCTCCAACAAACCACCTTCCGGCGCACAGCCCTTGATGCGGAGTGGGGGATAGCCCTCCTCGCCGACATAGTCTATCTGGGCTCCTAGCTTGCGCAGAGCGTCTACCAAAATGGCTATCGGACGGTGGCGCATGCGCTCCGTTCCTGTCAGCACGTGCTCTTCGCCCTCTTTCACAGCCAGGTAGGCTGTCATGAAGCGCATAGCGGTACCAGCCGCCTTGATGTTGATTTCGTAAGGATTATTGTTCAGCGCCTCTACTATGACTTCCGTATCGTCGCAGTCCGACAGATTGCTGGGTCGCGTATGTCCTCCCGTCAGTGCATGAATCACCAGCACTCTGTTGCTGATGCTTTTCGAGGCAGGTAGTTTAGCAGTGTGTTGCAGCACGCTTGGTGCTTTTATCTCGTATTGCATATATCTTCAACTTTTCACTTTTCACTTTTTGCTAGCGTAGCACTAATATAATAACGTGCGAAGGTACAAATTATTTGATGAAATACCAAGAAAAAACATGAATTATGAAAGATTTCTTAAAAAAGAGCTCAAAAATTTGCACGTTTCAAAAAAACTTCGTACCTTTGCACCCGCTTAAACGCAAAAGGATCGGGATTTAGCGCAGTTGGTAGCGCACACGTCTGGGGGGCGCGAGGTCGCTGGTTCGAGTCCAGTAATCCCGACAGAAAGAAAATCCAAA
>CACWOS010000028.1 GCA_902762565.1 uncultured Prevotellaceae bacterium
AAATAGAAATCAGAAAAATATTTTGTGAAATCTTAAAAAACCTTACTTTAACAGACTCATAATCTGGAGGTCCCAGGTTCAAGCCCTGGCTGGTCCACATGAGAAATCCGCAACCTCTCTTTTTGGAGATTGCGGATTTAGTGTGTCTAACAAGTTTCCCTGTTCAGATGGCTAGCGGACCGTGGCCCATGCATGACGCTGTTCCGAGGGCAGTCAGGGCTGCCGTGAGGATTGATACGATGACCTGAATAATGGTCTTCCAAGTCTCCTTCTTCATAGCTCTTAATAATCAAATTTCAAATTTCAATTTTCAATTTTCAAATTTCAATTTAAAGAGGCGCCCGTAAGCGCACTCTTTAATCTCCGTCGTCTGGCTCGATTTCCGTGTCGCCGCCTACAGGCAGAGGACTGCCGCCGTTGCCACCATTCTCGGTGCCACCCTGCGATGGACTGTTCTCGCTCTCCTCAATCTCGCCGCTGTCGCCAGAGGTCACGCGCTTCAGCACGTTGCCGTCCTCGTCCAGACAGGTGATTTGGATGGAGGTGTTCTTCAGCTCGTCCTTCACGTCCACCGATGGGGTGAACACGATGCGGCGGGTACTGATGAGGCTGGTCTTCACGTCGTCCAGCTGCTCTACTGCCTTCGAGCGTACGCCGAAGCGCATGGTTCCCAGTCCAGGCAGAGGTACGCTGTGACCCTCGGTAGCCCACGCGCGGATGACTTCGCCAGCTGCGTCCCAAGCCGCTTTGATGACGCCTGCGCTGATGCCGCTGTGGGTGGCGGCCTCGCTGAATACCTTCTTCTCGGTGAGCGACGTGTACAGTTCAGGACGCATCACGAACTTCTTCACTCCCGGATTCTTGCCGATTTTAAGCACTCGGCGCTGTGCAATGACTCGTATTGCCATAGTCTAGTTTAATTTTTGTGTTGTTTGTTTGTAAATAAAAATGTTAACTCTCTCGTTGTCGCCTGAATGGGCTTCGCAAGCGTGCTGTTAAGGAAAACAATTGCTACGATTAATGCGCGCAATTTCTAGATTTAATTCTCGCAATTTTTACCCTTAATGACCACTGTCTCTACCCCTTCGTTTTGACAATGCAAAGGTACGAAATTTTCATGGCGTTTCCAAATCCGACGCGCTCTGTAGTGTGAAAATCTGTTAAACCCTGTCGCTTTCTCAGTTTGTCCCAATGCCACATTGCCACTTTGCCACATTAAGCATCTGCCGAATATGCACACTTATGCTTTATAATAATATTATATTATAATATAATATTATTATAATTATATTACCCTCTTTTTCTCGCCATTCTTTGCACATTTTCCACCTCCTTATTGTGGCAAAGTGGCAAAGTGGCGTTGTGGCGGGATAAATTCCGAATAATTTGCCCCAATCTTCGAATTTTACCATTTTTCTTTGTACCTTTGCAAGCTGTTAGCAGAAAACGTTAAGATGAAGAGTGACATACGACAGGAACTATTGGAACTTCAGGTCCTACAAGGTCTTGACTTTGTAAGACAGTTGAAGTTGATTGTATCTCGCAAGGAGTTCCGTCCGCTTGACACCGATCCTGAGATATTTCTGGTTGGTGGCAAGGATGATGCCGACTATCCTCGTCTTCTTGATGCTGCCAGAAAAGCAGTTGCACTTGGCTACCGTGTCTATATGCTGCCAAATCCGCATGGCATTCGTACTGCTGATTTCATTTTTGAGCGGAAAGGCGTTTACAGGATGTACGACCTGAAAACAGTACACGGCAAGAGTTCCGTTGACACTCAGCTTCTCGATTCCATTGGCCAGGCCAACCGCATACTGCTTAATATGACCTCTGATTATAATCCACGTACCCTTGCCAAAGATATACGTCGCTATTTCGAACGGAATGCCAATGCCGTAGAGGTGCTGATAATGAAAGGGACACGCCCCATTTCTGTTATCCGAGAGGACACCCTTGGCCAGTCGTACATCAGGAACTTTATGATGAAGTACAGACAAAAATAAAGAGCTATCGCAGAACGACGGCTCTCTATAAAATTGGGCAGTATCGATAAAGCCTTACCCCACGCGGGATTCTACCCGGATAGCCAGAACATACATTCTGACGGTGCAAAGATAGGCATTATTTCTGAAAGTTCCAAGTTTTTTAGCGATTATTTTAAGCTTTTTGAGAAAAACCGACTATATTCGATAACTTTTTCGTAACTTTGCAACGGCTGATGTTGCCTATTCAATTTTGGCAATGATAACAGCGACATATTGGAATAAGAAAAAAGTTATGGCAAAGACATATACTCCATCAGAGTTCCTAAAGGAGAAGAAGCTTCGCGAGATACGCGTGGAGTAATTAAGAAGACTATATGACAATGGAAGCAAATGGGTGTAAATACAGCAGACGAAAAGCTATGGAGAAACTCCAAAAATGGGAGGCTTATGGCTTAGGGTTTAACGCCGATTATGATGTCGACGGTTATGTCTGTATAGGTTCAGATGTGTCTCTATATGATACGGAGGATATTGCAGAATTTGTCATGAACACGCCACCACCTCCAAGCGGACCGCATTATTTTGAGATGTCACTGAATGACCGATTGGAATTTGGCTATTCGGGGAGACCATATATCTTTTCATCTGAATATAGAACCTTCATTGAGCAATTTCCCAAATATGAGAAAAGTTTCTTGAAGCGTAAATCAACCTATACGTTTCGTAAACGTAGCATGAAGGCTCTTAGCCAATATATTGACTATATTAGAAAAGAGGATGGGTGGCTTATTATTGATGGGTAGATAAAAAATAAATGCAAATTCTAAATGACAAGAAAGAACATAAAGAAACAACCTCAACAATTGGATCTATTCCAACTGCAACAGGAATATCCTAAGGAGATAGTCCAAAATCTGAGTCAAGAAATTGATTTGGAAGACTTGGATGTTTCTAAGAATGTACTTATATGCAACGTCAAAAAGGACAATACCAGACATTTCCTGAATGGTACTGCCAAGATTTACTATACAGGCAAGAAGTTTCCATCAACAGTGGCTCTCAACAAACTATTTTATTTCATGCCCAACATTAGTAAGCAACGAATAAGAGTCGTATTATAATTTACGTTAATCTAAAGAATAAGTTATGCAGGTAAAATTTGACCGTTCCAAGCATGTGTTTCACTCTGATGCATTTGCGGAGATCATCAAGGACACAATTCGGTTCTTCAATGGTACTCCTGTACATCAACTACCACCGCCAGAAAACTTTATTGGTGCAGGAGTATATGCACTTTACTACATTGGTAAAAGCACTCTATACAAATATCTGTATGAGGCAAACCGAATCAGTTTTGAGCAGCCTATATATGTAGGCAAAGCAGTTCCCCGAGGTTGGAGGCAAGCTCGGCTGCAAGAGGCTGCAAATGAGCTTTACGCCAGACTAAATGACCATGAAAACAGCATCACACAGACAAGAAATCTCCGTATAGAAGATTTCCGATGTCGTTTCATGATACTCGAAGATGCAGCAGCTGATATGATAGGAACAGTAGAGGCATCTCTTATTCGACAGTACAAACCTATCTGGAACTCATGTATTGATGGCTTTGGCAACCACGACCCAGGAAGTGGCCGATACAATCAGGCAAAGTCTGATTGGGATATTTTGCATCCAGGTCGTAGTTGGGCTATTAAACTAAAAGGCGTGCATCCAACTGAAAAAGAAATAAAGGAGAAAGCATTGGCATACTATGGCAGCAACATTGAATAGTATAGAAATTTTTTCTGGAGCAGGAGGCCTTGCCAAAGGACTGGAATTGGCAGGAACGAAGCATCAGGCATTTATAGAATGGAATGCTGATGCGTGTAACACGTTGCGGATGAACTACAATAAAGATATCATCTTCCAAGGTGATGTGCGTGATTTTTCGTTTGAGGCCTATAAAGATAAAGGGGTGGACATCATTGCAGGAGGCCCTCCTTGTCAGCCATTCTCACTTGGTGGGAAAGCCAAAGGGAATGACGATGAGCGAGACATGTTTCCGGCCGCCATCTCAGCCATCCGAACCTTACTCCCTAAAGCTTTTATCTTCGAGAATGTGAAGGGGTTGCTTAGAGAATCCTTTGCAGAATACTTCCACTTTATAATTCTACAACTGACCTATCCAGAAGAACTGTTAATGTCCGATAATTGGAAAGAGAATTTTTTGACGCTTCAATCCATTGACAAAGAACATAAATATGATGGTGTAAAGTATGATGTAACTTTCCAACTTGTGAATGCAGCTGACTATGGTGTGCCTCAGAAGCGAGAGCGCGTTATTATTGTTGGATTCCGCAGTGATCTGAAAGTGAAGTGGACGTTCCCAGAACCGACACATAGTGAGGAATCTTTGCTTTGGGATAAATACGTTACGGGAGATTACTGGAATCGTCATCACATAGAGAATCCTGCAAATCAACAAACCTACCAGATAATTCGTAATCAGTTGATGGAACGCTATAGTATCTGGCCACCAGAATTGAAGCCGTGGAGGACAATGCGCGATGCATTTGAAGGTCTTGGTGAGCCAAATGGGCATGGAGAGCATAGTTTGCGTGAGGGGGCAAGAACCTATCCTGGGCATACAGGTAGCGATATCGATGAACCATCCAAGACTATTAAGGCTGGTGGTCATGGGGTGCCGGGAGGAGAGAATACTGTTCGTTTGGCTGACGGTTCAATTCGCTACCTCTCCGTACTTGAAGCCAAAAGAATTCAAACATTCCCAGATGACTATATCATTACTGGAGCATGGGGTGAAGCTATGCGCCAATTGGGGAATGCAGTTCCTGTTCATTTAGCTTATATAATTGGTAATTCCGTATTGAAAGCTGTAACCGTGTAATTGAAGAAAATGAATATTAATTCCAAGCACATAATAGATATCTCTCTTTCTGATGGGAAGAGTTTCTCATATAATATTGTCAACAAGATATCGGATATTCCATTCGAGGAAATGGTCAAGGAACTTGCATCGCTTGCTTTGTATGGCACTGGGGTTGAAATCATCTTACAGCGCGACTTGAACACTCTCATCAAAGCCAACGAACTGGCCAACGAACCGCGAGATATAAGTTGGCTCAAAGAACAAATAAAGTCCAACATCTTTGATTTATATGGTATTCTGACGATTGATGACAAGAAATACTGTTTCGGCTGTGTGCAGGCAAAGACAAGTATTCGAGACCGTGTAACACGCGACCGCGAACCGTCAATCCACGCTATGCAGTCATTCTTCTGGAGTGTCGTTTTTGTCCTTGATGGCGATTTTCTGCGCCTGCCCAAGTTCGTGAGTATGATTAACGGTGGCTCAGAAGAGTTTCGCGAAAATGGTTGGCATGGCATGTATGTATTGTCTGTCAAAGAAACGAATCAACGTATTTATCCGCTCAACATGGATTTTGAGATATTTAAGAATCATGCTTTACAGGCTGCTGAACAGTGGCAGAAACGCCGCCAGTGGTTTGACAGCAAATGGATGGCATGTGATATGTAGGTGATTGATTATTGGCCAGATAAGTTTGAGAGTGGCGAGGCTTTAAAGTAGGGATTGTCGTTTAATTCTTCCGTATAGGCCTGCATAATGTTTTGCCGTTGATGAATTCTGGCATCAGCCTTGCTGTTATTGCATTTTCTGACGGCGGAGTTCTCTGCTGAGGACTCCATTTCTTGATTGTCAGAGTTGTTTCTATGTACACAAAAGGAACGGTTCTTTTTGTGTACTATTATTGTTTTTTCCATAGTTAGTCGGCTAATATATGCTGGAATTTTTGTACCTTTGCAGGCTAATATGAGAAAATATAATCGAAGGAATTAGAAGAGTATGACTCAAACAATAACGGCCAAGGAATTGTTGGCACAGATAGAGAAAAGATACTTCAAGGGAGCTGGGCTTGCAAAGGCCAGCAAGCTGGAGAGTGACGAGCGCAGGGCTTTTGTGCTTGCGCAGGTAGAGCGGTTGTTGACGGAGAAGCATGGGTCGGCGCTGTTGGCGATGTGGCTGTCGGACGAGTTTTGGACGGCTGACGAAGGCAGAAAGCCGATACATGAAGAGAACCCGCTGTTGTCGCTGAAGGAACAGCAGACGCTGACAGACAGGGAGATGGGGCGATTGCGACTGATACTGGAAGTGGCTGGTCTCTGCCACGATTTGGCTCTGCACTATTTGTTCGACCTGAAGGAGGCTTTTGGCATCAAAAACAACTGGTGGGTATCGAACAAGCAGTTAGTGGAGTGGCTTTCTACGACTGAGTATGAACAAATAGCGATGCACACGGCGTACATTCTAAAAAAGCATGCCACTGGAGTATATGCCTACGGCCACTACCAGCCGGCACAGGATGCAATGGCTGAACTTTTCTCAGGGGAGTACCACGAATTGATACGCGAACCGAATTATACGAAGATGCCTCCTCGCGGCTATGTGAAGACCATCGTTGATGAACTTCAGCAGATAGAGCGCCATTGGCAACGCGGACGCAAGCTGAAGCTGCGACCCGACTTGATCATGCTGCACGACGAGATTTATGGTGTGGTGCCCCGTCAGTTTGATAAAGGGGTGCTGCAGGCTGCTCAGGCACTCTACGATTACATGGACAAGGAAGTGTACGGACGGCTGACAGAAAATGACGATTTCGCACCAGAAGTGATGAAACGCTTTGCCGAGAAAGTACGCGAGGTGCGCTCAGCATATTTTGCAAAAGGGTGGCTGACTGACGATTCGCTGGAGTTTGCCTATCTGATGGCTCATGCACAAAATTGCGGTTATGGCATTTGGCGCGAGGAGGACGAAGCCCTATGATGATAAGCTATAATCGAGGCGATTATGATTCGGCATCGCAGTGGCTGGGGGCTCTCAGACAGGACGATGCCTGGTTGAGTCAGTTGCAGCAGCTTCAGGATGCAGCGCCAGAAGAACTCAGCAAACATCATCAGATAGCCAGCAAGAGAATTGAAGAGGGCGCATCCGGTGATTTCTGGTACTTCTATAAGCATCAAGTGGAGAAAGTGGTTGAGGAGCTTTGGGAAACAGGCGAATTGACACTACCCAAACTAAAGACTCAAGCTATCTGGATGCTGACGGAGGAGTGGCTGGAAAAGGAACAGAAATGCGTGATTGACAATAGAAAGGAGATAGTGGCTAAACTGAACCCCATCTTCTATAACGACGAAGCAGAGGCCAGTAGTTTCCTGTCAGAGATTCAAGGTATGAAAGCCAAGCAGATAACCGATAGAGTAAATCAATTAGTTCGCGCGCGTAGGATATCGGAGATGTCGCGTAAACGAGAACTATGGATGGTGCTTCACGACTATGGCCTCTACGAGAAATCGGAATCGAACTGGAATTCGCAGGTAGATTAAGTACACAAAAAGAGTCCCTTTTGTGTACTAAATGTAGGGAATCGGCAATTGTCGGTTCCTTTTTTTATTGTTTTTTGGTTCAAACTTGTACAAATACTTGTGTCGTATTTGTATTTTCTTGTATTTACTTGTGTATCAATAAGTTATAAGACTATAAAATTTCAAACGCAAGAGATTTGTAGTACCTTTGCATCGTCTTCCGAGATAAGCAGCCGATAAGTGAGCGGGCTATCCTAAGATATGCGGGAGCTAATCAAAAATATGAGTCGTACAAGGAATCGTATCACAATCGCACGAGGCACTATCGCAGACAATGCACGTCGTCAGCTGTCGCTGATCAACAGGTGCCAGATGCCTGGTTCAACGAAGAGGGACTATCGCTTCATGAACCACTAAAGGATAGTCAACCAACAACAGTATTAATCTGGGCGAAGTGAGCTGAAGAAATCTCATGAGTTAAAGCTGGCCAGCGTTTCCAAAGGCTTCTTCACTCGCAAAAACCCAACAAAATGAAACCTACATTTAAGAAACAGCTTTTAGTTCAGAACGTCCAGATGGACGGCAGTATTAACTTCCAGACCAACGGCAATATCAACGTCTATCCGTGTCCTTGGGAGGATGAGAAGCAGGTGACTGGCGGTGAACGCGTGCGCTACCGTGCTGGCATCGAGGTGGATGCCGACGGGCGTACCCGAGTGAAACGCTACAACGACGGCCTTCAGGGTCCTAAGCACGATGTGCTCTACGAGACGCCTCACGGTGCAGTAAAGATGACAAGGCCTTTGCTTGAGGCATCACCAAGTGGTCTGCGTCGCCGTTTGGATCGAGAGCACATTTATGTCACGTTTAAGTTCCCGAAGAAGTACGGGCTGGCGCTGACCAAGGCGCTCTATCAGGAAGAGGCCGACCAGATTATGTCTTACTTTAAAACAAGGAAGGAGGAAACTATATGGAATCAGCAGTAATCAGGACTATGAAATTCACATGTATCGGCAAGGGGCATGGTGCTCCTGCCATCCCTGCCACCAAGGAAGATTGGGAGGCACTTCGTCGCGAATCGTGGCTCGCACAGATGTGTGCACGTATAGAGAAAGGTGATGACGAACTGAAGCATCGTTTGCCAGTATGGACACCGCATTGCGCGGAGTTTAAGGATAACCATCGAGCCATAGCCGATGCCGTTAAGCCGCTGAATCGTCTGATGTTGGACTTTGACGAGAAAGGGCACACGGACGAAATCGTGAGAAGCCTCACCCCCAGCCCCTCTCCAAAGGGCGAGGGGAGTGAAATGACACTGGGGTCGTTGGTGGTGCTGCTGGTAGAAGAGAGTGTCCGTCGGGGTACGCATGTGCTGGTGGAATTGCCTGATGGGATGACGCCGGAAACGGCACAGGAACTGATGAAAGAAGCTACGGGATTCACACCCGATGCAGCTGTAAAGGATGTTTCGAGGTGCATCTATATGGTGCCCGAGGATCATACGAAGTATGTTAATCCGAAATTGTTCGAGGTGAGTGAGGAATGTGAAGGAAATTTTTCCTTGACATCCGAGGGTGTCACCAACGAATCCAAAAATGGATTGGATGAACAAGAGCTCAAATCTGAGCCGTCGTTCAAAGGCATACCTTATACCTCTATAATCTCCGAGTGGTGGCGTAGGAATGGCGGTGAACCTGCTGAGGGTGAGCGTAATGTCAAATTGCATAAATTGGCAGTCAACCTCCGAGCCATCTGCGACAATAAGAAGGAAGTGTTGATGCAGGTCATGCCCCGTTTCGGACTCTCTGACGTGGAACTGAAATCGGTCGTTGACTCGGCTTGCAAGGAAGAGCCAAAGGGCATTTCGAAGGTGATGCAAGGCATCATCGATGCTTTGGAACTTGGCATCAATCCTGATGAAATCGAGGATGCTGAAGCCGTAGCCGAAGAGACTGGCGTGAAGGTCAATGTCAAAGCCCTGCCCATCGGTTTGAAAGAATCGCTGGTTGGTGTGCCTGTCTCGATGCACATGCCTGTGCTTTGCGGCATCATGCCCATTGCGGCGGCTTATGCTGACCAGGTAACGGTAGAGTATTGCGACGGCAACACACACCGATTGGGGCTGATGAGTATCATTCGAGGTGAGCAGGCTTCGAATAAATCGGTAGTCAAGAACGCTGTCGATATTTGGAAGCATCAATTGGACGAAGAGGATGCCCTTGCACGCAAGCGTGAAGAGGAATGGAAGGAGCGTAAGAAAGGCCGCAAGGCCAATGAGAAGGCTCCCGAAGACCCACACGTCTTGATTCGTGTCGTGCCCGTAACCGTCTCTTGCTCAACACTTTTGAAGCGATTTAAGAATGCACAGGGACATACCTTGTATAGCTTCGGCGAGGAACTTGACACCCTTCGAAAAACCAATGGTGCCGGCAGTTGGAGTTCAAAGTACGACATCTATCGTTTGAGCTTTGACTACGGTGAGTGGGGTCAGGACTACAACTCCGATCAGGCTGAGTCGGGTGTGGTCAATGTGGCCTACAACTGGACGATGCTGGGCACCAACGGCGCCATGCGCAAGTGCTTCAAGTCGGACAACATTGAAAACGGTCTTTCGAGTCGTGTGCTTGTGGCCGAAATGCCCGATTCGTCATTCTCGAAGATGCCGAAGTTCGGTAAGCGTTCAGCAGAGGACGAAGCAAGGATTCAGCAGGCCGTCACCCGTCTGCGTTCGTTCAGCGGACTCGTTGACACCCCACGACTTCGCAAGGCTATCGAGGCTTGGGTAGAGGAAAAGCGCGTAGAGGCAGCCAAGGATATTGACCACGTCAAGGACACGTATCGTAAGCGTGCCGCCGTCATCGGTTTCCGCTGCGGCGTCATCTTCCACATGCTGTCTGGTTGCGCCAAGGAGTCTAAGGCTTGTATCGATTTCGCACTGATGATGGCCGAGTATTGCCTGAAACAGCAGATAAAGGCTTTTGGCGAGGCGCTTGAAAGTCAGTTCGTTGATGCTCGCGACGAGTGCATCCGATACGGAAGCAATCATTCCATCTTCGACCAGCTTTCGCCAGCCTTCACGATGGATGACCTACGAGCCTTGAAGCGCGGCTTCTGTAGCGAGGCAGGTCTCAGGAAAATCATCTCCCGCTGGTATCGCGACAAATGGATTGAGAAGACCGACAAGACGCATTGGAAAAAACTAAATGCTACTTTGTGACATTTGACTTTGTGACATTAAGGAGGTTGCAACCTTGCGTTGCACCTCCAAACTTGAAACATGAATCTTAAAACTTGAAACATTATGGAATTAATACTTACACGCATAGCAAAACGCAAGACCTACACGATAGGCAAGCTCTACATTGTAGAGAAAGTAGATGATGAGTATTTGGCAGGAGAAAAGCAAACTTACTTCTGCGACACCCTCGAACCAACGGCATTGGAGTTGAAGACAACGGTATCGAAAGAAGCCGTGCTTCGTTCACCCACGAAGGCACAGAAATTGAAGCCCTTCGCCATTCCAGAAGGCCGTTACGCGGTAGTCATCACTTGGAGTCCGAAGTTTAAGATGTGGCTCCCAGTCCTTCTCGGTGGCCCCGACTTCAACCACCTCTTCAAGGGCATCCGCATCCACATGGGCAACACCGCCGTCGACACCGCTGGCTGCATCCTCGTCGGTCGCAACCAACTGGTAGGCCAGCTCCTCGAAAGCCGCAAGTGGCTCTATGAGCTCAAACAAAAGATAGTCGAAGCCAAAGACAAAGGTGAAGCCGTTTGGCTGACCATCAAGTAACTAGCGTACAACTTCGGTGAATTCAGGCTTAGCCCCCTCTTGCTTACCTACGGTGACGTAGATGGTGGAGGGGGATTCTTTACCATCGAAGCCGCGACTCATGACTATAAACTTGTAATCGATGCTGTCGTCAGTGGTGCGGCGCCCTACGGTCTTAGGAGTGCCAAGTGGGAATTGATAGTTGGAACAGGCAGCATCGAAGATGGCTTTGTCGGCTTCTGTTACTGGCTGTTGAGCGGAATAGTCTGGCAACTTGGCAACAGTACCCTTCTTATAGCCGTTCTCTTTTAAGAATCGGTCGAGTTCTTTGCTTGCTGAGGCGATTCTAGCTGTACGCACACCATACCCCTTTTGGATTTTGGCCTTGGGCAGTGCCTTCTTCAGGGCATCTGATGAGGTGTTTAGTCCGCCACTACCAAAGGTGCAGAAGGGTACAATGGTTTTGCCTGCGAAGTCGTTGTTCTTGACCAGAGTGGCAATAGGATTGGCGTAGGTACCAAACCAGATGGGGTAGCCCAGAAAGATGATGTCGTACTGCTGAATCTTTTTCTGGAACGGTTTCAGTGCAGGCCAGTTGCCACTCTGCATCTCGCGTTGTCCGCGCTGTATGGTCTCCTGGAAGATTCCCGTGTACGGCTCTTCGGCCTCTATGCTCTCGATATCGGCACCCAGTTGCTTTTGCAACTCTTGTGCCACAGTCTTTGTTGTACCTGTTTCGGAATAGTAAAGCACAAGTGTCTTCTGTGCAAAACCTGTTGTAATGGATGACATCATTGCCATTGATAATAAGAATTTTTTCATACTTTATGGGTTTAGATGGTGCAAATATACTAATTATAATCTGTCTCAGCAATAAAAAGACACAAATTTCTTTTGCTTTGCGCCTATTTTTTTGTACTTTTGCAGACAATAGCATAACATATAACCTTTAAAGCAAATAGATAATTATGAGAAAACTGATTTGTATCGCTTCAATGGCCTTGGTGGCCTTGTCGATGAGTGCACAACAGCATAAGCTGTGGTATAATAAACCTGCCTCGCATTGGTTGGAGGCCCTGCCCATAGGTAACTCGCACTTGGGAGCGATGGTCTATGGCGGCACCGAAACCGAAGAGATTCAGCTGAACGAAGAGACGTTCTGGAGCGGTTCACCCCACAATAACGATAGCCACGAGTCGTTGGCAGCCCTGTCTGAAGTACGTCGCCTCATTTTCGAAGGCAAGGAATACCAAGCTTCGAAATTGATTGACAAGCACTTTGTCAAAGGGCCTCACGGCATGCGTTTCCTGCCGTTGGGCAGTATCAAGCTGAAGTTAGATCATAAAGACGTCAGCAACTATCGTCGCGAACTGAGTCTGGGCAATGCTGTTGCTACGACCACCTATACTTGCGATGGTGTGAAGTACGAGCGCACCGTCTTTGCCTCACAGGCCGACAATGTCATCATCGTTCAGTTGAAGGCCAGCAAGAAAAAGAAGCTGGAGTTTGATGTGGACTTCACCTCGCAGTTGAAAGCGCAAGTATTCAACGTCAAAGAGCGTGAAGGCGTTAGTGTCAACGAGCTGGCTGCCGTTGTCGACGGTGTAGAGCAGGAGGGCGTTAAAGCCGGTCTGAAAGCCGAGTGCCGCATCAGCGTTGAAACCGATGGCAAGATAGAGCGCAAGGTTCATTCGATAGAGGTGGACGATGCCACTACCGCAACGCTATACATTACTGCCGCCACCAATTTCGTGAACTATCACGACATCAGTGGCAATCCTGTCAAGAAGAACAATGAGACGCTGGACGGCTTGAAAGGGAAGCCATACAAGCAGCTGTTGGCCGCCCACATCAAGAAGTATCAGGAGCAATACAACCGTGTGTCGCTGGATTTGACTAGAACATCTAGAGATTCTAGAGCCTCTAGCTTACCCACTGACGAGCGCGTAGCCGCCTTCGAAAAGGATCCTTCCGACCTCGACTTGGTGTCGCTGATGATGCAATATGGTCGATATTTGCTGATTTCATCGAGTCAGCCTGGTGGACAGCCCGCCAATCTGCAGGGTGTATGGAACGACAAGATGAATGCTCCGTGGGACTCAAAATACACCATCAACATTAATGCTGAGATGAACTATTGGCCCGCCCTCATTGGCAACCTGGCTGAGACGCAAGGACCACTGTTCGAGATGACGCGCGAACTGAGCGAGACGGGTACCAAGACGGCTCAGACCATGTATCACTGTCGCGGTTGGGTGGCTCACCACAATACCGACCTGTGGCGTATTGCTGGACCTGTGGACGGCACACCTTGGGGTATGTTCCCAACGGGTGGTGCCTGGCTGACCACGCATATCTGGCAGCACTACCTCTATACGGGCGACAAGGACTTCTTGGCTAAATACTATCCGGTGATGAAAGGTGCAGCCGAGTTCCTGCTCGACTATATGCAGACTTATCCAGCCGCCGGTGAAATCAAGCAGGCTGCCGGTTGGTTGATGACCGTGCCTACTGTATCGCCTGAGCATGGTCCTCGCGGAAAGGGTACGAATGTCTGTGCTGGTTCGACCATGGATAACCAAATAGCCTTTGACGTTCTGTCACAAGCACTATTGGCAGCAAAGGCACTGGGTAAGGATAGCTTGTTTGCCGCCAACCTGAAGTTCCAGATTGCCAACCTGCCTCCCATGCAGATTGGTCGCTACGGACAGCTGCAGGAGTGGCTTATCGATGCCGATGATCCAAAGGACGAGCATCGCCACATCTCCCATCTCTATGGTCTCTATCCCTCTAATCAAATATCTCCTTATGCACATCCCGAGCTCTTTACAGCAGCTGCTAATACGCTGAAACAGCGTGGTGACATGGCTACAGGTTGGAGTTTGGGTTGGAAGACCAACTTCTGGGCACGCATGCTCGATGGTAACCACGCTTTCACCATCATCAAGAACATGTTGAAGTTGCTACCCGACGACAGCAAGGCTCGTCAGTATCCTAATGGTCGCACCTATCCCAACCTGTTCGATGCCCATCCACCCTTCCAGATTGATGGCAACTTCGGTGTGTCGGCAGGTATCTGTGAGATGCTACTACAGAGTCACGATGGCGCTGTTCAGCTGTTGCCTGCCCTGCCAGATGATTGGAAGCAGGGCGAGGTAAAAGGCCTGAGGGCTCGTGGTGGTTTCATGGTTGACGAGACTTGGAGTGAAGGAGCACTTCGCTCAGCAACCATCCGCTCAACGATAGGTGGCACCCTGCGCTTGCGCTCTTATGTGCCCCTTCAATTAGCCAAAGGGACTAAGGGTGTAACGCTGACTGAGGCCAAGGGCGACTGTCCCAACCAGCTGTTGGCACCTGCAGCCATCAAGCAACCTCTGCAGTCAAAGGAGCTGAAGTCTCTGTCGCTTCTGCCTCTTCGCAAGGTTTATGAGTACGACTTGGAAACCACTCCAGGAAGTGTATATGTTATCGGTGTAGCAGGGAAGTAGATAGGTCGTTGGAATATCCTAATTTAATAACTTATTATAAACATTAAAATGATGAAACGATTGATGACAGCTGCAGCTATGGCTTTATGCCTGCTGACAGCCCAAGCAACTGAGAAAACATTCCAAAGTCCTGATGGCAAGATGGCCGTGACGGTTAATGATGACGGTGGTCGCCCTATGTATCAGGTAACCCTCGATGGCACCACGTTTATTGAGCGTTCACCATTGGGCGTTAAGATGAACTTTGGTGATTTCTCTCAAGGTCTGACCCTGAAGGATTGCAAGACCAGCACCGTTAAGGACGAGTATTCACTGAAGACCATCAAGCAGAGCCACGTCAGCTATGAGGCTACGGAGGCAGTCTGTCAGTTTACAAAAGACGGAAAACCAGCCCTTGACGTCATCTTCCGTGTAACAGGTCGTGATGTAGCCTATCGCTACAAGATCTATGCCCAGAAGAAGGATATGTTGAGTGCTGTCGTAGAGAGCGAAGCTAGCAGTTTCATGCTGCCTAATGGTACAACCACTTTCCTCTGCCCACAGGTGAAGCCCATGGGTGGTTTCGCGCGTACCTATCCTAGCTATGAGACCAGCTATACATGGGACGACCAGACTGGCAAGAATGGCTGGGGACAGGGTTATACTTTCCCTTGTCTCTTCAAGACGACAGCAGGTTGGGTCATTATCTCTGAGACCGGTACTGATGGCAACTATGTAGGCTGTGCCCTGCAGAACGATGGTGGCAACAAATACAGTATTGCATTCCCACAGGCATCAGAAATGGATGGTTGGGGCACACCAACGGCGAAGGTTACCTTACCTGCTCTGACGCCTTGGCGTACTATGACCATCGGTACCACGCTGGCTCCTATTGTGGAGACCACTGTTGCCAATGACCTTGTTCAGCCTAAGTACAAGGCTTCGAAGGCTTATACTTACGGTAAGGGCAGTTGGTCGTGGATTATTCGTATGGATGGCAGTTGCAACTTTAAGGAACAGAAAGAGTATATTGACTTCTCTGCAGCCCTCGGCTATCGTTCTGTATTGGTTGATGCCTTATGGGACACACAGATTGGCTACGACAAGGTTGCTGAGCTAGCGCGCTATGCAAAGTCAAAGGGTGTAGGCCTGTTCTTGTGGTATAATAGTAATGGTGTCTGGAACGATGCACCTCAGGGCCCTCGTCATAAGATGGATAAGAGCGCTGCCCGTCGCAAGGAGATGAAATGGATGCAGGATAACGGCATTCTGGGCATCAAGGTCGACTTCTTCGGTGGTGACAAGCAGGTGATGATGCAACTCTACGAGGATATCCTGACCGATGCCAACGAGTTCGGTTTGCAGGTCATCTTCCACGGATGCACGCTGCCACGCGGTTGGGAGCGTATGTATCCTAACTATGTCGCTTCTGAGGCTGTCTTGGCTTCTGAAAACCTTCATTTCGGTCAAGGTGCCTGTGATGCAGAGGCTAAGAATGGCTGTACACACGTGTTTATCCGCAATACCGTAGCTTCAATGGACTTTGGTGGCAGCGCCCTGAACAAGCGCTATAGCACCAGTAACGACCGCGGTACATATCGTCGCACCAGCGATGTCTATGCCTTGGCTACTGCCGTCCTCTTCCAAAGCAGTGTACAACATTTCGCTTTAGCTCCCAATAACTTGGAGGATGCACCTGCTTGGGCTATCGACTTTATGAAGCAGGTACCTACCAACTGGGATGAAGTCCGTTTCATCGATGGTTATCCTGGTAAGTATGCCATTATCGCCCGTCGCGCTGGTAACACCTGGTATGTGGCTGGTATCAATGCCGACAAGCAGCCTCTGAAGAAGACCATTACGTTGCCCATGTTCGCCAAAGATACGCAGCTGACCGTTTATGCTGACGATCCTAAATATGCGAGCGATCCCAACTTGGCAGGCAGTGTCAAGACGGTGAAGCAGAATAAGAAGCAACAGATGACTATCACGATTCCCGAGAATGGCGGTGCGCTGATAGTAGGAAATATCTAAAAGAATAATGGAGCTCCATTGCGGGGCTCCATTATTCTTTATTTTACTATGATCTTTTTACCATTGAGGATATAGAGTCCTTTGGTCGGTTTAGCAACAGGTTGTCCCTGCAGGTTGTAATATTTGTTATCCTTAAATCTTTCAACCTTTGCTATATCAATATTAGAAGATTCGTCTTTGGGTACTAGGTAGATGGCTTTCACATTAATGGTGCTGCCCATGTTGGCCTTGATAGCATCCAAATGTACGAAGTTGTCAACTCGTGGATTATTGCTGGTGGTGTTCTTTGTTTTAAAGTCTTCAAGGGGTATTACCAATGCCTCATATTCAGCGTTCCAGTAAGGATCATATTCGTTGAACGACGGTGCAATCTCTTTCCATTCACCATGAGCTACCAAACGGTTGGCCAAGATACGTACACTACCACCGTTACCACGAAGTACTATCTTATCATACTGACTAATATCTGCAAATAAATCATGATCAACAGTCACTAAGCCCGTAACGACTCCACCGTTAGAAACATCTTGGTTAAAATTCCAATCTACGTTTGCATTTGCAAGAGGTTTGGCATCAGCACCCGTACCATCCCACCTGTAATACATATTGGCGGTCAACTTCTGCCAATTCTCAGGAGCCACAAAGTCATCGATAGCTACATACTTGGTGATTTGTGATAGTACTGTGGCCGTTCTCGTTGGGAAATACCACGTTAACAGGCGGTTACGCTCTGACATATACGTGTCATCAACGGTATATACCGTGTTGGCATAGCCAAAGCCATTAGGAACATCGCGACGGTAGTCACCCCAGCGCGCTGCTTCGTCATAAAGTGCAGATGAAATGTTGTTATAAAGGCTATCCCATACAGCGACAACAGACGCTTCGCCTAACAAGCCATCGTCTGCCAGCAGTTCCTTGGCACGTCGCAGATAGCGGTGGGCAAAATCTTCGTTATTCAACAACATGTTAAAGATGTCCGTAGGACCACCGCCATTATGCTTGGTGACCACGTTCTCGTTCTCATTTACAAAGATAAGCTCAGAGTCCCAGCACAAGAACTTAAAGCCCTCCTGGTTGGTGTTGTTGCGACGGATAGCATACCAGTTGTGGTGATCCCAGTCGGTATTACCAGCATACTGGTTGATAATCATGTAGTCGATGAAGTTATCCTTGTCCAGCAAGGTATCCAATTTCTCGTAAGCTGCCTCAGGCGTCAATTCGCTGGACTGCCCAGCAACGGCTCTGACCGTTTCGAACATTTCGTTCCACGAATCGAGTGTGCCTTCACCAGCTTCGATATGGTTACCGCCTTCCTCCTCAATCTTAATAACGTCATAGTCTTTCTTCTTACCGCCAAGGTGCTCCTTGCCAAAGTTATCGTCCACACGTTCTGCGATATTATAAAGACCCCAGTACATGCCATTCAGGAAGAGGTGTACATAGAGGGCATTCACGCTGGTGTGACCAAGCTTGCGCTGCATGCGACGAGCCCATACATCACGTGTGTACTGTGCCCTCTGACGATTGTCTTCTGCCCAATGCTGCCAAGCGTTACCGAAATGGCAGCGCAGCACCAACTGATTAAACTTTTGCGGTTCATCGCTGCCGTATAGTGGATAATCCAACGATGAAGGACCATAATCCTTCTTAAATTGCAGACGGAACGAGTGCTTGGGGTTCTTCTCTGCCAGTCGGCCATGACCGCCATGCAGCTTCAGGCCGCAATCAATGGTAAAATTATGATTCTGCGGACCACCAAAGAGTTCAGCACTACACTGACGTGTCCATCCGTTACCTGTATTATCGCCTACAGGAGGACCTGTAAAGATATAGATACCACCGGTATTCTCATCTGGTTCTTTATTAAACAGGTTACCCTTGTCCGTTACCACACTAAGAATAGGTATCTGTTTCAGGCCTTCGATAATCTTTGAGCGCAAGACGGGATTGTTGGTCATCTCTGGATCCATCTCGTAGTCTGCAACGGCAGTACCGTAAGACTGTGTGTACTTTCCCCATTCTGCAGGGTAGCCCTCTGGATTGTTTGGCTGGCTCAGTACCGAGGCAACCATGATATAGCTGGCTGTGGTAATAGCTGAGCTTTCCCCGTCTTTCACCTCAATGGCTCTTAATAATGTTGTCTTGTTCAAAGAGAGTGGGGCAGTATAGCGGGTGCTTTCTGCTGTTGGCGTACTGCCGTCAGTGGTATAGTACACCGCTGCACTGGCATCCTTAGGGGTGATCGTGACATTGATCGCCTCGTCGTACAGACCATGCGGTTTGTCGAACTGCGGTTGAGCCATACTGGCCATAACAGCCAGCAAACTCATGATGGTTAAAAGATTTCTTCTCATCGTTATATAGTTTATGTATATTGGTGGCAAAGTTACAATCTTTTTCTTAATTGGCCAAGGATTTTTGTTTCATTATCAAGGTTAAAACGTAAAAAAGTCCGAGACCCTTGAGAGCCTCGGACTTCTTTTATAGAAGTGTTAGTGTGATTACTTAACCACAAACTTCTTACCGTTCATGATAACGATGCCCTTGAAGCTGTTACTAACCTTCTGACCAGAGAGGTTGTAGATAACACCGTTCTGAACCTTGTTGTTAACCTCAACTATCTCGATGCCACTAGCCTTCTCATATTCTTCAGCATAGTCAACACCCTCAGCCTTACCAGTCATAGTAATTCTGACATACTCGAGGAACGGCTGAGATACTGTACCACTAACGAAACCAAGAGTCAGCTGACCGTCAAGAACCGTGATATCTGAGATTGTTCTATCCCAACCACTATTGTTGACAGGAGCATAGCCTGCGTAGTTCGTTTCAGGATCAAGCTCTGCACCTTCCTCAACAGCTGGTGTATCAGACTTCTTCACATATACATATGTGCCGTCAGACTCGCCAGAGTTGTCGTTAGCATTGAAGTAGATTGAGTAGACACCCTTAGGCAGGTTGGTGATGGTCTGCTCAACGTTGCAGGCAGCGTGCCACTGCAGATAGATGCAACAGTCCTCAACATAAGGAGTCTTGGTGCCGTGTGTAACATTACCGTCCCAGCTACTCCAAGCAACAGGATTACCAGCGATGATATTCCAACCGGGAACTTCTGTTGAGTATTCGCGAGAATACATGTTCGGGTTCTTCACAAAGACTGTCATGTCATACGTTTTGTCGACCGTTGTCTCTTCAAGAGTCTCTGGATCTACTGCTGTAGCATGGAAGATGTCCTGACCGTCCTTCAGCTTACCGTAGATAGAAACTGTAGTCTTGTTCATCAGGGTCTCAGCAATGGAATCGTCATCGTCAAGGGCATCAAGGGCAACCTGAATAGTTTCATCCTCAGGTTCGAGCACCTTCAGAGCCTCAGCACCTAAGCGCAGACGCTCAACCAAAGCAGCAACACCAGTAGTATTTCTCTGCGAGGCACCAGTGGTAAACAACTTAGAAGTTGTGTTAACAATGTCATTCAGCTCAGCAACAGCTGCTGTCAACTGTGCATCTTCCTTCAGTATGTCGAAGGTGTAGTGCTTCTGCCAGTTAGGCTCTTCATCAGTACCGTCGTTGACCAATTCAGATACGCCATGATACTTGTCAACAACAGCCTTCAACTGACCAAACAGTTCCAGTTTCACGAACTTGGTAGGAATACCTGTGTTGCTGGGGTTCTCGTTCTGACGTACAACGTCACTACCCTCCTTAATCAACTGGTCGTAGTTGTTACAGAGATTTGCATGATTGGTCAGAGCTTCGCTCCACTGTCCCAATGCATCTACTGCTTCATAGCACTCAGAAGGTGAGGTGTAGTTGTTCATATTAGTCTCAACCGTAATAATTGTTGAATTGAGAGTTGACTGAGCTTCACCATCATAGCGCTCATCAGCGAAAGTCTCCTGAATCTTCTTGGCCTTATCCAGAGCTTCCTGAACAGCCATCATCTCAACAATACCGTAAGTGCTGGGGATATAACTAAACTTCACGTTTGCAACCATCATCTCACGCATACCATCGTCACCAGCCTCAGCGCCATCTGCATTGGTGGCAACCACAAAGCGCAGTTCATAGTTTCCTGAGGTTGTTGGTGTAAATTCAATCTTAGCAGCTGTAGAATTCTTCACAGCAGCCTTAGAACCATTTACATCAGGATTACATGCATAAGTCTGAGCAAACTGCTCTTCACCGTCAGCATTGAGGATGACAACCTTCATATACTCACCACTTGCCTTCCAGCGAGCAGCATTGAACGTAAGCGTATAAGTCTTACCTGCCTCCATATTCAGAACATGGGTGTCGTCGTTCTTACCATAGGTCACATAGTTACGACGGAAATAGAGTGCATGAGTGAAATCACCACCTGTAGCAAAGTCTGAGAATAGACGGGCGTTGCTGCCATAGGTATTGCCAGGAGTACGCTCCTCCATTCCATCGGCATAAACCTTGAAACCTTCAGGAATACCATTGTTTGCGCATTCATTGAAGTAGCTGATTGGTATCAGGTCGAATGGCTGGTCGGAAGGATCCGTAGGACCAACGCTGAACTGATAAGTAGTATCAGTAGCAAGTTCTAAAGCATCGTTTTCAGGATAAACCTCTGAAATCCGGATAGCATGCAGACCATTCGTCATATCAGCACCAGCATATTTCAATATAATCTCTGTAACAAGACCTTCGTTAGGGCTGACAGTCAGAGCAGCACCATCGAGGGTAGCCTTAATCTTATCAGCTTGAGCAAGCTTGTCGAACTTCACCTTGAATTCCTTCAGGTCGTTCTTAATATTGAACGAGCCATCCTCAGGATATGCGGAAACGATGGAAGGTGGCAACATGGCGTATGAGAACACATCTTCACCCTCAGCAACATCTTCGTTATAATCTGCAATCTCATCAACATTAGGAATTACCTTACCTGCATCAGCACCACCAGCATACACTAACTGCAGGTCACCAGCAGCATTATTATAGATAACTCTAACCTCATCAGTTTCCTCAAGAGCTTCCTCCAAGAATATATAGAAGCGACCATCGGCAAAACCCTCAACAGAGACAATCTTTACTTCCCTGCCATTTGCCAAAACCTTAGCATTCTCTACAGGGAACAGCACGCGGCTCTTGCCTGCGGCCTTGCACAATTCAGGAATGTTGGTCTCGAAACCGAAGTCAACCTTGACAAACTCAGTAAAGAACTCAGCAACTGTACCATATTTATAAATCTCGAACTTAATGTTGTCGAAGTAGTACTGAGTAGCTGTTTCCTTATCTTTATTCAAATCGAAACAAATACTTTGGAAGCCTTTTCCAAACAAGCTCTCAGAGATTGTGCCCTTTGCCTCAATCTTTGTCCAATCTGAATTAAAGGTAAGAGGATTAGCAAAGTCTGATGAAATGTCAGCACCACCACACTGCCAAGCACGTGGCTGTGCATGACCAGCTACATCAACTTCAGCCTGAGGATTTGCAACTGCATCCATAGAGAACCGCCACTGGGTACCTGCGGGCAGAACCTCAGGCAGATAAACGAAGAGCTGAGTAGTCCAAGTCTGGGGAGCGTCTGCATCAGACTTAAGAGAAATACCGCGACTTCCGTCTACACCAACACCATCCTGAATCTCAGCAGGATAAGTGACACTGCCATCACCATCATTAGCATGGAGAGCAGTAACAAATGAGCTAACATCTTCGCCTTCCAGGTCGCTATTGGACAGAATATTAATCCATCCAACCTGCTTCTCTTTACCCTTGAAAGTTACAACCATGCTCTGAATTGTCACATTCGCCCAATCTGCACCTTTAATAGCGTTCAATTGAGCAAAACCTTTATCATTAACAATTGCCTTAAGGTCAACTGTCAGAATCTTGACACCTTCTTCTTCACCATTAGAAACGACAAAATACTTGCCTGCCCAAGATGAAGCACACTTAGGATACTCTATCAAGTGAGACTCGGCCTCATTGGCATTGTACTGACCCTCATCCTGATCACGGTTCATCATTACACGGGGTGTGCCCTCTGTGTAGGTAATCACCAATTTGTCATAACCAGACAAATCGGCCCAGTTATTCACCGAACTGTCACCATAAGGTTGACCAGTCGATTCACCAACCACCCATAGGGGAGTGGCTTGCGTGTTCTTAGGAGCATTTAAGCCCCAAAGACCCGCCTCATGCTGCCAGAAGGGAACGTCCTGCAAGGATTTCTCCTCGGCACTTACATTCGTTACGCCCAGCAGCAACATGGCTACCAGTGCAAGAAACATTTGGTAAGTTTTCTTCATGTTTGTTAATGTTTTAATTAGTTAATAGGGTAAAAACTCGAAAATCTGCGGCAAAGATATGTATATTCTTATAATAATAGTTTATTGTATGTTTCAGATACTTTATGTTTTTCATTTTTTTAATTATTTATTTTGTTGTGATACAAAAAACAAAGTCCCTGAAACAAATTTCCATCTCACAAGTGCTAAAACCAAAGTTTGTGATATAAATGATTAATAATAATATATAATAAATGCTTAACTTTGCAGCAGAATTTTAATTTTAACAAAAACCAATTTTTAACGTATGAAAACCAGAAAGCAATTTTGGAAACAATGCCAAAGCTACAAACCGCGTCTTGGAAGGCGATGGATGACGGCGATGGCCGTGGCACTGGTTGGTGGAGTCGCCTTGACATCATGTCAGCAGTACGACCTCGACGAGAAATCCCCGGAAGGCTGGGGTAACAGCATCTACAGCTGGCTCGACGAACAAGGCAACTACACAAACACAGTGCGAATGATCAACGACCTGAACTATCAGGAAGTATTGGGCAAGACGGGTTCGAAGACGCTCTTTGTAGCTGATGATGCTGCGTACGAGCGATTCTTCAAGAACAACTCTTGGGGTGTGTCGAGATATGACGACCTTACGCCTTCGATGAAGAAAATGTTTCTGTTCGGCAACATGTTGGGTAACTCTATTCAGTTGAACAGCCTGTCGACCATTCAGGGTAAACCCCTGAAGGAAGGTCAGGCCATGCGCCGATTCTCTGAACTGAGCGAGTGGGACAGTGTACCCATCTTAAGACCTCAAGACATGCCTGTCAACAAATATTGGCAGCGCCACATTGATGCAGGCAAGGACATGGTCTGTCTGGAGGATGGTACTGCCGTTCCCATGCTGCTGTTCCTGGAGGCTATGTTGTCCAATAACCGTATCACTAACGACGACTACAACTTCCTGTTCAACAAAATGACCAACCGTCAGGCAGGCGATGCCAGTGTCAACGGTATTAATGTCGTAGAAGACAACATCCGTTGTGCCAATGGTTTCATTCACCGTACGGCAGAAGTGGTGACACCACTAGCCAATATGGCAGAATTGATAGCTAAAAAGCCACAAGTGAGCCTATTTAACAAACTGTTGGAGCGTTTCTGTGCACCTTATCCCGACGGCAAGGACTTGGCAAAAACCGAGCGCTACAACTATTTATACAACGCAAATGTAGACACCGTCTACACCAAGCGTTTCTTTAATGAAAAGAAAGGTGCTGCCGTGACTGAGACACCTGACGGACGTGGTGTTCCTGCCAAGTTGGCGTTCGACCCCGAATGGAATTCCTACTATTCTTCAAGCAACAAAAGTGCAAGTGAAGGAAATGCTGCCGAGCAGCGTGATATGGCAGTGATGATGGTACCATCCAACAAGGCTATGGAAGAATACTGGAATGGTATAGGCAAGCCGCTAAGCGAAAACTATGCATCATGGGACGACGTACCCGACGATGTAATTATCAAGTTGTTGAATGTCAACATGCTGCCTTCGTTTACTTCGTCAGTGCCTTCTAAGTTCAATTCCATTCTGAATGATGCTAACGACCCGATGGGTGTTGACATTGCCGATGTAGACTCTGTATGGATGGCTTGTAATGGTGCTATCTATCTGACTAACAAGGTGTATTCACCAACGTCATACATCAGTGTATCATTCCCGGCATTGGTTAATAGAACCATGAAAATTATAGACTGGGCTATTACACAGTGTAAGTACAATGTTTATCTAAATGCTCTAGGTTCAAACTACAGCTTCTTTATTCCTACCAATAACGCTCTCTTGGAGTATATTGACCCTTGTTCGTATGGAAAGAAAAAACTCCAACTACTCAGTTTCCGCTGGGATGAGACCAAAAGAGAAGAGGAAAGAGTCTATGCCGTGGTTTACAACTACGATCCTATGACTGGTGAGCGCGACTCCGTCGAGACTGTTACCACAACCACCAATAGCGATCGCCTAATAAAGTGTCTGCAAGACATATTGGACACCCATATCGTCATTGGCAAGGTTTGGGAAGGTAAGTACAACTATTTCCGTACCAAGAACGGTACTGGTATCCGTGTGACTAATCCTAGTAACGAACAGAACATGTACGTTGAAGGAAGCTATCAGATGAATGAAGGCTCTCGCATTAAAATTGAACGCGTTTACGACCAGCGTAAAGAGGTTGCCGGCGGTAACGGTAAGAGCTATGTGTTGGAAGGCCAGCCCATTATGGGCACCCGTAAGACCGTGAGGGATCAACTGGCGGAGTATACTGAATTCTCCAAATTCTTAGAACTGATGGACGGTAGTGGTCTATTTGAGAACATCCATAACTTAGGTACAGGCAATGAAAGCGACAATAAGGCATGTGGCGGTACGAACGTATCACTGTTTAACACCTATCATTATACCATCTATGTACCTAGCAACGAGGCTATTCAGAATATGCAAAATGAAGGTGAATTGCCCACTTGGGAGCAGGTTGAAGCTGCTCATGAAGCAGGCAATACAGATAAAGCCGCTTCAGATTCTCTGAAAATCGTGAATTTCCTGAAGTATCATATACAGGATAATGCCCTCTATATCGGTGCACAACCAGAAACAGGTGACTTTGAGACCTCACTCTTTAATAGAACAGATAAACGCTTCTATATGCTGAAGACCGCACTGAAAGACGATTCTATTGAAATCATCGATGGTGCAGGAAACTCGCATACTGTGATAAAGCAAAGTGATGGCACAGGAAGACCCCTCTATAATATTCAGGCTCGTGAATATCTTTATAATAGTAGGGATGCTGAAACAGCAACGAATCTGTACACCACGTCTTCTGCTGTGATACATCTGATTGACAGTCCTTTATCTTGGATTAAAAAATAGGAAAGATTATGAAACGACTGACATTTATATTAATATCATTTTTTAATTTCTTGATTGCAGCTAATGCCCAACAGGCCGGTGACATCATTAGCGGTACCGTTAATGATGAGATGGGGCCTGTTATGATGGCTAATGTCGTGGAAATTGACGCTGCTAAGCGTATCGTCGCCTCTGCAGTCACTGATATGAACGGAAACTTCTCATTTAAACTGAAGAATCCTAAAGATAAGCTCCGTGTAACCTTCGTAGGTTACAAAACAGTTCTTGTTCCCATCAACAAGACCCATTTTAACATCAAGATGGAGGATGCCACTCAGATTCAGGAAGTGGTGGTAACAGCCAAGAAGCGCGCTGGCGGTTCGGGTCTAAACATCCCCGTAGATGAAATCTCTACCGCTCAGCAAAGCATCAGCATGCAAGAGTTTGAAGGTCTGGCTTTGACCACCGTTGATGAAGCCCTCCAGGGACGTATCGCTGGTCTGGATATCGTAGCCAACTCTGGTAACCTTGGTAGTGGTACATCAATGCGTCTGCGTGGTGTATCGACCATCAACGGCTCCAGTGAACCTCTAATCGTAGTCGACGGAAACGTCTGGCAGACTGGCGGACAGACCATTGACGGTGATATGAACGAAGAGAAGTTTGCACAGTTACTGAACATCAACCCAGAGGATATTGAGAGCATCAGCGTATTGAAGGATGCTGCCGCTACGGCTATCTGGGGTTCGCAGGGTTCTAATGGTGTTATTGAGATCAAAACCAAGCGTGGTACCCGTGGTAAAACACGTGTCAGCTATTCATTCCGTCTGACAGGCACTTATCAGCCTAAGGGTTATGAGATGCTGAACGGTGACGAATACACCATGTTGCTGAAAGAAGAGTACTTCAATCCTGAGATGAGTGATGTAGCCAGTAATATTCCTGAACTGAACTACGATCCTACATTCTCTGAATATCAGATGTATAACAACAATACAGACTGGTTGAAGGAAGTCAAAAAGACCGGTTGGCGTCAGAACCACTACCTGGCTCTGAGTGGTGGTGGTGAGAAGGCTCACTTCCGTATTGGTGCGGGTTACGACCATGAGACAGGTTCTATCATTGAGCAGCAACTCGATCGTTTCAGTTCACGTGTGAATCTGGACTACTTCGTCAGTGACCGCATCAAGATTGAAACCAACATTGCGCTGACTTATACAAAGAACAAGAAAAACTATAGTGATCTGTTGGGTATTGCCTATACTCGTATGCCAAACCTTTCTATCTACGAGCAAGACCGTAATGGCAATGATTTAAACGAATATTATTCTATGCTACCTACAGTCAGTCAGGCTTTACAGGACCAGTTGAGCAACAAGAACCCCGTAGCTTTAGCTTACTTGGCTAAGAACAACGAGACAAGCTATAATATTGAGCCCGAGTTCAAATTACGCTATAACCTGCTGTCGACCGAAGAGGAAAAAACCCACTTACAATATGAGGGTAAGGTAGTGTTCAATATCTTCAACAATTATAATGACTCGTATCTGCCATTGTCACTGAACACCCGTGGTTGGAACGATACAACAAATAAGGAGAGTAACAGAACAACATCCAATTCTTCGAAGAGTTTCGCTGTAACAACGACACACACGCTGACCTTTACACCTGCTTTCAGGAACAAGGATCACCAGTTAACTATGATGTTGCGCGGACAGCTGACCAGCGGTCATAACAGTTCGCAGAGTACTACTGAATGGGGCTTGCCTTCAGGAAACATCCAGAACCCTGCTGCACAAGGTATTATTACGGGTATGGACACCAATAGCGGTGAGTGGCGCAGTATCTATTTAACTTATTCTGCACACTATGCCTATAAGGGTCGTTATATGGCAGACTTCTCTGTACGTCGCGACGGTAGCACACAGTTTGGTGGCGACCAGCGCTGGGGAAACTTCCCTGCCCTCTCGTTGCGATGGAATATCCATAAGGAGCCTTGGTTCAAGAAGGCACTGCCTTGGGTATCTATGTTCTCTGTCCGCCCTGGTTGGGGTATCGTAGGTCGACAGCCCGGTCAGGAGTATTTGTACTTCAGCACCTATTCTAGTGGTAATGGTTATATGAATCAGGGTAGTGTTAATCCTGACAACATCCAGCTGAAGAACCTGAAATGGGAACAAAAGGAAACATTCAACCTTGGTACTGATTTCGGTTTCTTTAATGATAAGATTACAGGTAACGTCGAATTCTACTGGCAGTTCACCAGCGACCTGCTGATGTCCAGCTATGGTATTCCTACATCATCAGGTTATCCCAATTTGCGCTGGCAGAATGCAGGTAACATGAAGAACATTGGTTGGGAGTTCAACCTCAATGGTAATCGCATCATTAAGATTGGTAAGTTCTCTGCTGATTTCAATATCACCTTCGCCAACAACAAGAACCAGATTACTTCAATGGATGAAACCTGTTTGTCGAACCTCAACAGCGAATTTAACCGCCAGAATGGTTCTTACCTAACTCGTGTAGAGTTGAATCGTGCTTTGGGTAGCATCTACGGTTTCCGTTGTCTGGGTGTTTATCAGTACTCTAAGTATTCTGAGACGGAAGTCAAGGGTGTCAGCGGTCCCGATGCACCTGTAGCTCGCGACAAGGATGGCAACGTTATCCTTGATGAACATGGCCTAACAAAACCCGTCATGTTCTGTGCAGGATCTGTGGACTATGAGTTCAAAGGTGGTGATGCCAAATATGAGGATATAAACCACGACGGTCAGATTAACGAACTCGATATCGTTTATCTGGGCTCATCACTGCCTAAGTTCACCGGTGGCTTTGGCTTCAAGTTGAACTTCGGACGTCTCAGTTGGAATAACCAATTCAACTTCCGCTACGGCAACAAGATTATCAACAAGGCCCGCATGGATGTTGAGAACATGTATTCGAACAACAACCAGAGCCGTGCCGTCAACTGGCGTTGGCGTGTAGAGGGTGATGTCACTGAGATACCACGTGCCCTCCGTCAGACTGGCTACAACTATTTGGGCTCTGACCGCTTTGTGGAGGATGGATCATTCATCCGTCTGAACTACACGCAGATTAGCTACTCTGTTGATCCGAAACACCTCAAGAAGTGGGGGCTTAGTCAACTGAACTTCTATGTGTCAGCCAACAACTTGTTTGTTCTAACTAAGTACTCTGGTGCAGACCCTGAGGTTGGCTATGGCTCAATGGGTATTGTAACTGATGGTGCCAAAACACCACGTTCGAAGTCGTTCACTGGTGGTATCACGATTCAGTTCTAATTGACAATTGATAATTGATAATTGATAATTATGAAAACAGTATATATATATAATAAGGTAAAAGAATCCTTAAGGACTGTTCTCTTCCTATCTGTCGGCTCCATACTGCTTGCCAGTTGTGGTGACTTCCTAGACATCCAGCCTATGAACTCGACAGTGCTTGAGAACTACTGGAAGGAGAAGGCCGACGTAACAGGTACCGTGAACGGTTGTTATGAAGCCTTGGCCAGCGAAGACGTGCTTACCCGTTTCGGGATTTGGGGTGAATTACGCTCTGAAAATATCGTTGCTGGTACAGATGTTCCCAATAACATCAATGAGTTATTAAAGGAGAACTTGTTGCAAACTAATGATTTGTGCAACTGGTCCAGCATTTATAAAGTAATCAACCGCTGTAACATTGTCTGTCACTATGCTCCAGAGGTTGAGAGTCTGGACCCGAACTACACGGCCAACGAGTTGAAGGCCACTATCGCAGAGATGAAGACCATTCGGGCCCTCTGCTACTTCTATCTCATCCGTACGTTCCGTGACGTGCCATACGTCACAGAACCTAGTATCGACGACAATCAGGTTTACGTCGTTCCTGCCACAAAATTTGATGACATTCTCGATTTACTCATAAAAGATTTGGAAAGTGTCAAGGACGATGCTCAGAACCGCTACAGTTTGGAGAAAGTGCAAAACAAGAGTATCTATGTGCCAAAAGAGAATAACAGCCGCATTACCCGTTGGACTGTCTATGCCCTGCTGGCCGATCTTTATCTGTGGAAAGGTGATTGGGACAATGTTGTTAAGTATTGCGATTTAGTGATTACTCATAAGGCTCAACAATACAAGGAATTGCTGACCATGGATCAAATAACAGATATGGATTTGTTCGATGGTGTTCCGTTGATTTTGGAAGCCACCAAAGGTGAGAAAAATGTAGGAGGCCACGCCTACACCGCTATCTTCGGTGAAGGCAATTCATTTGAAAGTCTCTTTGAACTCTACTACACAGGTTCTGACAAACAGAACAATAACTGGGTTACAGGCTATTACTATAGAAATAGAGAGAGTCCTGTTGGTCGTCTAAGGGCTGCCGAATGCCTCGCAGAAGGTTTTGATACGGACCAAAATCAAGTATGGCTCTCACAGAAAGACTGCCGCTTCTACGAAGCTATGGAGAATCAAGGCACTAGCTATTCCATTACAAAATATCCTCGTTTATCTGCCAATTTCAGCCTCGCACAAACCGGTAATGTCAGAGTGAGCGGTGAGCGTCGTAGTTCAGCGAATTCCAATTGGATTTTCTATCGTTTGAGCGATGTCATGCTCATGAAGGCCGAAGCTCTTATTCAGCGCAGCGAAGAAGACTGGCCAGAGGCATTCAAGCTGATCAACAATGTCTATAAACGCGCCAACAACATTGCGCCAGAGACGACATCTGGTAGTTTGGTTTATGAAACCTATTCGACCTCAAAGGAGAAGATGGAAGATCTGTTATTTGCAGAGCGTCACCGCGAGTTCCTGTTCGAGGGCAAGCGCTGGTATGACTTGGTGCGTATGTCCCGTCGCGATGGAAATACAGACCGTTTGGTTTCTTACGCCATTCGTAAATATCGCCAGGATATCAATGTCATCAAGATTAAGTTGACAGACCCTAACTACATCTATTTCCCATACGCCAAGAGCGAACTGAAAGTTAATCCGCTGCTCAAGCAGAATCCTGCTTTCGACAAGGGAGAAGATGGTAATTTGAATTAAAATTGAGAATTGAAAATTGAAAATTGAAAATTATGATTACCAAGACAATAAAACAGTTCTTTTGGGCAGCTTTGCTCAGTTGCAGCATTGCTGTAGGCATGACGTCGTGTGTCGATAATGATGACGATGTGCCTATGAACCGATATACTGCAGGAAAATTGACTGCAGCCCAGTTCCTTGAGGAGAACGAGAGCCGTGTGGGAGATTTTATTAGCATTCTCAAGAAGTCAAACTATTTCGCCATGCTTTCAACGTATGGTAACTATACGGTGTTTGCCCCCAATAATGAGGCTTTCAGCACGTATATGTCCAGTAATGGCTACAATAGCATTGATGACATCCCCCAGGCAGTCTGTGACACGCTGGTTCGTACCCATATCATCAAAACCAAAGCCTATTATACGACCGACATCTCGGAAGGCTCCTTGGGTATGAATATGGCAGAGACCTATATCGAACTCTCCATCAACTCTGATGCAGAGAACAACAATGCTGTAGTCCATTATGCCAACAAGGTAGCACGTATGCTTGAGTATGATGACTCCGTGACTAATGGTGTGGTACATATTGTGAACCATATCATTCCTCGTACCAGTGACAAATTGCCCGATGTCATTGCTGCCGACTCAACAGTGACGATCTTCTCACAGGCCTTGTTCATGACAGGACTGGCCGACTCACTGATGGCCTACGAAGATAAGAACTATCCCGAATGGGGTGCTGATAAAACCTCACAAGACTCTGCCTATCAATGGACCATTATGGTAAAATGTAAGGCTGAGGGTGCCGACCCTTGCCAGTGGGTACAGAAGCGCTACTTCAAGTTTACGGCATTTATCGAGCCTGACTCTATCTTCGCAGCAGAAGGCATTCATAATATTGATGACCTGATAGCTAAGGCCAAGGCTGTCTATGATGCTGTCTATCCGGAAGATGCTGGTCTGTACGACAATGACTTCAAGAACCGTAAGAATCCGCTGAACCGCTTTATTGCTTATCACCTCCTTGACCGTGTCATGCCATATGACGAGGTCATTATGCGAAAAGACTGCTTCAAGCACTGGGATATTGATAAGTGCGACCCCGAGGAATTCTATGAGACCATGTGTCCTGGTACGTTGATGCGTTTCAGCAGTTGGAACGATGAACTCTATATCAACCGCAAGGGTCATAAGACCAATACAGAAGTCGAAGGTATCCGTGTATTCCGCCCCGCAGAGTCTGGTTCAACGCTACAGCAAGCTCCAAATGGCATGTACCATTATATTACCAAAGTCCTGTGGTTTGACACCACAGTACGCGATATCGTGATGAACTGCCGAATCCGATTCGACACGACCGTACTGAGTCCAGATTTCTTGAATAGCGACCGCCCACTCTATGGTGAGAACAAACTGAGAGGTTATCGTCTCGACTATATCAAGAACTGGAAGGTGATGGGCGAGAAAGCTGTCATTGCACTGCACGGTGAAGGTCCTTGGTGGCAACACTATAAGAGTAATGGTATCACCATCAGTGGCATCTTCGACGTGACCATCAAACTGCCACCAGTACCCAAAGCTGGTACTTACGAAATTCGTACGGGATACACGGCCAATGCTGAGCGTGGTGTGGTTCAGTTCTATCTGAATGATGTACCTTGTGGTATTCCTGCTGACTTGCGTATTGGCGGTTGGGATCCCAGTATTGGTTGGGTGGCCGATGTGACAGGCGATAATGCAGAAGCTAGAAATGCTAATAAGGCAACTGATAAGGCAATGCACAATCGTGGATATATGAAAGGTATGGACTGTTATTGGCAAGGAGCTGCACCAGAGAATGCGCTCCGTAACTTAACAAACAACCTGCGTTATGTTCTAACTACTCAGCAGCTCGACCCGAATGAGACATATTATCTGCGTTGCCGTCAGGTATTGAAAGATCCGGAATGTTATTGGAGCTTCGACTATCTTGAATTCTGTCCGAAGAGCGTCTATAGCGGCGAAACTGGTGAAGACACGCACTAAGCGAGAATTGAGAATTGAAAATTGAAAATTGATAATTATGAATACAAAAAGCATAAAACAATTCCTCTTAGCAGGCATGGTAAGCTGCGGCATGGTCGCAGGTCTTACCGCCTGTTCAGACTGGAACGACCATTATGAGAGCGCTGCAGATGGCGGTGCTGCCAGCGGAACTCTTTGGGAGCAGATGAAGTCTAATCCACAACTGAGCGACTTCTGTGACGTACTGGAGCAGACCAAGGTGTATCGCATGCACAAGAAGACACCTGTAAGTTATAAAGACATACTCAGTGGTGGTCAGGCATTTACGGTGTTGGCTCCTGTGAACGGCACATTCAATAAGGACTCGCTACTACAGTTAGTCCAAACGGTTATCGGTGACTCCGCTGTTGAAAAGGGTTTTGTCAAGAACCATATTACGCGTTCTCTCGCCTCATTAACACCCACCTCTACCAGATTGTTAATGCTCAATCAGAAACATCTTTGGATGGAGAACGGCAAAGTTGATGAAGTGCCTATTTCCGTTGCCAACACAAGGACCAGCAATGGTATCTTCCATGTTCTTGAGCATGGACTGCAATATAAGCATAACTTATATGAGTTGTTCTGCGACTATCCTAGTTTGTCGGTAATTGGCGACAACCTCCGACATTTCAACGAGGATGTGTTTGATCCTGATGCATCGGTATCAAATGGTGTTATTGATGGTGTACCCATCTATGTTGACTCTGTGGTCTATGAACGCAACCGTCTGTTGGATGCTATCGGCTATCTGAATGCAGAAGACTCAACCTATCTCGTAGTTGCACCTACTAAAGAAGGCTGGAACGAGGCCTATAATGAAGCTTCCAAGTATTTCCAGTTTGACGAGACAATTGATAAGCGTGACTCTCTTCAACAGTACTACACCATGCGTGCCCTGATGGATGACGCCATCTTCAATATGACTGATCAAAAGAGCACCCATGACTCGCTGATATCAGTGCCATACATCCATACGTCCAAGACTTTTGAAAAGGGCAAAAAGGTGTATCACGTCTTCAACAATCCATTTGAGCCAGGTGGTATCATGTATGGTTCCACCCCATTACAGTGTAGCAACGGAATACTGTATGTCACAGAGAAGTGGCCGTTTGCCCCGACAGACACCTATTTTAAAGATCTCTATGTTGAGGGAGAGGACACATATCTCATCCTTGATTATAAGAAATGTAGCTATAGCAACCGTACCGCCATTGGTGACAGTATCTCGAATAATAAATATCTGAGAATTACACCACTGAAAGCTACCGATAACTGGGAAATCACTTTCCAAGTCAACAATACGCTGAGTGGCAGTTATGATGTCTACGCCATCCTTTTACCAAAAACAGTTTATGATCCCAATGAAACTAAGTTGCGTCCCTGCAAGTTCAAGGCAAACATCAATTACGTAAATGAGAAAGGCAAGACAGCAACTTTCGCATGTGTGAATGAGAGTGATGGAAAAACAGAATTCAAGTCTGATCCCTTACATGTTGACACCGTGCTGTTGGCACGCGGTTTTCAATTCCCCGCCTGCAACTATGCACAGAGTAACACAAATTATAGCATTAAAATTCAGTGCTCTATTCTAACTTCACAACAAGCGCAGTATTCTCGTGACATGCTATTGGATTGTATCTATCTCAGACCCCGAACCTCTAAATCAGAAGAACAATGAAGAAATATATCTTTTCCATTATGATGTTGCTTGTCTCACTGACAATGACAGCACAGGATAATTTTAAGACTGTGAAGGGACAGGTCGTTGATGCCGCCACCCAGAAGCCTCTGGTCGGTGTCATTGTGGCCGCTTATGGTAACGACAAATACTCGGCCATGACCGACGAACAAGGTCGCTACACACTTAACGTTCCCAACTATGTAAGTTCGGTGCAGATGCGCATCGATGGCTATAATTTTACACAAAGTGCCATTGCTGATGGCGTGGCTAATGCCCAACTCTACAACGAAGTGTTTACAGAAGTCTATAAACGTCAGACTGATGCACTTCTCTCTTCTGAAGCCAATCGCTTTGCTAATACGTCAGAGATCAGCATCGATCCACTCATCGCCCAACAATTAGGCGCTGATGTGCATTCAGCCTCACGAGGCGGCAATGTCGGTTTGGGTAATGCACTGCTGATGGTGGGTATCAACTCGATTAACAGCAATGCTCAGCCGATGATTGTTGTCGATGATGTTATCTTGGATATGGAGTACAACCGTGCAACCTTGCATGAGGGCTACTTCAACAATATGTTAGCCAATATCAATGTGAACGACATCGAGAGTGTACAAGTGCTGAAGAACGGTACGGCACTCTATGGTGCCAAGGGCGCCAATGGTGTTCTGATTATCAAGACAAAGCGTAATAAGAGTATGGCCACCAAGATTGATGTGACCATCAATGGTCGATTCGACCTGATTCCCCGTCTGCCCAAAATGATGGGTTCTGAGGATTATCGCCTCTACACCACAGAGCTTTTGGCCAACAAGACGTTGGATATGGGAAGCATGAAGTTCCTGAACAATGACCCCACCTATTTTTATTATAACCAGTATCACAACAATACTGACTGGAAGGATGAGGTTTATAGGAATGCATTCTCTCAAAATTACGGCATCAACGTACAAGGTGGTGACGACATTGCCTCTTACAACCTTTCTGTAGGTTATTCATTGGCTAACAGCACGCTGAAAAAGAATGATTATAAACGTTTCAACATGCGTTTGAATACCGACATTAATATAGCCAAAGGCTTTGATGTTCGTTTTGATGCTTCTTACAGTGATGTAGATCGTTCACTATTTGATGATGGTGCGCCTTCTGAAATTTTGTCTGGCGTCATTACCTCACCGGGCTTTTTAGCATTGGCAAAGTCACCTTTCCTGTCGCCTTACGCATTTGATAACGCAGGTAACATCAGCCATTATCTGGCTGAGGCAGACGATTACTTAGAGGGTATGTTCCAAGGACGTGGCCGTTTGGCTAACCCTACAAGTATCTTGGCAAATGGTGAAGGTGACAACCGTAATTCATTGGGCAACCGTCTCATCCAGTTTGCTGTCACTCCAAAATATGAGTTCAACAAACACCTGACACTGAGTGAGCACTTCGCCTTGACACTGGTGAACACCAACGAAAACTACTATCTCCCCATTCAAGGTGTACCAACATTCGTTGTCGACGGTCTTGACGAAACCAGCGTACTGAATAACCTGGTTCAGAGTCAGGCCGGTAGTCTGACAGCCCTGCAGAGCGATACGCGTCTGGCATGGAAGAATCAGTTCGGTGCCCATCAGGTGGGTGTCATGGGTGGTTTCCGCTATCTGAACTCTGCTTATAAGCTGACATCACAACGCGGTTATAACACGCCTAACGACAAGGCTCCCAAAATGAGTTCTTCATTGTACTTTAAAGATACAGACGGTGCCAACGACAAAACTACAGATTTAATATGGTATGCTTTAGCCAACTATAACTACGCCCAGCGCTACTACCTCAATGCCGGCCTTTCTGCTCATGCCTCTTCACGCTTTGGTAAGGATGCTGAGGGCTTAAAATTAGGCGGTGTTGTCTGGGGCATCTTCCCCAGCTTAGAAGCAGCTTGGGTCGCTACTAATGAGAGCTGGTTCCCAAAGACAGACCTCATCAACTATTTACGTCTGAATGTTGGTTATGATGTAACAGGTAACGACGATATTGACTATACTGCCTCACGTTCGTACTTCGTGTCACGTCGTATGCTGAATAGCAATGCTACAGGTATTGTCATCGGTAACATTGGTAATACAGAGTTGAAGTGGGAAACGACCAGGCGTCTGACAGCCGGTATTGAAGGTAACTTCTTCAACAATCGCCTGAACCTGCGCTTCAACTACTTCAAGAGTTGGACGAGCAACCTTCTTTCTCTGCGTCAGTTGGCATGGACCAGCGGTCTGGATGCCAGTTGGAGTAACGAAGGTAAGCTGGAGAATCATGGTTTCGACGTACATGCCACAGCGAAAGTTTTGGCTCTGAAGGACTTCCGTTGGGAGGTGGGGGCCTCTATTGGTCACTATAAGAACAAAGTGACAGCTCTGCCCGACAACGACCGTGCATTCTTAACCAACCTCTATGGCGCTACCATCCAAACTAAAGTTGGTCAGCCTGTAGGTTTGTTCTATGGCTATAAGACCAATGGTGTCTACAGTACGACTTCTGAGGCTTTGGCTGATGGCAAGTACATTGTCAAGGATAATGGCGACAAAGTATACTTTAAGGGTGGCGACATGAACTTTGCTGACATCACACCAGACAATATTATTGACGAGAACGACCGTACCGTCATTGGCGATCCCAATCCAGACGTCTATGGTAATATCCATACCACATTCGGTTGGAAGAACCTGACCCTATCGGCAGTGTTCAACTACTCATTGGGTAATGATATATTCAATTATCAGCGTTCACTTTTAGAGGGTGGTACCTACTTCTTAAACCAGACAACAGCAGTAAATGGCCGTTGGACGACAGAAGGACAGAAGACAGATATACCTCGCGTAGAATATAAGGACCCGATGGGCAACTCACGTTTCAGCGACCGTTGGATAGAGGATGGCTCTTATCTGCGTCTGGCATCTGTCACGCTGAGCTATTATCTGCCTATTCAGAGTACTTATCTGCAGGGAATTACCATCTGGGGTAATGCTTCAAACCTCTTCACGATTACGAAGTATCTCGGCAGCAATCCTGATTGCGCTATTGCTGGCGGCATCCTGACACAGGGTATTGATCGTGGTATTCTGTCGGCTGGTCGCAACTTCTCAGTGGGCGTGAACATTAACTTGTAATTGAAAATTGAAAATTGAAAATTGAAAATTATGATTACCAAATTTAAATATATCATCTTTGGAATCTGCGCCATCTGCGGTACGATGTCCTGCTCTAAGATGCTTGAGACAGAGTCCGATCTGGTGGAGTTTGAAGAGGATCACACATTGGACCACGCTACAGACTCTGTATACAGCGTGATGGGTATCATCAACAAGATGCAGATTATTGCCGACCGTGTTGTGCTGTTGGGCGAGGTACGTGGTGATTTGGTGCAAACTACTGACGCTGCCAATACCGATTTGAAAGCTCTCTCAGCTTTTGACTTTAATGCGAAAAATCGCTATAACCAGATTAGCGATTATTATGCCGTCATCAACAACTGTAACTATTATTTAGCACATATTGATACGGCTATGGAGCGTCGTGGACGTAACCTGTTCTTGCCTGAATATGCGGTGGTAAAGGCATACCGTGCTTGGACCTACCTGCAGTTGGCTCAAGCCTATGGTGAGGTGCCTCTGATTCTTAATCCACTGATGACCGAAAAGGCTGCTCGTGAAGCCATGAATCAGCCGCGTGCAAGCATTCAGGAAATCTGTAATACGTTCATTGACGACCTGACTCCATACGTAGGTATTAATCTACCAGACTTTAGTAACGTCAATAATATGAATTCAAAGGATTTCTTTATTCCGATGCGAGCTCTTTTAGGTGACCTATGCCTCTGGGCAGGACGCTATAAGGAGGCTGCCCGCTGGTATCACGACTATCTGACGGACAAATATGAGCCCATTGCAATGAGCAACCAAAGCATCACCTGGGCCAGCTCCACACAGTTTGTCGGCGTTAGAAATGGCTATTCTCCAACGAGTAACCGAGAGGTGTTGTGCTATATCCCCATGGAGTCGCGTGTCTTTGATGGAACTATCAGTCAGTTGCCCAACCTGTTCAATTCAACCTCAGAGAATAACTATTTCTTTGAGTTGACCCCATCGGCAGGAATGGCTAGGATTTCGGCTGATCAGGTTTACTGTTTCGAGGAAACTCGCACAGGAGGAACAGACAAAGACACCCTCTATGCGCCTCGTTCCGGATTCACACAAGCCGAACTGGCAGGTGATCTGCGCTATTATTCAAACTATTCACTTCATGCTTTTGGTCAGCAGAATGAGTATTCTGAGTATAACTCTTACAGACAGACTATCAGTAAGATTGTTTCTTCGAAAATTTCACTCTATCGCCGTTCAATGATCTATCTGCGCTATGCTGAGGCTCTCAACCGTGCAGGTTATCCACAGTCGGCCTTTACCATCCTGAAATATGGTATATACGATGAGGTTTTGAAGAACCGTGTAGACACTGTTGAGTTGAAGCAAGCTGGTGACTTGGTTTATTTCGATCCAGAAATCTTCGATTTTGAGGGTAATTATTCCGGTGTCCATTCGTTAGGTTCTGGTGATACGCACGCCAACGCCTACTATGAATTGCCACAGCCCACAGAGCAGTTGGCTACACGTCAGGACACTGTTGACTACCAGATTCCTCTCATTGAGGATATGATTATCACGGAAATGGCATTGGAAGGCTCCTTCGAGGGTTATCGTTTCAACGATTTGATGCGTGTTGCCCTGCGTCGTGGCAACAATGCCTACCTCGCTGATCCCATTAGTTTGCGTAATGGTACAGTCAATGCTGAACTACGTGAGAAGCTTATGAACAAAGAGAACTGGTATCTGCCACTCCGCTAATTGGGATATTCCACAAAAAAGTCCGAGACTCTTGTGAGCCTCGGATTTTTTTATTTCGGTAGTCAAGAGGTTGATTTCTGCGCAAAAAGTTTTGTTAATTCGGACTTTATGCTTAATTTTGCAGGCCAAAAGAGATAATATTATTAGCAAATTATTAACAGGTTAAAAATGAAGTTTAAGTATTTTTTTGTAGTAGTGGCCGTCATTTGTGCCACTCTATTGTCGTGTACAGTATCAGACAATCCTGTCTCAAATCCTACGTTCGGCAGTCCTACGGTGACAGAAGTAACTAATCTGACACCTGACTTTATCAGTTCGGTAAATGGTATTGAGGTTGGTCAGACTTTTAATGATGGTGAACAGATGACTCTGACGTTTACACCGGGAGCATCTCTTTATTTTGGATTTGCAGCTTATCACATGGAGCACATTCATGTGCATGTAGGTGACAAGGTGTATATGCCGGAGTTTCCTTCAGGTGCTGACGAGTATGTTCAGGAAATCAGTATGACCATACCTGTTCCCGACAAGGCGTTCCCCGTAGTAGTAGCATACGCTGTCCAGCAGCAGTTGTCGGCAGACGGCTATACCATGACCCTCGAAGACAATGCTGATGGCGTCGAGTTGTTTGGTGTCAGTCCCGACCAGAAATACAAATACTTCGACTGTTATCTGCGCACTCCCGATGCCTATACGCTCGATAAAGTAGAGTTCAAAATGGGGGATGGTGATTGGCAGAATTTGTCTTTTGTTGAAGGCTGTTACTTTGAGCGCACGCAGCTCGACAATGTCTACAGGGTGACAGTCCGTCCTGACTATCTTGACGTAACGGGTAATGTGACGCTGCGTACCAGCGGCACTCAGCACAAACGCTGCAAGATTACGTGGAAGAACACCGAGTTCATCAATACCGATGTCCCTGAAGGATATATGCCCAACAGCCTGCCTGAGAATGCCATAGGCGGCGAACAGGTTGTAGCCTCCTTCTATACCAAGGCCGACTACTATCTGGCAGGTGCAACTTCTAATATTGATGGTCTCACCCCCGAATGTTACTCTCGTGCGTATGTCATATTCACTATGCCGGAGCAGGATGTTGAGATTACGCTTGATTTCAAGGAGAAGATTCCCGTCAGCTACACAGCAAGCACTCATATCTCAGCTGCCGAGATTTATGACGATAAGGACATCTATTATGGTGTTCCCACGACGAAGGCCATTCCCGGCGACTATGTCTATCTCTTTGCCAATGCCGAGCAAGGCTTCAAACCTTTAAAGGCTATCAACGACAAGGGTGAGACATCCGACTTTGTCATCTATGGTGACGGCATCGACCGTTATGCCTATTATGCTCAAGTACATGTTCCTGACGATGCCACGTCGATGACCGTTACTGCCGAGGCTGTTGCAGCCCATTATGCAGGCGGCGACAATATCGTCTTCGATGGAGGCCATTACTATGCAGCTGGTGAGACCGTAAAGTTCACGGTGTCCGTTCCCAGTGGCAAGAAGATTGATGCCGTTACGGCCAAAGATGCTAACGAAGCCAACGTACCCCTTACTGTCGATGGCGCCTACGGCAGCTTCACCATGCCTGATGCCGATGTCACGGTGACCGCCACATTCAAGGATGTCGAACAGGGTGAGACAGTGAACGTCAAGGCTTTATACGATGATGATCAGTACCGTGTCACATCTCAGAGTGAGGCATACTATGGTGCTATCGACAGCGACGGTATACAGGTTGCCAATGGCACTACGCTCTACATCAGTGTTCTTGACTATTATGGCGAACCTTTCTGGGTAGGCGTGAAGATTGGCGACAGCATACAGTACTTCGAAGCACAGGAAGATGAGGACTCTGGCGAGTACACCTTCGGTCGCAGTTTCGTGTTCACTGACAACTCTGTCATCAAGGTTGGATCGTCTAAGAGTGCTGTGACCTTCTGATAATTAATTGAATAGCAAAACCTTTGGGGGGCGTGTCACATTTTGACACGCCCCCTTTTTTACTTCGGCTGCAGGTCAGCATATTCTTTAGCGACATTCTCGTTGTTTGTGCCGGTACTGCTGCCAGCCATGAGACCGTGGGCCTCCTCGAAGACGACGTCCTTCAGCAGC
>CACWOS010000029.1 GCA_902762565.1 uncultured Prevotellaceae bacterium
GGTCGTTTAGTACAATATCATTATCTTTGCGCCGTGATTGGCAGAGAGCCACTCCACCGCATGCTTTTGGCGTTTGCGGTGCAAAAGTATAAAAAAATGCGGAAAGAATTATGATTTTAACACTTAATTTTTGGCGTGTTTTTGGCGTGATAGCTTATATTTGGCGTGATTTGGGTTTACCGCCTTTGATTTTCGAAAATCGCTATCTATCTCATTTTCAGAGAAATGCAGTCATTCTCGTCAAAACTGATAAAATCGGGTATAAGCAGGAGTTAGCGCCTCATCCCGACAGAAAAAGAGTCTAGCTGATAAGTTTTCAGTTAGGCTCTTTTCTTATTCCGTAAGGGTTAGTCTTATTTTGTTGATAGTGAGGATACAAAGTCGGGCAGATAGTAGCCCAGATGGGGCGGTTGGTTGTAGGCCGTATTCTGCCAGCAAATGCTGAGGCGGTAGATGTTGTCGTGCATCAGTGTGGGAACGGCATAGGATGTAGGGATGTTCGTCGTAAAGATGTTCAGATGGGCGGCGTCGCTCGAATCCCAGAGGATGACTTCTTCGCGCCAGTCGCCAAAGAGGTCGGCCTGCAGACAGGGTGTGGCCTTGGTCCAGTTGCACGAGGCTGAGTGGCCTAGGTCGTAGAAGTGATAAGTGAGAGATGACAAATGAGAAGTGAGGGGCAGGGGCACGGCCTTCTCGCCATCCCATTTCTCGATGAACGAGCCGAAGTAGGGACGTCCACGGTTGGCCAACAATTCGTCCTGTAGGTCGCCGTCCCAATAGATGCGGAAGTTGCAGCTAGGCAGGTTATTGGATATCACGTTACCTTTGATGTCATGTACGGCACGGTTGAAGATGTGCCAGAACTCGAAACCGCGATGACGGCCGTCGATGTCGGCAGCTACACCGCGTCCTGTATCGTCGCGTGCGGTCTCATACCACAGGCGTTCACCCGTACGGGCGTCGCGCAGGTCGGCACCATAGGGGCGTGACTCGTGGACCATGAAGACCTCGAGGCCAGGATGGTCGGGGTCGAGGTCGCTCAAGTGCAGGGCGTCGCCATGTCCCAAACCGGTGGAGTAGAGTAGGGTGCCGTCATTGTTGATGGCTGCCGAGCCATAGGTGATCTCGTCGCATCCGTCACCGTCGACGTCGCCCACGCTGAGGCTGTGGGCTCCCTGACCGTAGGCCGTAGCCTTCAGACCGTGATACCAAGTCTGACGGCCTTGACGGTCGATGACGTAGTAGTCGTTAGGTGTGGCGGATGCGTGGAGCCATTTGGTGGAGAGCTTTTGGCCGTCGAAGTCGACAGCCCAGAGGTGTGACGGCGTATAGTAGCCACGACACATGACGGCTGATGGTTTTCCCTGAGGACCGTCGAGCCATGCTACACCAGCTAGGAAGCGTTCGCCACGGTTGCCAGCAGTACCACGATCGCCCCATCCCTCCTTGTCGTAGAGGGCTGAACCGCCAACGCCAAAGGCACGGTTGGGACGGTAGTAGATGGTATGAACGGCGCGACCCGTCTGACCGTCGAACACGGTGAGGTATTCGGACCCGGAGAGGATGCGTCCGCGCTCGTTACGGTAGTCAGCGTTGTTGTCAGCCTGACGGATGTCAGCATCGTCGGCAGCCTCGGTTACATAACGTCCTGCGCCGTCGATGGAACCTGGCGCCGTCTTGCAGATGAGTTCGGCATGTCCGTCGCGGTCGAAGTCGTAGACCATGAACTGCGTGTAGTGGGCACCGGCTCGGATATTCTTACCCAAATTGATGCGCCAAAGTTTCGTGCCATCCAACTTAAGGCAGTCGATGATGACATCGCCGGTGTAGCCGTCGTGCGAGTTGTCGTGTGCATTCGACGGGTCCCACTTCAGGAACAGCTCGTATTGTCCGTCACCATCCACATCGCCAACCGAACAGTCGTTGGGCGAGTAGCGATAGGGACGGCCATCGGGACCTGTGCCACCTTCAGGACGGTCCAGAGGGATGGAGCGATAGAGGTCAGTCCATGGGGTTATCTCGGCAGATGTCGACATCACGTTATTACGTAATTTCGTTATAACGGAATATCGGGATGACGAAGTCCCTTCTTTGTCGACAAAGTTCGTCACCGAGAGTCCCTTGGCAATGGTCTTGCCGTCGCGCAGCAGGTCGAAGGTTGTGCCTTTCGCATCGGTGCCAAGCAGGCGCCAACTGACGAAGTTCCCCTGTTCCTGGGCGGGCAGTGCCACAACGCCTCTGTCCAGTCGTTCCATCTGTTGTGGATACGTCTGGTAGGGCTGCGCCCCTGCGGGGCTAATGAATAGTGAATAGTGAATAGTGAATAGTGCCGTCAGCACCAATATTCTCCACATTATTTTCATATTCCAATTCATTTGTCTGTCCATATCGTTATCACTATTCACTTTTCACTATTCACTAGCGCGAAGCGCGCAGATATTTCGCTAGCGGACTCTTATTGTCGCGTAGTCCCTTGGCAATGCTCTGTGCGTTGGTCTTGGCGCCTAAGAGCGACGTGTGGGTGTGGTCGTGGTTAAAGTACTTCATAGCCTTCTCTTTCTTGCCACACTTCTTGTCGAGGAAGTCTGCGGTGATGTTGTGTAGGTCGACGAATTCGACGCCTGTCTCTTCTACCACCTCACGATACCACTTGCCGTAGGTGTCGTTGCGTCGTTCTATCTTACCGTTAGGCCACTCGTTACGTGGCGTCAGCGACACCAGAATGGGTGTGGCACCCTTCTCACGGACGTCCTGAATGAACTTCTTAAGGTACCAACCAAATGAGTAGACCACCTCATAGCTACCCACCTGCGTGTTAGCCTTCAGCTTTTGGTCGATGACGTTCTGCTTCGACAAGTCTTCTTTGGCAGCCTGCATGCGGTAGACGTGGCAGGTGTCCTTGGCCGTGGCGATGGCACCGCGGTATTTGGGTTTGTCGATAGGGCTGATATCGTTATGGCCAAACTGGATAAGCACGAAATCGCCCGGTTTCAACGAGTTATAGACGCGTTCCCAGCGACCCTCGTTCAGATACGAACGACAGCTGCGACCAGCCATGGCGGCATTGACGATGTCAATCTTCGTCTCGTCGAAGATGGTATTGGCTACAGCACCCCAGCCCCACATGCCGTCGGGGTCCTTGTCGCTGTTCTTCACCGTGCTGTCGCCCGTGATAAAGACGACAGGCTTGCTATCGGAACGGTTGTAGACGGGCAATTGAACATTGCGCATCATGGCCTTCAAGGGATTCAATACGGGATTGTGGCTGGCCATCAGACCTTCGGCAGCCGAACGGGCATTCATCATGGCTCCGAAGCGGCTGGTGTGAATCTTGTCGAGGAAGAAATGATAGTCGGTCTTCCACTTTCCGTATGTGTCCAACTTCTGTCCGGAGATCTCGTTCAGGTCAACGAAAGGTACCCCTTCCTCAGCAGCTACTTGTATGAGCCACTGCGTATGAGGCTTGCGGACGATCTTACCCTTGTCGTCATACGCATTACGCGGTGTCAGCGACATCAGGATGGGATGACCGCCCTGTGCGCGCACATCATTAATATATTTGCGCATGTAGCCGCCATAGGTGTAGACGGTCTCTTTTTCGCCAGTCTCTTTGATAGTGACCTGTAGCGTATCATCGCCCACGCCAGGGATGCTGGCACGGGCACGTCCTTCGTCGTAAGGACCATTGTCGTTATGACCGATGGAGATGATGACCCAGTCGCCCGGACGGATAGCTTCTTTGATGGGTGTCCATAGCTTATTATAAAAGGTTCGGCTGCTCATGCCGCCCAAAGCTTGGTTCTCGACAGTAATTTTGGTGGGGTCGAAGTATTCGTGAGCATAGTAGCCCCATCCCCACTGGCCGTTGTTACCATTGCCCAACGTACCCGTGCGCATGGTAGAGTTGCCAATCAGAAACAATACGGGATTGTTGCCCTTACGGCTCGAGCCTGGAACAGGACGTGCCGTCATCGCTTTGGCTATACTGTCAGGTGTGTTGTCTACCACCTGATTCACATCCTTGACACCACTGCGATCCTTGACCTGCGCCACGGCGCATTCGCTAAATGCTAAATGATAAATGATAAACGATAAGCTTATCAACCATCTGTACTTGATGATATTCTTTGCTGTCATAATCGTAAATTTTAATTCTCACTCATCACTTATCACTTCTCGTTTAGCGAAGGCGCTATATATTTCAGTAGTTTAAGTAGGCTTGCCTCACTGGTCCAGCTGAACCCTGGTTCACTCATAACCGATGACATCAGACGACGCTTCTCCTTGTCGAGCACGCGTTTGAGGTTGCGCTCATGAGCCAGCACATATTTGCCGTCGAGCTTGAGATAGTAAAGGTTGATAAGGGGGAAGTGGATGTCACCTTCAGATTCCAAATCCATGGTCGTATAGCTCAGCATATCGCCAAGACTGACATTGGTCATAGAACGGTTGTTGGCAAGCAGACCTTTCCAGGCAACAATATCAATGCGCTGGGCACAATAAAGCTGTTGATTTCCTGCGGTATCAACCTGATAAGCCAGTACCGAGTCGATACGGAAGTAAGTGCGGTCCTTGAATTCCACCTTAACCAGCGTTTTCATATTTGCCTCTTTGGTCTCCTGACCGCTCTTATAGAGCAACGAACTGTTCTTTAGAAAGATGTTGGCAAGCCCCACTCTCAGTTGTTTTCCGTCTACCAGATGAATGGTAGCAGGTTGGAACTCTTGGTAAATGGTCAGCGATGTCGTCGTCTGTGTCTCTGCCGTCGTCGTCTTCGTCTGTGCAACAGTCGTTAGTACACCGCTTGTTAATAATAGAAAAAGTACTAGTTTTTTCATATCTCTTATCTTATGATTTTAATTGTCTTTCCATTCTTTCTTACAATGTTCAGTCCTTTCTGCAATGCAGGTAGACGGCGTCCGCTGAAGTCAAAGATAGCTTCTTCAGTATCGGTTGCCGAACTATTGAGCACGGTGATGGCAGTGGGTAATTTGCCATCAATATAGTCTGGCAGATAGTAGCCCAAATGAGGCGGTTGGTTGTAAGCCGTGTTTTGCCAGCAGACGGCCATGCGGTAGGTATGGTCGTGCATCAAGGTCGGCACGCGATACTGTGTCGGCGTATTGGTGGTGTAGATGTTCAGTGTGGCATTATCCTTAGTGCTCCACAGAATGAGCTCTTCGCGCCAATCACCGAAGATATCGGCTGAGAGACATGGCGTAGCTTTCGTGCCATTACACGATGCAGGATCGCCTAAACTGGCTATTGGCGAACCGCTTACACCTAACGTGCTGCCACCATATTTCGAGATAGTTGTGCCGTCTAGCAGTTCGTCCAGTAGGTCACCATCCCAATAGATGCGGAAATTCATGGACGGCTTGGTGCTGGCAGCCTGTTGTCCAGTCTGCGTGTTGAATGGGTTCTGGTTGCGGCTGCCACTATCGAAACCACCGTATGACGACCAGAACTCGTAACCACGTTTGTCTGCTACGATGTCAGCAGCCAGACCGCGTCCGTTGTCTTGGCCAGACTGGCCGCCCTTCCAGATGATTTCACCTGTAGCGGCATCGTGCAAGTCCCAGGCGTATGTGCCTTTCTCCTCGTGTACATCGAAGAGCTCCAAACCAGGGCGGTCAGGGTCGAGGTCAGCCAAATGAATGGCATCGCCATGACCAAAGCCCACCGAATAGAGCATCTTGCCGTCATCGTCAAGAGCTGCCGAGCCCCATATGATTTCATCCTTGCCGTCACTGTCAACGTCGGCTATAGACATATTGTGGTTGCCGTTAGCATACATTGTTCTTCGTCCCAATCCCGACAAGCAAGTAGGACCCGTATAGGTTATTGTCTGGCCTTCGGCATTCCTGACCTTGTAGGTCGTCTTCGTGTCGGAACTGTGTAGCCAGCGAGTCTTCAGTTCTTGGCCGTCGAAGTCGACAGCCCAGATATAGGCGTAGGTGTAATAGCCTCGACAGAAGATGGCGCTGGGACGCTGGTCAGGACCTGCCAGATAGGCTGTTGCAGCCAAATAGCGCTCGCCACGGTTGCCATAGTCGCCCTTGTCGTTCTTGCCGCTACGGTCGTCCCAGTTGTATGTACCTGCTGCCTCGCTCAGTTCTGCCTTGGCATTTCGGTTAGGCCAATAGGCAATAGTATGGATGGCAGCACCTGTTTCACCATTGAACACGGTCAGGTATTCATGACCGCCATTGATGCGGCCGGCACTGGTACGCCAGTCTTTAGTATTGTTGGCCGTCTTAATCATATCGGCGGTAGCAGCCTGATTCACGTAGTTGCTCTGTCCGTCTTTCGAGCCGGGAGCCGTCTTGCACATCAGTTCGGCCTTGCCATCGCCGTCGTAGTCGTACACCTGAAACTGTGTGTAGTGGGCACCGGCACGGATATTCTTTCCTAAATCAATGCGCCATAGTTTTGTACCATCGAGCTTGTAGCAATCCAGAAAGACGTTGTCAGTCTTATCACTCTGTGAGTTGTCTTTTGAGTTGCTTGGATCCCACTTGACGATAATCTCGTATTCACCGTCACCGTCCACATCACCCACTGAACAGTCGTTGGGCGAGTAGGTACCGCCCAGTGCTCCTGTAGCCGGACGGTCTAGCTTCAGCTGCTTATAGAGCGTGTTCCAGCTCTTGACAGGTTTTGAGGTCTCTTTAATGTCGCCATTAACCTTCGTTACCACCTGATATTCAGAATCTGCAGTACCGTCCCAGTCTAAATCATCGTCCTCAAAGTTCGTGACTTTCAAGTCTGACGCTATCGTCTTGCCGTTACGAATCAGGTCGAATGTCGTATTTTCATCATCTGTTCCTAAGAATCGCCAACTGACGAAGTTGCCCATGCTAAATCGTGATGGTAAGACAACAACACCACGATCCAACTGTTCCATCTGACTCAGTGGTGTAACCTGTGCAGACAAACTCATGACCATTGCCATGAAGAGGACTGTAAAATAGAATCTAATTCTCATTGCTTTAGTAAATCTGTCATTAATGCGCTGCAAAGGTACAAATAAGCAAGCAAACCACCAAAATATTTTAGGCATTTTATCCTTTATCTGCTATGCAGCAGACGCCCATCGGTGGTAACACCTGCGGCAGACATACGGACACGTGTCTCCTTGCCATTGTTATAGAAAGTAGCCACAAAGCGTCCCTGTTCATCGGTCACGGCATTGGGGTTCCAATACAATGTACGACGATAGTCGGCAGGACGATCTTCTGGTTGACGCTGACTATAGTCGGGCTGATAGAAGTCTTCTGGTTCATTAAAGCCATGGAAAACGATGTGACGATCACGGAACACCACTTGGCGACCATCATAGGGAATAGGTACCATTTCGACCGTAGCAGCTGCTGAGAGTTCACGATCCACCATCGTTGAGTCAGGATTGCGTGGTTCATAGTCGCTGAATACGCGAATGTCCTGTAGTCGACTCAGCAGCAGATGAGGATAGATAGACTGTCCCGTACGGTTGGGTCGGAATAGTCCAGCCTGCTCGGCCTCTTCAGCTCCGCGGTTCAACGGCGAATAGTTGCGCCAATAAGTGAAATTCTCAAGACGACCATCTATATTGAATTTCTTGTGCAGTCCCATGTTACCATAGAGATAACGACACACTTGAAGCGGGAACTGGCGCATATCAAAATAACCGAAGGAAAGACCACGGTCCGTCAATTCATTGTACATGTCGTAAGCATCCAGCACATAGGCGGGTTTTTTCCAGTCAATGGCTCTACGACCACGGCGGTGTCCCTTGACGTTTATGTTGGCTAACTGATGCACGTCGTTCTCCATCGAGAAGGTTGACAGCGTATCGATCAGCATTTCCGTATCGACGTCAGGCATGTGGTTCTGGTAATAGTTGTATGGCTGGGTAGTCATGGGGAAGAAAACGTCGCGCTTGACAAAATAGTCGGGATAGGCCTTTTCGTCATACACCTTCTTGTCTTTTCGTGATGCCATGTTCTTCTTGATAGAGTCGGATGGCGAGTAGGCTTTCATATTCAGATAGCCTAAACCGTAGAAGGGTGGTATCTGGAAGAAGAAACGACCATCTTTGGTGCGCTGCGTCGTGCCTGCCGACTGCGTGCCGCCAGAAGGCGTTCCCACGGTGATTTCGGCCTCGACCACCACTTCCTTGCGGACGCCCTTGTTGTTGATGCCGATATTATCATTGGCGCGTTCAATATCAAAATACTCTGTAGTACTGGTTTGGTTACCATCCTCGTCATAATCGATAGTCGTATCGCCAGATACCTGACCGTCCTGCCAAGCCAGCACCTCGTCGGGTTGTACTTCGGCCACGTCAAGCACCTTACATACCATACCTTCTACGGTCAGCGTCGTCTCTGGTTGATAACGCAACGTGTGGGTAGTGTCTGCTAGCTCTTTCCACTTATATTTGCGCCACCCCTGAACCATCAGCAGCAAATCCAAATGACGGCGATGTGTCTCATCATCAGCCTCGAAATAGTAGGAAGGCTTGGCTATAAAGCCACGCAGATCACTCGATAGCAACATATCGGTCATCAGATTACCATTGTTATACGTTGGCTCATCGGTATTGGTGTCGCGAATGGAGAGCGAGAACGTTGTAGGCGTCGTCACACCTTGACAGACGACAGGCAACTCTACCTTTTCATAAGGCTGATAAGTCTTGGCAGGTAGCGTATTCTCTTCCGGAATGATGAGTGCCGTGTCGTAGTCGTGGTGGTTGACAAAGAACTGGCGACTAGCCCAGATGCGTCCATCGCTATCGAAGAGGGTCAGTTCGTTGACACCTGTGGGCAGGGAATCGAGCGGAAGAGATAAGTGAGAAGTGTTAGGTGATAAGCGCGAGAAATATTTCAGGGCACCACGACAGAGAATGCTGACAGCATAGTCTTTGTCTTGCGGTAGATTCTTGGAAAGAATGCGTAGCTGTGTGTCATCCAGGCGTATAGCAACACCTTGTTGCTCGGCATGAGGTAATGAGATGGTATAGTTTTTGCCTCGGAACGTAAAACGTGCCTCTAAGCGTTTATCTGATGGTGTCATGCTAAAAATACCGCGCCCCATGTGTTCCGTCTGAATCTTTAAAGACTGACCATTATTGCCATTGATGGTACCACTGATGTTTATCGCTTCTCCGTATTGGTCGACAGCCTCGAAAGCCACCCGATTCTCGACACCGGCAATCAGATGACCTCCCTCCGGATAGAAAGTTACAAACAACTTATCCTTTTTGGGTTGCGGAATGTCTTGTTTAGGACGTTGGTACATGCGGCGCACGTCGTAGTCGCCTGGCTGATCGGACTTGCTATAAACAGGTAATACGCGTGAATACAGGCCATCCCATGTTCGGAAAAAGTCGGCAGCCATCTCCTTGTTATAGAAATACCATGTGTCGTCCTTGCTATATCGCTGATGTCCCATATTGAAGTTCAGCATCCAACGGGTATAGGCACGTAACTCATAATAGCCGGAATAGAGAGAATCGGGTAAAACAAACTGTCCGCAGGAAAATCCCGTAGCACTGACGATGATATTCTGTCGCTCAACCAGCAGACCATCCGGTGTGAGCAGTTCTACATAGAGTATACGGCTCATGTCGGTAGGCACCAATTGGTCAGCCCGTACGACGTATGCTTTATACCATAGTGTGTCACCAACGAAATAACATTCGTTGTCAGTATGTACATAAACTTTTTCTTGTACTTGAGTCTGCCCAGATAATTCTAAAGCACGGCGGATATCATTCAAGTCACCGGCCGAGATGGTCAGTGATAGAGAAATAAACAAGAAGATAAACAATAAACGAGGCATATTTTGATATATTTAACGCAAAGTTATTAAAAAGTTTAGAGTTTCGTGTCTATAATTAGAAGTTTTTTCGGGCTAAAGGTTTAAAGATAAAATAAAAATGTGTATCTTTGCACCCAAATTAACTATCTACAAAGAACAAACTAAGAATAATGATGAGAAAAAAAGTAAAGCTTTTCTTTGCCTTCATGGCTGTTTGTATTTCTATGAGTGCCCAGCAATTGGCTTTCCCTGGTGCCCAAGGCTGGGGGCGATTTGCTACAGGTGGTCGCACGGGCAGTGTCTATCATGTAACAAATCTTAATGACTCTGGTAGTGGTTCACTACGCGATGCAGTGAGTCAGCCGAATCGTATTGTCGTGTTTGATGTAAGCGGTGTCATCCGTATCAATTCACGTATCGTGTTTGCCCAAAACCTCTATGTAGCTGGACAAACAGCTCCTGGTGAAGGTGTTACTGTCTATGGCGACGGTGTCTCGTTCTCAGGTGCAGACAATATCATTGTACGTTATATGCGTTTCCGCATGGGCGCAGTGGGTACGAAAGACAAGGATGCAGCAGGTGTTGCTAATGGCCAAAATATGATTTTCGACCATTGTTCCTTCTCTTGGGGACAGGACGAGAACTTTTCTATTAACTGGGACAATAAAGGCACTGCGCCTAAGAATATAACCCTGATGAACTCGATAGTTGGACAGGGGCTGATGACCCACTCGGCAGGCGGATTGATGCAGGCCGAGAATATCACGCTCTATCGCATCCTGCTTGTCGATAATTCTACTCGTAATTTCAAGGTGAAGGGCATCAACCAGTATGCTAACAACCTCGTCTACAACTGGAAGAATGCGGCCTACAATATGGGTGGCGATTCCGAGGGGCAGTCGTATGCCAATATCGAGTCGAACCTCTTCATCAACGGCCCTGCTGTAGGCGGCAACTGTCTGACGGGTGGTAACAGCAACTTCCATTTCTATGGTGCTGACAACCTTCAGGACGCAAATCGCGACGGCATCTACAATCCTACAGAATTTACCGGCGACGGTGGTGGCGACCGCCAAGCGACCCCTTACGACTACCCTGCCTTGGAGAAGTGGGCAGCTAACGACTTGGTAGACAATCTACTACCTGACGTAGGTGCCAGCCTGCCTTATCGTGACTTAGCTGACTGTTATATGGTGGATGAAGTGCTCTCGTTTGGTAAAAAAGGTAATCTGATTACTAACGAGAACGAACTGCCAATTGGTGTACCTACCACATGGCCTTGGTTCAAAGGTGAAAAGCAGACTGATACTGATGGCGATGGTATGCCAGACGCATGGGAAACAGCCAATGGCACAGACCCTGCTAAGAACGACGCCATGACTATTGCCGACAATGGTTATGCTAATATTGAGAACTATGTCAACAGCATTACAAAAGCCGACCGTCAGTTCTTCTTGCGTGCACCGATGACGCTCTCATTGGCTAGTTCAACTACCAATAGTCTCTCGTTGGAGTGGGCTGACTATTCGGATAATGAAGAGGGCTTTATTGTTGAGATGAAGAAGGACGACAATTTCGTGGAAGTAGGCCGTACTACTAGTTCAAGCTTCACAATAGCCGATGCAGAACTCAAACCTGCTACAGCCTATGTCGTTCGTGTTTGTGCCTATCAAGGCGACCAGAAGTCTGACTATACGCCAGAGCTCACAGTGAAGACACGTCCTGAACAGGTGGACATTATTGATGTGGAGACCTTTAAGGGCACGGGTGATGGCGAATGGCTGATTAATCCGCTCGACGACGAGACCATCACGCTGACAGAACCGACGCCCAAGACAGCAGTTGTGGTCTATAGTGATGCCAACGTGACCATTGGTGGAACTGGCTACATCAGCGGCAGCGCTTCCATGAACAAAGCTGGTCAAGGTACGCTGACCATTGCCAGCGACCAACAGTACGAGGGTGCCACCGTGTTACACAAGGGAACGTATGAGTTCTCGTCACTGAAGAACGGTGGTGTGGCCAGCGGCCTGGGCATGAGTCAGGAATTTGCCCAAAACTGGGTGATGGATGGTGGCGTATACAAATATACCGGTTCATCAACAGCCACCAACCGTTCGGCAAAACTATACAGCGACACCGAACTGAATATTGCCGATAAGAGTGCTGTTGTCACCATGAACGGTAGCATTGAGGGACAAGGTAATCTTGTTATTGGTGGCGAAGGACAACTGTTAGCCAATACGACCAACCTGTTCAATTTCGACGGCAATATCGTGTTGAAAGGCGGCACGGTGAGGCTGGCCACGAAGGACATAAGTGACAAGGGCATCGGCTCCGCTTCGCGCCTCGTTATGGCTGGCGGCACCTTCGCCAACGTGGGCAAGAACGAGGCGGCCGTCACCTTCAACTTCCCCATTGTAGCCGAGGCCAGCACCACGTCGACGCTCCTCTTCGATCGCTGGAACGTGAACAAGTGCAACGTCAGCGGCACCGGCACCCTGCAGTGGGGCGTCTGCTATCTGCGCGAATACATCGAGGGCAACTGGGACAATTTCACCGGACAACTCGTCGTTACAAAGACTGGTTCCTACGGCGACAACCGACAGTTTGCCATACGCAACAACGGAGGCATCAAGAACGCCACCATCTACCTGAAGTCGGGCACGGCCATTAACGGCGCGAAGAACCAGTCTACCTACTACCTCGGCGGTCTCTCGGGCGACAGCGGCTCGAAGCTCTCGGGCTTCAACGTGAAGGCCAAAGGTGAAGGTACTTGGGTTGTGGGTGGCGCGAACACGGACGAGACTTTCAATGGTGTTATTGACAATAACGATCAGGCTGGTACGCATCCCGGAACAACCAACCTTGTGAAAGAGGGACTCGGCGACTGGCGTCTGACTGGTACTAATGTTTATGCCGGAACGACGAAGGTTAATGGCGGTACACTCATTGTCAATGGTCAACATACCGGTACTGGTGCTGTCACTGTAAACAGTGGTGCTACTTTAGCTGGTAAGGGTACGCTGACAGCTGTTGTTACTGTGAATGGCACGCTACAGATTGGTGACACTTTGGCAACCGATAAGGGCCTGACCTTTAATGGCGGTCTGAAGTTGGGCAGTTCTGCCAAGTTGCAACTGAACGATGCTATGGTTGAGGCCACCCACTATAACGGTGACGAGATACAGGCATTCAGCGGCACTGTGACAGGTACGTTTGCTGAGATTCTGCCCGCTACACCTGGTGAAGGACAGACATGGGATACTTCTGAGCTCTATACCAATGGTATTTTGAAAGTGGTCGGTGGAGAGGAAAAACCCAGTATCGGTCCGAATCCTGATGAGCCCGCAGGCGAGACTCAGAAATGTTGTCTGGCATGGGGTAACATGAGTCGTAATCCGAGTGATGCAGCCTGTACGCTGTTGGAAGGTGCAGAAGCCTCCCCATCAAATAACATCGGCTTCAGTATGAAGTATACTACTGCGACAGACAAGACTTTTAGCAAAGGTAGTAAGATGACGTATGACTTTGATGGCACGCAGCGTACGGGCATCAAGTTGTCCAATGGTGCACAGACTACCATCGGTTTGCCTGAAGGTGCCAAGGTGACAAAAATTACCTTCTGGAGCGTCGTTGGTACCAACAGCAGCAGTCGTACCAGCTATTGGAAAGAAGTGGCAGGAAAGACCTACACTGAGACTGATGGGCAGATTCTGGACCTGAGTGCTACAACCAGTGCACCCAATAAGGCAGAATTTACACTCGACAATATTGAGAGAGAGCTGACCTTTACTAATGCTGGCGAACAGCAGAGTATCATCATCGTTATGGAGTTCCATTATGGTGGTTCTACTGGAATAAGCACTTTCACATCTGTTGGCACTCCACTGAACGTTGAATATTATACGTTGAAGGGAGCGCGTGTCACTACTCTTGGAAGTGGGCTCTATATCATGCGAGCCACAATGCCCGATGGTAGCACTGTAACCCGCAAAATAGTTAGGTAAATTCTTTGCTATGAAAAGAGTTCTTTTCTTGACAATCCTCGTCGGGTTGTTGAGCACTAACCTGATTGCGACGGAGAGAATAAAGCTGAATTTTAATGCTGGATGGCGTCTGGAAGTCGGTGACTTCAAAGACGCTTCCCAGCCTGACTATGATGACAGTCGTTGGCAGGCGGTGACGTTGCCTTACGCCTTCAATGGCCATGAGGCTTTTAAGAAAGATATTGTAGACCTTACCGATACTATTTGCTGGTACCGCAAAAAGTTTAAGGTTGAGAGTTTAGATCTGAGGGACAGAAAGTTCTTCGTGGAATTTGAGGGTGTTCGCCAAGGAGCTGACTTCTATCTGAACGGCCAGCATCTGGGATTCAGCGAGAATGGTGTCATGGCTTGCGGCTTTGACTTGACGCCCTACATTAAGGAAGGCGAGAATGTGTTGGCTGTACGGTGTGATAACTCATGGAACTACCGTTCGCGTCGGCACAACAGTCGCTATCAGTGGAACGACAAGAATTTTAACGCCAACTACGGCGGTATTCCAAAGAACGTTTATCTGCATATCACTGACAGACTCTACCAGACGTTACCACTATACAGCGACCTTGGTACCACGGGTACCTATGTTTATGCTTCCGACTTCGATATTCCTGGGCATAAGGCAACCATCCATGCCGAGAGTCAGGTGAAGAATGAAGATACCAAGGCGCGCAGCTTTACCTTCTTTGCCAAGGTGCTCGATGCCGACGGCAAGGAGGTGGCCCATTTCAACGGCGAACATATCACCATGCAACCAGGCGAGACACGTACTGTCCATATTCAACAATCCGTCAGCGGTCTGCACTTCTGGTCGTGGGGCTACGGCTACCTGTATACCGTAAAGACAGCCCTTGTGGTCGACGGTTCAACCGTCGACATGGTCACAACAAGGACAGGCTTCCGTAAGACACGCTTTGCCGAAGGAAAGATATGGCTGAACGACCGTGTGTTGATGGTGCATGGTTATGCTCAGCGCACCTCTAACGAATGGCCAGGAGTCGGCATCTCAGTGCCGGCATGGCTGAGCGACTACAGCAATCGCCTGATGGTAGAGTCAGGAGGTAATCTGGTGCGCTGGATGCATGTCACACCGTGGAAACAAGACATTGAATCATGCGACCGTGTAGGACTGATACAGGCTATGCCTGCTGGTGATGCTGAGAAGGATGTTACTGGTCCCCGTTGGAATCAGCGCGTGGAACTGATGCGCGATGCCATCATCTATAACCGCAACAATCCCAGTATCCTTTTTTATGAGGGTGGCAATGAAAGCATCTCTCGAGAGCACATGCTCGAACTGAAGGCGATTCGCGACGAGTACGACCCCTATGGCGGTCGTGCCATTGGCAGTCGTGAGATGCTTGATATCGATGAGGCTGAATATGGTGGTGAGATGCTGTATATCAACAAGTCGCACAAGCACCCGATGTGGGCCATGGAGTATTGTCGTGACGAGGGGTTGCGCAAGTATTGGGATGAATACAGTTATCCTTATCACAAAGAAGGCGACGGTCCACTTTATCGTGGTAAGCCAGCCAATGACTATAACCACAACATGGATCAGTTTGCCGTTGAAATGGTACGTCGCTGGTATGACTATTGGCGTGAACGTCCAGGTATAGGCACACGTGTCTCGTCGGGTGGCGTCAAGATCGTTTTCTCGGACACCAATACTCATCATCGTGGTGAGTCGAACTATCGTACCAGTGGTGTTACTGATGCCATGCGTATTCCAAAGGATGCCTTCTATGCCCATCAAGTCATGTGGAACGGATGGCTGGACGACGAGCAGGCTCAGACCTATATCATCGGACACTGGAACTATCCTGCGAAGACGGTGAAGCCCGTATACGTCGTGTCGACAGCCGACGAGGTGGAGCTCTTCCTGAATGGCAAGAGCTTAGGCAAAGGTCGTCGTGAATACAACTATCTACATACGTTTGACAATGTCCGTTACGAGCCGGGCAAGTTGGAGGCTGTAGGTTCGGATGGTAGTCGCCATCAGTTGGAGACGGTAGGTGAACCACACGCCCTGAAACTGACGACCATCGAGAATCCGGAGGGTATGAAGGCCGATGGTGCCGATATGGCGCTTATTCAGGTAGAGGTAGTCGACAAACAGGGCCGTCGTTGTCCATTGGACAATAGGCTTATCAACTTCTCGCTAATGGGCGAAGGACGTTGGATTGGCGGAATTGCTACAGGACGCTCCGATAACTATGTCGGGTCTATGGTCTTGCCTGTTGAGTGTGGCATCAATCGCGTGCTGGTACGTAGCACCGTCCATGCCGGCACCATCACCGTCTATGCTAGTGCCGATGGACTTAAGAAAGTTGAGCAGGTTGTCATCAACACGCAGGCTACCGACGTCGAAAAGCAGATGCCGGCCTTAACGCTGAAAGGTAATCTGAGCCGCGGCGAGACACCCCTTACGCCTTCTTATACCGAGCGCGCCACAAGTATTGCCATCAAGGAGGCTAAGGCCGGTTATGACTCAGAGCACGCCCTTCGCAGCTTTGACGATAATGAACTGTCAGAGTGGAAGAACGATGGCAAGTTGTCTTCTGCATGGATTACGTATAAGTTGGAACGTAAGGCTGTAGTTGACGATATCTGTCTGAAGCTTACGGGTTGGCGTCTACGCAGCTATCCGTTGGAGATTTTTGCTGGCAAGAAACTCATTTGGAGTGGAGAGACTGAACGAAGTTTGGGTTATATTCATCTGAAGCCGACACAGAGGGTGAAGACCGATGAGATTACTATTCGCTTAAAGGGTGCCGGAAAGGACAAAGATGCCTTTGGCGGTATTGTAGAGGTGGCTGAGCCTGCCGCTGGTGAACTCGACCTCTTTAAGGTGAAGAATGGAGGTAATACAAAGAATGAACTACGTATTGTAGAGATTGATTTCTTAGAATCAAAGCATTAACTGTCATGAAACAAACTACATCGTTACTAATCACCTTACTATTACTGTGTCTGTTGCCAGCCAAGGCAGAAGAAACCGTATGGTTTGATGGCACGACCCCTGTTACCTATCAGATTGTGGGTAAGGTTGATCCTGTCGTCAAGATTGCCCTTCAGATGTTTACTGACGATATACGTCAAGTGACCGGTCTTGCACCCAAAAGCAGCAAGCAAGCTCAGATTCGCATCATCCAAGGCAAAGGCTCAGACGATGGCTTCCGGCTGAGTGTTAACCAAAAAGGGCAGATACTCGTCGAGGGTCATAATGGCCGTGGTACGGCATACGGTTTGCTGGAACTGAGCCGTATGGCTGGTGTGTCTCCTTGGGTATGGTGGGGCGACGTGGTGCCAGAACACAAGAAGCGGCTCACCATTGATAGCGATTTCCAAATGGAGCATGTACCCAGTGTTGCCTATCGTGGCATCTTCATCAACGACGAAGACTGGAGTCTGCGCAACTGGGCTTGGAAGCACTACGAAAAGACCGACCAGTTTGGTGCTATGGGACCGAAGACCTACAAAGCCATTTTCCAGCTCTTGTTGCGCCTACGTGCCAACGCCATCTGGCCAGGCATGCATACAGGTACTCCGGGTTTTTTTACCATTCCAGGCAATAAGGAGATGGCCGACTCGTGTGGTATCCTTATCGGAACCAGCCATTGCGAGCCCTTGCTCAGGAACAACGTGGCCGAATGGGATCATGCCAAACGCGGTGCCTACAACTATATCACCAATCGTGAACAGGTGCAGCAGTACTGGATAGAGCGTCTCAAGGAGGTGAAAGGTTCTGAGGAGTTCTTTACCATCGGCATGCGCGGCATCCACGACGGTTCGATGGAGGGTGTGAAGACCAAACAGGAAAAGTTGGAGGGCCTGCAGCAGGTCATCAATGACCAGCGTGAACTTATCCGTAAGTATTATAATAAGGAGGTGGAGAAAGTTCCTCAGGTCTTTATCCCTTATAAAGAGGTGTTGGAGATTCTTGAGAGCGGTCTTAAGGTGCCCGACGACGTGACGCTGATGTGGTGTGACGACAACTATGGCTATATGACGCGTCTCTCCGACGCCGAACAGCAGAAACGTCAGGGTGGGGGAGGCGTCTATTATCATCTCTCGTATTGGGGACGGCCACACGACTACATATGGCTCACCACAACGCAGCCTGGACTCATCTATAGTGAAATGAAGGCTGCTTACGACCACAACTGCCGCAAGCTATGGATTGTCAACGTCCACGACCCTAAAGTGGCTGCCTATGACCTCGAGTTCTTCCTCGATATGGCGTGGAATATCAACGCGATACAGCCTCAGACTATCAATCAGCATTTGGAGCAATGGCTTTGCAGGCAGTTTGGCGATGATGCTGGCAAGAAGCTCTTCCCTGCTATGAAGGAGTTCTATCGACTCTGTAGCATTCGCAAACCTGAATTTATGGGTTGGACGCAGGTAGAACTCGCCGACCGCAAAGCCTATCCACGTGGACGTTCCCAGGTTATTGACACAGAATTCACCAACGAGTTTGGCGATGAGTTGGAACGTTATCTGGCCGACTATCAGGCTGTCTGCCAAACAGTGTGCGAAGCAGAGAAGCTGATACGTCCAGAGTTGAAAGATGCCTACTTTGCTGCTGTCAAATATCCCACAATGGCTGCCAACGCGATGACCGTCAAAATGCTGGAGGCCCAGAAGGCCCGTTCGAAGTATCAAGGTCAGACCGGCCGTGCTATGGAGGGTCGCGAGGACTACATGCAGGAAGCCTCAGCCCGTTCGATGGCAGCCTATCGCGAGATACAACGGCTGACTGACTACTACAACCAGAATTTGGCTGGCGGCAAGTGGCAGGGCATTATGAACATGATGCCACGCGATCTCTACGTTTTCTATCCCCCCACACTGCCTTATCTTGGAAATGGTGTCGTAAAGACCGCTGAGTACGTCAACCGCCCCATCAATTTGCAAGACGCCATCGCTTGTAATGCCTATGATTATGATGCTGCCTCGAAGGACTGTCAGGCAATCCAGATGCTGGGCCACTCCATGAATGCTGTCAGCATTCCCAAAGGCGCTGAATTGGTTTATCATTTCAAAACACCCCTCAATTTGGAGGGACAGCGGGAGGCTCTTCTCTATACGGCAATGATTCCTACGCAACCTAACGACAAGGGCGACATTCGCTACAGCATACAGATTGATGACCAACAACCCATCATCATCTCGTTGAAAGAAAAATTCCGATCTGATTTCTGGAAGTTGAGCGTGCTCCGTGGTCAAGCTCTCAAACAGACAGCCGTCAAACTAAGTAAAGGCGACCACACCCTCCGCATCAAGGCATTGGACGACCATATCATCATGGACCAATGGATGATAGACTTCAAACCTGGTCGCAAGTTCTATGTCATACCCGTAGCTCGATAAATATATGAAACAGATTCTAATAAATATCTCCTTTATATTCCATCTAACATTTTGCTTAGCGCAGCAAAGTGTGCCTGTCATTCTTGTAGCAGGGCAGTCGAATGCCGATGGACGAGTCAATATAAGCGAACTGCCTACAGATATCCACTATAACTATTGTCAATGGAGTTATGGTAGTGGCGATTTCTTGAAAGCAGATGGTCATTTCAAGCCATTTTTCCCCACCGTAGCAAGAACCGCATTAGGTGACTGTTGGGGCTTTGATGCGATTGTTTATTATCTTTTCGAGCAGCAATTGCAACGTCCTTTCTATGTCATCAAGCAGACGATGGGTGGTACAGCCATTGATACTACCTGTACAAAGAGTACTCATGGTTGGTTTTGGAGCGTAGATGCTGATAAGAAGTCGCTGCTGAAAGCCTTCGAGCGACAAATTGATGACTGTCTACCGAACCTTCCGAAGAACTACGACATTAAGTGTCTTATATGGCATCAAGGAGAGAGTGACCAGCCAGCTGCTGACCGCTATCATGACAATCTGAAGAAGGTTATCAACCACCTGCGCCAGCATCTGGTGGAGGTGACAGGCAATGTCCGTTATACTTCATTGCCCGTTATCTGTGGAACCTTTGCCAAAGAGAGTCGTCAGGGCTCGAAAAAAGTGGTTGATGCTCTTTTTAGGCTACAGAGCGAAGATGTGAGCTTCCATGTAGTGGATGCCAATGACCTTAGTCTGCAGCAAGACCAGTTGCATTTTGATGCACAGGGCGCAATCATTTTGGGACATCGTGTTTTCGAAAAACTGACAAAAACCGTTGTCACTTCCAAAGCAAAATGGTCTCAGCCTCCTTCAAATTGATGTTGAGGATGCACAAGGATATACCTTCCATCCTTTCATGGCTCAATACGATACTTATTTGATGAAATATAACGATATCAAGCCCTGACAAACAACTCTAAAAATAATTAATATATTTTGCAGTATACATATTTATTTGTAACTTTGCAGCGCAAAACGACTTGAATACTAAAGACATATCGATATGAAAAGATTATTATTCCTGATGGCTTTTGTTAGCCTAATGAGTGTTTGCTATGCCCAGCGCACTACGGACAAACTAGATCGTGGCCTAGTGGCCGTGCCTGCAAATGGTGGAGGCTATCTTGTAACATGGCGTAAATTCGGTGAAGAATATTATGACACAAGATATAACCTATATCGTAATGGAACTCAGATTGCAACAAACCTGAAGGCTTCGAATTTTGTAGACAAGAGCGGCACCTCTGCTGCATTGTATGCTGTTGAGGCCGTTGTGCGAGGTGTTCCCCAAGAACGTAGCAGTGCTGTAAAAGCTTGGTCTGCCAACTATTTCGATGTAAAAGTCCAGCCTGTCACAAATCGCGCAGGCAATACCATCGACAATTCTGTGGCAGGTAATTCCGGTGGTAACGATACTACTACCCCCGGTTATACTTTGAATGACATCTCTCTGGCTGACGTAGATGGCGACGGCGTGTGTGAGTTTATTGTCAAGCGCAACAACTCACAGGGTAACTTACGTACTGCCAGTAATAAGACCGATTTTAATCTATATGAATGTTATAAGATTGACGGCACTCGTTTGTGGTGGATTGATTTAGGTCCCATGTTGATGGCTGGTGCCGACGAACAGTGGGATATGATAGGGTATGACTGGGATCAGGATGGTAAGGCAGAAATGATTATGCGTGGCGCCGACAATATGATTATTCATACTGCGACGGGAAAGACCATTAACATCGGTGACATGGATGCTGGCTTTAATGGTTCAGACCGCGCTGAATACATGGGCGTAGGCAATGAATATCTTCTCTATTTGAATGGTGCTACTGGTGAACCTTACGGATGGGATGGTTCCAGCAATTGGACCCCCATGGCATATCCACTACCCCAGTTTGAGAGTGATGAGAAGTCTGGTGACGCTAATGTCTGGGGAGACCTTGGCCACCGTATGCAGAAACATTATTTCGGAGCGCCCTACCTAAATGGTCGCACCCCCAGTATCTTCCTTGGACGTGGTTGCTATACCCGTCATAAGGCATGCGCATTGGATGTCAATCCGACCACTCACGAACTGATACAGCGGTGGCGTTGGAACTGTTACGATTCCAAATCTCCTTGGTATGGCAATGGCTTCCATAATTTCGCTATTGCTGATGTGGATATGGATGGCCGCGACGAAATTGTCTATGGCTCTATGATTCTGGATGACACAGGCTTTGGCCTTGCAACAACTGGTTTAGGTCATGGCGATGCTCAGCACTGTGGCGATTTGGATCCTTATCGCTGGGGACTCGAGCAGTTTACCTGTCAGGAGGGGTCACAGGGCAATTCATATTGGAATGCCACTACTGGAGAGATCTATTATCGTAAAGCCGATGGTGGCGATGACGGTCGTGCTCTTGCTGGCAATTTCACTAATCTGTATTATGGCGGTCAGGGACGTTCGGTCAGTTCCGGCGTGATAGGTCTGTCAAGTGGAAAAGTTGTCAACACAAACGGTGATGCTATGTCTGGAAACTACGCTAACCTGAACAACCGCATCTATTGGGATGGTGACTTGTTGGATGAAATCTTTAATTCCAAGAATGGTGCCAACCGGCCAGGCCATATCTTCAAATGGGGTGGACAACAGATTGCGGCCTTTGATGCTATTACTAATAACTGGACTAAGTGCAATCCTTCAGCTCAGGGTGATATTATCGGCGACTGGCGTGAGGAACTTGTTTTACGCACAGCCGATAACTCGGCACTCCGTATCTATACCACTAATTATGCTACGGATTATGACATTTATACTTTGTGGCATGACCATCAGTACCGCAATGGTATGGCATGGCAGTGTGTAGGCTATAATCAGCCGCCACATCTCAGCTATTACCTTGGTGAGGTAGAGAATATCACCATTGCTCCCCCGCCACTGATGCTACGCGGCCGTACCGAGGTCGCCAATGGCGGAAGCATTGCCACTACTACCGAACACTTGTTGATTTCCGGCTATGAAGACCAGACCATAGCAGTCCAGGAAGGTGCTGAGCCTTATATCCTGACTATTAACACACCTGCTTGGGTACAGGGTTCTGGCGACAAACAGGCTACGGCATCCACGCCAAAATCACCGGCACGCAACGTGGTAAGCTATACCACGACATTGACGGGCGGAGCTTTCGCTGGTGCTACCCGCCTAATTAAGCAGGGCGAAGGCTTGCTGGTTCTGCCCAGTGTGGTGGAGAGACACACGGGGGAGACGAACATCTGGAATGGTAGTCTGCAATTCGACGGAACCTTTGAAAATAGTGCGTTATGGCTTAATCGTCACACTTCACTATATTCTAATGGCGGACAGTTCAAGGCTGGTATTACAGCAGACTATAATGCCACTATCTATCCTGGTGGTAAAGACCATCTTGGCAGCATTACCGCATCGACCATTCAGCTTAACATGGGCTCGCGTGTGGTATTTGACTTAAATGGCAGTCAGGCTGACCAGCTCAATGCCAGCACGTTGGCCATCGAGAGTAAGGATATCGAATATGGTCCGAAATACAAGTCGCCCCTGTTCCTGTTCAATGCTACCGGAACCATTGCTTCCGGACAATACGAACTGGGCACCGTAGGTGTGATAACAGGTTCACTGAACGAGGTTGTTATTGAGGGCATCGATGACAAGCGTACAGCATTGTTGCATGAGAATGGCAAGTTATACCTCGTTGTTGAAGATTTGCGCGCTCCTGCTACTGTTACCTGGAACGGTGATGTCAGCAATATCTGGGATTTTGCCATCACCAAGAATTTCCTAAAGGCAGGTGAGGCTGAATATTCCGTCCCCGGCGACGACGTGCTGTTTGATGATGCTGCTGTTACGACTTCAGTTAAGATCAAGCGATACGTAAAGCCAGGCAGTATTACGTTCAACAATAGCACCAAGGCCTTTACGTTCACTGGTGACAGCATCATTGGCGGTGCGCCTATCATAAAGAATGGTACTGGCAACGTCACTATTAACACTGAGAATAATGTTGGGACCACTACCATTAACAGTGGAAAACTGACGGTTAATATGCTGGCAAACACGACAGGTCAGAACTATGGTTCACTGGGTGATGCCACTAGGAAGATTACCATAAACGATGGGGCAACTCTGGCCACTACAGGTATCATCATGACCGACCAGCCTGTCGCTGTCAGTGGAACAGCCACAATTGATGTCGCCAGCGGTACATCACTGACGTTTAACAAAGGATTTACAGGTTCTGGCGCAACGATTGTTAAGTCTGGTGCTGGCACGATGACTCTCGGACCAGGAAAGGCATATAGCAAACTTCTCGTCAAGAACGGCCGGGTCAATTCTCAGGCTGTCAGCAATATCGACCAGTTGCCTGCCACTGTTGAGTTTGGCTATGGAGTTGTATGGGGGGCAAATGAGGAGAATACACCAGGTATTACAAATACTACCAACTTTGTCGTTCCGGAGGGAGCTACTGGTGAATTCCGTGGTTCATTCCGTGGGACATATAGTGGCAAGCTCACAGGAAAGGGTAAGTTCAAGCCTGTGAGTGGTGGCGTAAGATGCTATTGGGATGGCGACTGGAGTCAGTTTGAAGGTGTGATAGAGCCTGAAGCCAGTGATGCCACTAATCGACAGAACAAGAAATCGTATACACCGACCTTTGATTTCCGGAATGCCAAGGGTCTGCCTTTGGCAACACTGAGTCTGCCTAGTGGCTTCACTTTCAATACCACCCACAATATATCGGTGGCTAATGTCGTAGGTTCTGGAACTCTTGGCAGTACCTACACCTATACCATTGGTGGCCAGAATGACAACATCATAGCTAATTGGAGTGCTACCGCACCGGTCGTAAAAGAAGGTGATGGCTATATGGAGGTTATCAAAGCTGGTGCAATTACTGGCGGTCTGACAGTCAAAGCAGGTGAGTTGCGCTTCTATGGTGACCTGAATTCTCAGTTCTTTGGCACCAAGGGCATCACACTAAGTGGCACGGGATCTATCGCTGGTAGCGGTCTATTGGCTTCGCTGACTATGGAGAGCGGTACCAAGTTGACACCTTGCAGCAACTTCTTCTTTGTTGACGAGTATATCTTCTCACCAGCTACTGTCAAAACCAGTGCAGCCATGAACATCAAGCAGGGTGCTACGGCAAAGTTCTTGATTGAGAGCACAGATTCGTACTCTACTGTAGAAGCGCGCTTCCTAACCGTCAACGGCACGGTCACCGTAGAGCTGATGGATGGATATACGCCCAAGGTGGGTGACAAGTTTACGCTTTGGACGGCATCAGGATCCTTCACAGGCACTCCGACATATAGTCTGCCTGTGCTGCCTGCCGGATTATATTGGAATACCAACGAACTGGCCGCAAAGAGTGGCGTCTTGAGCATTACAGATGATCCTACAGTAGGAATTGGACAGATAGCTGCCGATGCTATGGTTCAGGCAGAAGTGTTCTCAATCACTGGCATCCATTTGGGTAGCTTCCAGACTCAGCGTAGCCAGATTCCTGCTGAGGTCAAAAAGCTGGGTGTCATTTCAGGCACATATATTGTCAGAATGTCGGTAGGTCGTAACACCATGACTGAGACCATCATTATCCGCTAGTATGCCGGTCTTTGTAGCAGTATAGTGTTAAAAATACGGTGAATTGTAGTACTTTTATTCAATTCACCGTATTTTTTTTTGGTTTTTCTTCCTCTTTTCCAAAAAAATCATTAACTTTGCACCCGACTACTGAGAATATAAGCAAATAATCATTTTTATAACTAAAACATTAATTAAGTATGAAAAAAAGATTACTCATGCAGTTAATGGCTGTGGTTTTCACAGTAGGTGCATACGCCTTGAATGTAGGCGAATACATCTATTCACCCTCAGCCAAGTATGCGGTAGATGGAGCTAACGTCTTCACAGGCGGAGACTTTACTGCCGGTTATGAAAACGTATGGCTTAACGAAGCTGGTGAGGCCTTGGGCAACATGTGGGGTGTACAGACCAATGTAGGCCCTAATGGAGAGGCCGCCATGGTCAGCAACGAGGCTAGCAGTGCTGAAGGGGCCTATCTGACCCACATCCAGCCTTTGGAGCCCGGTTTGTATACCGTGTCCTATTGGGTGAAGGCCGAGTCGGCTATCGTTACTTCTATTGTTAATACGGCCACTAACTATGTGCACATCTTCACCAACAAGACTGGCGATAACACCATTGAAACAGAGATAGCAGGTAAGGCCAGCTATACTGCTGATTGGAAGCAGATTGTGTACACCGTTAATGTAACCTCCGCTGACACCTATCTAGTTTTCAATGCCTTGAATGTGGCTTCTGGTACGATGTTTGCCAACTTTGAGGTCTATCCCGTTCATGAGGTGTTCGATACCCGTAAGACCGACCGTCTGTTCGAGTATGCTGACAAGCTGTTTGCAGAGCCCGATTTCGTAAACGAGAAGGAAACCTTTTCTGCTGAAATCGAGTTTGCAAAGGGTGCAGCCTCCGATCCTTCTGCTATGGAAGATGCGAGCACTATGGGCGATGTGATGACTGGCCTGAATGCTGCCATTGCTACCTATCTTGATGCTAATGCCGGTAATGCGGTAGGCGTAACTGCGGATGGTGTGTCTACGACCCGCTATCTGTTAGACTGGGCAACTCAGGGTTACAGTAACTGGAACAATGTAAGCAGCAAGGGTGCTTGGGTATTTGATGGAGGCCGTTGGGGCTTTGCACCCAATGTGGCTGACGGTGAAACAAATACAGATGGTTCTCTAAAAGTCCCCGACCTCGAGCGTCCTTATGACGATGGATATGTAGCTAGTGCCGGTATCCAGACGAGCTATACGCTTGATGTTGGTCTGCATATCAATCCTTCTGCTTTCGAAGGTACTTCACTGAAGGCTGGTAAGTATATGTTCTCTATCGAGGCACAAGCCGTTGCTTCTGCAAATAAGTCAGCCCCCTATGGCTCTAACGAGGGTGTGGAGATTAAGGCTCCTTGGATTTGGGTCGGCGCTGATACGCTCAAACTCGACAATGTGGTGCTCAATAACACCAACTGGCAGCGCCTCTATTATATTGCAGAGGTGAAGGAAGGCGAGCAGGTAACAGCTGGTTTCCACTTCCCCGTAGTCGACGGCTCTACTGGTGGCCGCTACAGTCTGCGCAATCCGGAATTCCGTGTTGTCGGTAAGACGCAGGAGCAGGTAGACCACTTGTATGCCTACGACCAGCTGAGCGTCCAGAAGGATGCATTGAAGGAACGTCTTGACCTGGCCAATGCTGATGTGGTTAAGGGTATTGCCGACGGATTCCCTTGGGGACATGCTATCCTGCAGGATTCTATCAACAAGTATCAGGCTGTCTATGACGACCTGCTGACCGTTGTCTCTGCCGATGGTGCCGAGTTGACCCCCGAGCGTATTACGCTGGATTATAAGGATGAGATTCTGAAGGCTGTGCAGGCCATGAATTCAGCTCGTAATGCTTATGCCACTACCAATAGGCATTATACCACTCTGATTTCTGATGTAGCTACCTGTAACGAGTCTCTGAATGCCGAGAATCATGCCAATGGTGACAAACCGACGTTCAAGGCTGTCATCGACCAGTCGCAGGGTATGATAGACGCTGTTCAGTATGATGTTGACCAGACGGTAGAGTTTTATAAGCAAGACAGCACGATGCTCGTGGCTAAGGAGGTCTTTGAGATGGGAACTGCCACACGTGTCAATCCCGCCGAACTGACCTTCACCCTGAAAAATGGTGGCTTTGAGCCTTGGAGCAGCAAGTCTACCTATAGTTCTGACCGCACTGTTAATGGTTGGACATTCCATATCGGTACTGACGGCAAGCAGTGGGATGTGGCTCCTGACGGCGCCTACGATTCGGGCAGAAAGGCTAGTATCTGGCGTGGTACCTCAGTCGGACCTAACGGTAAGGCGTCACAGAAGTTCAAGCTCAGCAAGGCTGGCGTCTATGAGTATCGTGCCAAGGCATTCGCAACAGAAGCTGGTGATGGATGCAAACCGTTGGAGTATATGGCTGTAGCCAAGACACCTACTGTTCTCGATGTTATAGCCTTTACCAACACCCCAGTAGACTCTGTATTTATCCCCAATGTACGTCTGTTCTTCGGTCCTGATGGCAACCGTAACGACTCGCTCGTAGTCTCTAAGTGTGCGCCTTATGATTGGGGCAGAGCTATGACTTACTCAATTCTATTTGTAAAGACCGACGATGTCGAAGCAGACTTCGAGCTCGGCCTTGAGGCACTTGACAATGGTGCTACCGTTGGTGTGAACACCTTCGGATTTGGTGACAACCACCTTTACTATCTTGGTGATGCAGCTGCTTACGAGGCAGCTACGAATGCTGCACTGGACGAGGAGATTGCCAACGCCAAAAAAATGATAGCTCCTATTACTCCCGACATTCAGAATCCAAATGCAAATCCTACCGACTGGTTGGTATACAAACTCTACCGCTTGATGGGTGACCGCGCCAACTATCCTTCTCAAGAAGAGGATGATTTTGCTGATGCCGGTGGTAAGGATTACTGGTATCAGAATTGGATGAAACTCACCGCTGAGAAGACACTCCAGGAGAAGCAGAACACCATCATTACTCTGCAGGAGTATGAGAAGTGTCTTGATGAGATGCTCAATCCTACTGGCATAGACACGCCTGCAGTTGTCGAGAAGGTAGTTTCTGGGAACAAGGCAATCTATACAATCGCTGGTGTACGTGTGCAGGGTGACGGTAAGAATCTGTCGCGCGGTCTCTATATCATCAATGGTAAGAAATATGTTGTAAAGTAAGTATTATAACATTAATATAAAAAAAGTTGGAGAGTCTGAATGACTTTCCAACTTTTTTTACTACCTTTGCACTCGAAAACTAATCATATATCCAAATAAACTATTAAGCGTATGAAGAAATTTTTTACCTTGACAATGCTGACACTGATGTTTGCAGTGACGGCAAGTGCACAAAGTACATTGCGTAAGACATGGGACTTCCGCGAAGGCTTTAGTGTTAAGACCGTGAACGCCTTGAAGGCTGACCAAGAAGAATTTGGTGCCGACAAGTATTGGCGTAACTATGAAAGTGATAATACAAAGGCTGATGAACAGCATTTTTGGAATGCTAGTAAAGATGCCAAGAACAGTGATGGCTTTGCCTGCACTCATAATGGTGGTCAGGAGAAAGTTATCTCTGAATTGGATGGTTTGGTATTAGGTATGAGTAATGCCAAGAAGTTTGTGATTACCTATGATGGAGCCCAAGCACCTAACGAATTTGCGGCTGAGGGGGGACCCGCCATCGGTGAGATGATTCCTCATGGCAAGAGCTATGTATGGCTGAACGGAAAAAATGAGACCATCAAGTTCAGTGCCGAAGTGAACCAAACCATTAAGATTGCCGTTGAGTCGCATGCAGTCAATAAGAGCAAACTCGGTGAGGCACGCGGTATCTCTTTGTCGACAAGTGCCGGCACGCTGACCCCAAAGTTTGAGGGTAGTCCTGTTCCCGTTTACTATACAGAGTATGAGTGGGATCTGACGGGTGATGCCGGAACTGTAGCCGACCTGACTATTAAGTCGACTAATGGCTGCCACATCTACTACATCATTGTCGGTGATGGTGATGATCCTAATGCTAACAAGACTAAGGTGACTTATCTTACTGAGGGTGATGCAACGGCAGAGCCTGCCTATCAGGCATTGGTGGCTAATGAGGAACTGCTTGTGACAGCCGTAGATATGATAGAGAAGTCGGGCAATATCGTTGAGTCAGATTACAAGAATGCCGATGTCATTGTGCTCAGTCCTAAGATGAACTATGCCGATGCTGTCAAGCCTCTCTTGGCTTTCTATCCTATTCTGAACCTCAATGCCTCTTTGTATACTAAATGGGGATATGGAGAAGTTGTTAATGCAAGCCAGGAGGGTGCTCTCATCAAGCTCTTGAACAATGACCTTTTATCGGGATTCCAAAATGAGGTTGACTATTTCGGTTCTGACGAAGATGGTTATTTCCTTGTGCTTAGTACGGGTAAGTCTTTCCAGGGCATCAAGTTAGGCGATTACTTCGCTGAAGATGCCGTCGTGGCCGTTGACCCTTCTGATGAGACTGTGGCTGCTGTTCATGTACATAACATGTATCATAATGCTTATGTGTATCTTCCCGAAGAGTCATTTGTTACAACTCCCAAGTTGCTGACCAATGCCATTGACCTTCTTAAGGCCTCAAAGACTGAAATTACGCAGGCTCCTGCTCCAAAGATTAAGTTGGAATACAAGGATCTTAAGACTAATATTTCAATGACTATGGCTTCAAGCGCACTGCCTAAGCCTCATATCTATTATACTTTGGACGGTTCTGATCCTACCGCCGAGAGTACTGAATATGTAGAGCCTCTGACAGTTACCAGCGAGACCGTTGTTAAGGCTGTTGCAATCGCAGAAGGTTATCTGCTCAGCGAGGTCGCTACAGCCACAGCAGAAATCTTCTCTCAGCCTGCACAGCCCACCATTGCTGCAACATATAATGATGGCGCTACCAGTGTCACATTGGCTTGTGCTACAGAGGGTACTACTATATGGTACAACTATTCTGAGAGCAATGACACAGTTAAGTCTATGAAGTATTCTGAGCCGATCAGCCTTAAGACTCCTGCCACCCTGACTGCCTTTGCTGTTGTCAATGGACAGGTATTCTCAGAATTGACTACCCAGCGTGTTGTTGTGAAAAACGCTTTGGTCCGTCAGGATCAGATAGGACACTTCGATGCCAACACCGATGAGTGGGGTATTAATGCAAGTGGAAGTACTGGTAGCACAGTCTATCACTTCTCGTGGGGTAAGAATGCTCGTAGCATTTACGATACAGCTGCAGAGCCCATAGGAACGCAAGAAGATCCGGAAACAGGTGATGTCACTAATATCTATCCTGAGTTTGACTATGAGTACTGGATTCCTTCAGAGAATTGCGAATGGGAATTGAAGTCTAAGGGGCAGGTTCTTGTCTATCAGACTTTGTCTGCTGGTATGGATGTAGGTAACGATGCAGGCTATAATCCCGAGACTACAGGTGACATTATCGATTACGCTCCTATTACTAAGCAAGATATCCAATTTGCTGGTAAGGTGAGTGGTGAACCGTACACAGCAAGCATCCAGTCACGTAAGAAATTCCAAGGTCCATTCAATCTTGTGACCTATGTAGGTACTGCATCTGGTGGTAGCAATGTAGGTAAAATGATGCTCCAGGTATCGACTGACAGCTTGAACTGGACAAATGTTGGCGACACACTGACGACATCTATAGTGAAACGTTTGTGGAAGGGCTATGAGCGCAGTTACAACGATGCTGATGAAGTTTATGTTCGTATCACGCAAGTTGGTGGCGGCTCAAGCATCCAGATTTATGACATCTATGTGCTTAATACTGGTGAGAAGTCATTGGAATTGAAGAAACAGTACGACGATGAATGGCAGGCTTTCGTTGATGGCATTGAGACTGTCAACTATCAGAGCAACAAAGCCATGAAGGCCATCTACAACCTCAATGGTATCCGCCAGAATGGCTTGCAGCGCGGTCTGAACATCGTGGTGATGGGCGACGGCTCTGTCAGAAAGGTTATCAAATAAGACGGATTAAAACGTTTGAGTTAACTAAATCGGCACATTACTTGGTGATGTGCCGATTTTTTTGTACTTTTGCCGCGTAGAATAATACGAGTAATTAAAACAAACTACAATATGAACAAACTAAGACTCTTTTTCATGTCATTGATGGCCTTGATAACCATCGCTTCCAAAGCCCAGGTTACTCCCGCCTGCCAGATGGAAAAGCTGGATCGCGGACTCGTGGCAGTACCAACCAGTACAACAGCAAATTTTGTCAGTTGGCGCCTGCTTGGCACAGACGACAAGGCTAACACGACCTTCGACCTGCTGCGTAATGGTACGGTCATTGCTTCCGGACTTACCAAGACCAACTATCAAGACACTCAAGGATCAGCCACGGCTAAGTATCAGGTCGTGACCAAGGTCAACGGTTCTGCTATTGAGAATTCTGCAGAGGTCACACCTTGGGGGAAAAAGTATCTGTCACTGAAACTCGACCGTCCTGCAGGTGGTACGGATTCCAAATGGACGAATACCGACAACACAGTAGGCCCTACAAGTGCGACCTACGCCTACTATCCTAACGACATGAGCGTGGGTGACGTAGATGGTGACGGACAATATGAATTGTTTTTGAAATGGGAGTCTACCCACGCTCAGGACAACTCACGAAGCCTGGGAGCTACTGGTAATACCTTCATCGACTGCTATAAGTTAGACGGCACCCGCCTCTGGCGTATCGACTTGGGACAAAACATCCGCGACGGTGCACACTATACGCAGTTTATGGTCTACGACTTCGATAATGATGGAAAGGCCGAGATGATGTGCAAGACAGCTGCTGGTTCAAAGGACGGACTGGGCAACTACGTCAATCAGGCAGCTACTGACGCCACCATCAAAGGGCACGACAACACCAAAGATTACCGCAACTCAGGCGGACATATCTTGCAAGGCCCAGAATACCTCACTGTATTCAGCGGACTGACAGGTAAGGCTATCCATACCACTTGGTATCTGCCCGGACGTGCTGGTACAGGCAGTAAGACATCATCAGGAAGCAGTACAACTGAAGGTGGTTCAGAACTAGGTAAAGTCAGCACCTATCCTAATGGCTTCTGGGGCGACAACTATGGTGGTCGCTCTGAGCGTTTCCTTGGCGCTGTTGCCTATATCAACGGTGCAGACAAGCCAGCCTGTGGCATCTTCTGTCGCGGCTACTATACCAAGGCCTATGTCTGGGCAGTCAGCTTCGATGGCAACCGTCTGCATACCGAATGGCTGCATTGCTCGCCCAGCACCACACAATGGCTGGTATATGCCTCCAAATGGGATGACGGACAGCCAGGGCTAACCTATACCATCGATGGTGACCTGCTGAAGCGTATTCCCATTAAGACGGCTCCTGCTAATACCGGTGGAGTTAAGAGCACGGACACCAGTGGTGGCGTTGTGGGCAGCAACACGCTCTACGGCAATGGTAATCACAACATGTCTATTGCCGATGTCGATGGTGATGGCTGCGATGAGATTATCTGGGGCGCAGGCGCTTTGAACAACGATGGCACCCTGCTCTATGCCACTGGCTATGGACATGGTGATGCTATGCATGTAGGCAAGATGATTCCCGATCGTGAAGGATACCAAGTCTTTGATGTACATGAAGAAAAACTGACTGCCACACATGGCTCATGGGATTTACATGATGCCCGTACTGGCGAGGTTATTTATCATGGAGGTTCAGCAGATTCCGATAATGGCCGTGGTATGGCAGGCGACCTGACAGGTAAAGATGGCTATGAATTCTGGTCCAGTGATGTTCGTACACCATACTCAGCTCTCACAGGTAAGGCCACCAGTATCAAGAACTGCTCCGTCAACTTCCGCATCTACTGGGATGGTTCTATCCAAGATCAGCTTTTGGATGGCAGCTACAAATACAGCGGAGATGTCTGGGCGCAGACAGCCCATGCAGAGCCTGTCATTACCAAATGGAATGGTTCAAGTTTCTCTAATGTCGTTTCGTTCTACAGCACCACCTATAACAACGCTCAGACAGCCAACTATACTAAGGCCACACCTTGTCTGCAGGCCGACATCCTAGGCGACTGGCGTGAGGAGCTTGTGATGTGGAACAAGAAAGACTCCTCGGAGATTATGATTTTCACCACGTGGACCCCAACGACCTATGCCGTTCCTACACTGATGCACGACCACACCTATCGTATGGGCATCTGCTGGCAGAATACGGCCTACAACCAGCCGCCTCACCTGGGCTACTACCTGCCTGACTATATCAATGGCAAGATAGATACTGGCATTAAAGTTGTCAGAGGGAAGATGGTGGACGAAAGAGACGACAATTGGTACACTATCAATGGTCAGAAACTCATAGACAAACCAAGTAAGCCCGGCCTATACATCAATAACAACAAGAAAGTGATTATCAGATAAATGATCACTAGAACCGACACTATGATTTAGTATAACATCACACCGTGCCTGGCCCCCTGTGAGGACAATCATCTAAGGTTCGCATCCGCTACGGGCGGAAGGCCCTTCCGCTTCCTTCTCGCGCCCCGTCCGCACGTAGCGGAAGAGGCGTCCGCTTCCTTCGGACCATGCCTCTGCTTCCTTCGCGTCAATAGTTTGAAACCTTCGGACTGCCCCTCAAACACCTGCTTGAGTTATTACTCCAAAAGAAATTTTGAATACTCTTGGAGTATTTCTGATTACTCCGATAGTATTGAACAACGTTCCAGACTTGCTTCCAGCAATCGTCACCATGAGAAACATCCTATGTAACAGCGTGCCCCTGTTACTTTACCTCCAAGTAATAATATGCAATATAATGCATATATTGTCGTTAAATCTATAGATGTCCAAAGATCTATAGTTGCTCCTGCGTTCGGGAAATTGGGCTATGGTATTCAATATAAGACACCATTAGACGTTAACTCGTTAATAGAATTTAAGTTTATAATTCCTATAAAATAATGAATCGATTAGTTCTAAAACGTAAATTGGATGAAATGGGAGTCAATGAAAATGATTACTCATTGTACGGCAGTTTAGACTGGAATAAAATCATATTGTATGAGAATTATTCTAATTGGGAGGTTTTTTATCTGAGTGAAAGAGGTACACGAGATAACTTTCATGTGTTTCATTCGGAAGAAGAAGCATGCCAATATATTCTCAATGAGTTCCAAAAATCACTAAAGATTCACTCAAAAGCTTCAGAACTTCTGAAATCCAAAAGGGCTGCAATGGATTTGTTGATGGAGAACGGTTGTGTAGAAATACTATCGAATATAACAGATAAGGTTTTATTCTCAGAAGCATGTAGTTGGTCCTTTTTAGAATTTATAGGCTATTGTGTTGAAATTCAAAAAGTGGAGAATAAAAATGAATTGTTTTCACAATTAGCAGATAAGCTATGTTTTCGTAATTTCGAATATAGTTGGGATGATTTGATGGTACATTTTCAGGATTTCAATTGGATTGAAAATACAGATATCTATATTATTCATCATGATTTAAGTTGTTTGTCATCTCAAGATATAAACAACTATTATGAGGTAATATATGATACCATACACTTTTGGGATGAAAAGAAAAATCATAAAGTCTATTTTATTTTTTCAAAGAATGAAAAAGATAGGTTTTACCTGTTGAAGGGAATCGGTTCTGAATGATCCTTTACCACATTTCAGACCAGGGAACTCTCACACCTAAAGGAATGAGTGTGGCTTCGCAATCTGATGATCATTTTTTGAGTAGATGATTTTGATGTTTAAGAAAATGTTACTACATTTGCACTGTCAAACTAGAAAGGTAAAGAAGATTTGTTTTGTCTGGGCTGCAGCCGTATTAACTGGTTGCTCATCGACGCCCAGGGTGACAGCCGACGTGACTGAACAATAGGGGCAAGGCCCATCGGCAAGGTGAGTGTGACGAGTAACTGGGGGACAGGCACGCTGTTACATTAAAATAGTAATTTTACAAATAATCAAAATATTTATATTTATGTATATGGTAGATCTTATCACCTGTTATTGCTATATGATGCTACGCAAGTTTCGCTATGCAGAATGGAACGCAAAGAACACAGCGATTATTAATAGTAGTGTGGTTCTATTTTTTATTTTTACTGCTTTATTAGATATTCTTTTATTGTTTGTCTCTCCAGACAAATTACAAATCCTTTATGGTTATCCTAATACGAGATATGTATTAACAATACTTATTTTTATGATTATATTAGATAGCCGATACTACTTGTTTAGAAAAGATGCTATATATTTGATGCAAGAAAAAATAAATCGAAGCGGACAGAATAATGGATGGCTACTTTTTATTATTACTTCAAGCATATTAATAGGTTCCATTATAATTGGATTCTTAGTTGCACAATATGTGAAATCTAAGGGAATAACATTTGGATAGTCCACAAGAATCACGGGGTCGAGAATCACGGTTCTTGTGATCATTTTTATCACAATAAAAAGCAATATGGTTAAATTACAATGATTACCTCACAGCGTGCCTGTCCCCTCTATGTTACCTATCTTTGCATCATAATAACATCATTATATTCAGTTCTTAACTTGCAACATAAAAGTAAAATTATTAAATATGAAATACTTTTGTATGAGAATTTTTTTTATGATGTTCCGTATACAATACATTTTAGAATATATAATGTATTATAGTACAAAACCAATATTAGAAGGAATTGGAAATCTGATGCACAGGATTCCTATGGTCCAAAGAAGATTGGAAAAACAAGGTAGGACTCATGAGCAGGTAATGAAAGAATTAAATAAAAGTAGTTATGCCTACACTTTTGATATTAGGACAGGATGGGTTACTGTATATCCTTCTGTAGGAATGGGAGTCTTTTTTGCTGGAATTATTGTTGATGTTGTCATGCTGCCACAACTATTTATCTCTACGCCCTATTATGTACGTGCCATGAATGATATGCCTGTTCTTTGCATTTCGTTCTTATTTGCAGCAGGCTTTTTCTTATCGCACATACTTGTCATTCACGATGATATATATATTCCATATTTCAAAAAGTTCATGAAGGAACCCAAACGTAAGGAATGGTCTTGGCATCTAATCTCAGTTGTTTCAATAGTGTTGACAATACTAATATTTATGTATCTTACCGATTATTGTTTCCATATGGAATAAAGCTTCCAAGAAAAATAAAGAATCAAGATCATGGGGAATTATATTAATCATTTTCAGTATATAAAATTTGTAAGTTTGAAAAAATGTTTGTACTTTTGCAGAGAATATTAATACAAAAATGACAAAGTATAGTATGAAAAGACTTTTGTTGATGACTATGCTATGCTGTGGGCTGACAGCGGCAGCACAGAACGAGAAGGGTACATTCTCGATAAAGCCTCTGGTGGGTGTCAATATGACGACACTGCCAGGAGGCCTTTCTGATGATTACTATCATAACAAGTTTGGGCTGACAGCTGGCGTAGAGGCAGAGTATGGCGTTAACAGCTGGTTGGGGCTGTCGTTAGGAGCCATCTATTCGGAGCAAGGGGCGAAAATCGACGGCGAATTGGTTGCCTACGCATACGATGACCAGTATGCTTATTGGGAGAGTACGAAAAGCGATGGTAAGGTGAAGTGTAATTACGTGAACCTTCCGCTGATGGCTAGCTTCTACGTGCCGGCTATCAAGGGACTGGCACTGAAGGCTGGCGTGCAGATGGGTATTCTGGTCAGCAGCCGTACTCAGGCCGACGTTGATGCTGTGGTTGATGTCTATGAAAAGCGTGATGGCATGTCCTTCAGGCTCGATGGATATCCGATGCCTGTCCAGGCAACCGTTGACAGTAAATGTGACTGTATGTCGTTGGACTTTGGTATTCCGATAGGCTTCTCTTATGAGTCTCGTCATATCGTGCTGGATGCCCGCTATTATTTCGGCCTGACAAAAATTGACGACTCGCCAATAAACCGTGAGGATGTCCGCAACCGTTGTCTGAGTATTACGCTGGGCTATCGGCTGCATTTGTAAGTATCATGTAAGGTGTAAGTAGTATATGATGAAAGAAATAGCATTATCAGCCATCCTGTTTTGTCTGTCGATGAGCATGATGGCACAGAACGAGAAGGGTACATTCTCGATAAGGCCCATGGCAGGCTTGAATATAGCCACTTTAAACGAGAGCAACGGGAATTTCTGCCATACCAAGACTGGCGTGACGGCAGGCCTGGAGTTTGAGTATGGTGTCAGCCGCCAGGTGGGTTTGTCGATTGGCATGATGTTCTCGCAACAAGGTGCTGAGATTGATGGCAGCACTGAAGAGCATACATTCAATCAGGGGATAGATCATCTTGTCTACAGTGAAACTCAGGGCAAGTTGCGGTCTAACTATATCAATATACCTCTGCTCGTAAACTATTATATTGCCCCTCTGAAGGGATTGGCAGTGAAAGCTGGTGTACAATTAGGTATCAGGGCCGATGACCGTCTGAAATGTGAAACACAAACAGAGGAAGCTAATCAATATCAAGACAACGTCCCTGTCTACACTAACACGTTAATGCCTTATGAATATTACACATATAACACTATGGCTACGGATGTCTGCAAGTCAATAGACTTTGGCTTTCCCATCGGTCTTTCGTATGAGTTGAAAGGCGTGATGCTGGATGCCCGCTACTACTTCGGTCTTGCCGATGCCTTGAGTGCGTCGGATGCCAAAGAGATGCATAACCGTTACCTGAGCATTACGCTGTCTTACAGATTCCACTTATAAGATAAAGAGAGGCAACGCCATCGTGACGTGTAGTACCTTTGCAGAATCGGAGGGACTGATTCCTCCATGATTCACTCTGGATATTAACCTGGTGGCCGGGGGACTCTGTGATCATTTTTTGAGTATATTATTTTGAAATTTAAGAAAATGTTACTGTATTTGCACTTTCAAACTAGAAAGGTAAAGAAGATTTGTTTTGTCTGGGCTGCAGCCGTATTAACTGGTTGCTCATCGACGCCCAGGGTGACAGCCGACGTGACTGAACACAAGGCCCATCGGCAAGGTGAGTGTAACGGATGGAGGTATGACACCAACTTACAAATGCCTTTATGGGAACATGCTGACACTGGCCGTAAAAAAGACTGCTGAGAGCGGAGGTAATGCCTTGAAAATCGACCAACACAAGACACCGAACTTCAGTTCCAGTTGCCATCGCATTTACGGCACTATGTATGTGATGCCTGACAGCTTGTTGAGTGGTGATACACGGTCTGTCATATTAGAGATGGAGGAAGAGAATGACAAAGAGTTGCTGGCAATGATTCACGAACAAATTGCCAGGAGAGAGAAGATGCTTGACAATCCAAAAGACATTGTCAAGATAAATATTGGCCCTTCATGGATTACGTCAGAGATAACGACTCCCCAAAACGTCTATAAATCAGAGACAGGTTTTGGGGTGGGTGTCGACTATCAGCATTTTTGGCAATCGGGTTTTGGCATCGGCATCAACTACCTGTACCATTCGACAACCTTCAATGACACAGAGAGCATTAGGATGCATTATGTTGGTCCAAGTGTTGTCTATGGTATCAAGTTGGGGGACAGTTGGCGTCTGGACGTAGCTCTTGGTATAGGCTATTCTGTCTATAAGGAGGTGTATTCCGGCTATATGTTTGGAGATAGTTCTGAATCGAATATCGGGGTCTTGGGGCAGTTAGGGGTCGAACACATGTTTTCAGACCGAATAGGTATCGGTCTCCAACTCAATACGTTTACCATGCGTATGAAGAGACCAGACAATATGGATACCAGCAAATATGATTTCTATGGCATCAGGCGACTCGATGCTCAAATTGGTTTAAGGTTCTATTTATAGTGATGCTTGTAAAGATTATACTTTCTATGGAACTATCAATATTACAACATGCTAAGGACAAGGCGCCGCGACAGGTGACGCTGGACGAAATGGTACGACAAATACGGGGTGACCAGTGGCCTACGGGCTATGAGCCATTGGTTGTTATCGGGGCTGTGGTAGCGGGTGGACTACAAAAGAAGAACGTCCGATGGTTGACAGAGCGCATCACGACAGAAACGGAGTTACCGCCTATGCAACCGCTGTTCCGGATGTTCGACGTGCCGTGTTTCTATCGCGGTGAACTGGTAGCTGACTGTGGTAAGGCAAAGAGTGGAAAAACCTACTTTTTGTCAATTCTAATGACAGCAAGTCTAACACAGAAAGCATTGGCATTGGAGAGGATTGCGAACACGAATCTCACTAATCTCACGAATAATGCAGTGGATGAAAATTCGTGTAATCCGTGCAATTCGTGTTCAAATAAAGAAAACAAGAATAAGGTGTTTATTATATAACGAACACGAATCTCACTAATGACACGAATAACCATCTGCAGAACCTGCGAAAGACATAAATTCAACTCTTTTCGCCTTTAATCTGCGCGGCCTTGGATTCGAGAAACGCGACAAGATGGTCGATGTAGCCATTCGGTCCATCAAACCAGACCTCTGCATCATTGATGCCAAGGCCTATTATGCCTATTTTGCCCAAGCGGAGCAGCAGGACTGCCCTTTTAATTAAATTAATTAAATAATTATTAGCCCCTATAGGGGCTTAAATAAATTAATATTTAATAACGCGCGAGATTCAAAATGAAGTGGGACGAAGAGCAGAAAATGAAAAGAAAATAATCACGACTATCGGACAAAGTCGGACATCGCCCTTCCCAGATGTAGTACCTTTGTACCCGTTAAGGCAAGTGAGCCAAAGGTACGGCACTTTCGACCCGTGCTAACGTCATCTTTGAGGTGTTCCGACGTCATCTACGA